>CAZWJX010000247.1:444-1555 GCA_964634695.1 uncultured Syntrophobacterales bacterium | reverse complement strand
GTACGCAGCAGTTGACATAGTAAAGATTGATCTTTTTTAGCAAAGGAGGTTGAGGAACCATGATGAAGAAAAAAGTTAGAGCAATTGGCCTTTTTTTGAGCGTTCTTTTGCTTTTTGGTAGTGAGGCTTTTGGTTCTGATGAAAAAGGTAGTGCAATAAGTTCCGATGAGGCTTTAAAATGGCTACTTGATGGTAATCAGCGATACAAAAGTGGGGCTATGAAGACCTGCGAAGTCACCTCCAAGGATAAACGTCATCAGGTGGCAAAAGGGCAGAAACCTTACGCTGTCATAATCTCCTGTTCTGATTCTAGAGTCCCTCCGGAGCTTATTTTTGACGCCTCACTAGGTGATATATTTGTGATAAGAACCGCAGGAAATATTGTGGATAAAATTGCCATCGGTAGTGTCGAATACGCCGTTGAACATTTAGGATCGCCCTTAATAATGGTTCTTGGACATACACGATGTGGAGCAGTGACGGCAGCTTTAGAGTCCGACGGAAAGGCGGAAGGTAACATTGGAGAACTTGTTAAGACTATTGCCCCTGCCGTTAAAAAAGCGAAAGAGCAGGGAAAGGCTCTTGATAAACCGGCCATTCTCGACTCTGCTATCGATGAAAACGTTCGACTTGTTGCCGAAAACTTAGTGAAGCAATCACCCGTTATTCAGAAGCTTGTTGATGAAGGAAAAGTTAAGATTATCAAAGCAAAATACGATCTTGACACCGGTGCAGTAACCGTTTTGGAGGATAAGAAACCGTAACTTGTACTAGTGTAAGGGTAGGCTGGAAGCTGAAAGCTTCACAAACGTTATTGCTATATTTCAGGTAAGGGCACGGTATGTCGTGCCCTTGCTTGTTTCTAGACACGCTTGTTTCTATACACGTCAACAAAATTTATCAATTGACCCGTTCCCAGATCTAACGTGAAGCATTATCTTAGTTTGGAAAAGTGAAACCAAACAAACAGGAGAGGATAAGATATGAAATGCGCTCATGGTTTAAATCGTTCAATGTTCTGGTGCCCGACCGTTGACGTAAAGATAGATAATCCTGACTTTGACGAAACGCTTCGCACGGTAGAGGGCATTGCAAGGCAGAAAAATCCCGA
>CAZWJX010000247.1:0-434 GCA_964634695.1 uncultured Syntrophobacterales bacterium | reverse complement strand
CCAGCGGTTGAATGCTGTAGTGAAGAAATGCCGGGATGGCTTGTCTATGCTAAATCTCGAGGAGGCAACCTCATTATAGACGTTAACGACGAAAAGCTTGTGTTCGTCTTTCTGCTTCCAGAAAATAGCGACGCTTCTTGATCTATGGCTTGCTCCAGATTACCGCTACAGCCTTTGCCGGTTTGTCGCCCACACACCGAAATGCGTGGCTTATCGACGAATCAATATAAATGCTGTCTCCAGCTTCCAGAATCTCTACTCTGTCTACACTTCTGAATTCTACCGTTCCTTCAAGGATATACAAAAACTCCTCGCCTTCGTGAGCAGTGAAGTTCATTTCTTCTACACTAATGGGAGGAAATTCAACATAAAAGGGTTCCATATGTTTATCTCGCTTCTTGGTTTCGAGAGATTCGTAAATATATGATACGGTT
>CAZWJX010000246.1:0-1558 GCA_964634695.1 uncultured Syntrophobacterales bacterium | reverse complement strand
CAATGAGAGATTGCTTCGCCGCTTCGCTCCTCGCAATGACACATGGAAAAAGGGCTCGCAATGACGAGATTGCTTTGCTCGCAAAGGCACGAAGAAAAAACAGATAACTCTTTAGGAGCGCATGTGGGGAAATCATTATGGCAGGGAAAACGCTTGCGGAGAAAATTCTTAGCGATCACACTGAATCCGGCGATGTAAGAGCTGGACAGATTGTGGAAGTATCCGTCGATTTCTGTTTTGGAAATGACATTACGGCTCCTTTAGCCATCAAGACTTTCAAGGAGGCCGGCTTCCAGCGAGTTTTTGATCCTTACAGGATTGCCCTCGTCCCGGATCATTTCACGCCTAACAAAGACATCGCTTCGGCGATGCAGGTTAAGGAGATGAGGGATTTTGCAAGGGAGCATGGAATTCCGTATTTTTACGAAATAGGAAGAGTTGGGATCGAACATGCTCTACTCCCCGAAGAAGGACTCGTTCTGCCGGGGGAAGTTATAGTGGGTGCCGACAGCCACACCTGCACTTACGGCGCTCTGGGAGCCTTTGCAACGGGGATGGGAAGCACCGACCTTGCCGCTATAATGGCCACAGGGAAAAGCTGGTTCAAGGTTCCACCGTCGATAAAAATATTCTTCCGGGGCAAATTAGGCCCGTGGCTCGGTGGTAAAGATCTTATCCTTTATACTATCGGCAAAATCGGTGTCGAAGGTGCTCGTTACAGGGCTCTTGAATTCGCAGGCGAAGTGATTGAAAATCTTCCCATGTCCGATCGGTTTTCACTCTGCAATATGGCAATTGAAGCCGGGGCAAAGGTCGGCTTGATAGCTCCCGACCGCATAACGGAAGAATACATAAAGGACAGAGCAAAACGTCCCTATAGATTCTATCAGAGCGATCCCGATGCAGTGTATGAAGCGATCTACGACTGGGATGTTTCTTCTCTGGAGCCGCTGGTGGCTTTCCCCCATATCCCCGAAAATGTTCATCCTGTGACCGAAGCTCGTAATATTGCCATTGATCAGGTGGTGATAGGATCTTGCACCAACGGACGAATCGAGGATCTGCGAATCGCTGCGATGTTTTTGAAAGGCAGAAAAGTTCATCCCCGTGTCCGGTGTCTCATATTCCCGGCAACGCCCGGAATATACCGACAGGCTCTGGAAGAGGGCCTGATAAAAATCTTCGTGGATGCGGAAGCCGTTGTGAGTCCTCCGACCTGTGGCCCCTGTCTTGGAGGACATATGGGGATTCTTGCGAAGGGAGAACGTGCTCTGGCCACAACAAACCGTAACTTTGTGGGACGAATGGGCCATCCCGAAAGCGAGGTTTTCCTGTGCAACCCCGCTGTAGCCGCCGCTTCGGCTATTACGGGCTACATTACTCATCCCGGAGAAATAATTGAGGCGGGTGGAGCTCGATCATAATGGTTTGGAAACAACGGTTGACGGACACAGGCCTGGGCCTTAAGGAATGGGCTTTCCAGACTCCATGCACGCATTGCGAATATCCGGCTGGATTGGCTGCACAAGACCACCACAGCTCTTGTGCGTAGATTTGG
>CAZWJX010000245.1:0-1595 GCA_964634695.1 uncultured Syntrophobacterales bacterium | reverse complement strand
GCCGCAGGAAGGAATTCTGGCAATTCTGTGACAGTGTTCTCTCACGAGCCTTCTCATCCCCTTATGTTCGCTACCGACGACAAGTGCTACGGGATGAGAAAGAGACAGGTCGTAAATGGAATCACCGGCATGGGCATCCAGACCAACAATAGCAAAGCCCTTATCCTCCAACACATCCATGGCACGGACCAGGTTTGGAATCCGCACGATGGAAACCATCGTAACAGCTCCTGCTGAAACTCGGCATACGGCGTCTGTTACAGAAACAGACCGGTGTTCAGGAATAATGACCCCTTTTACTCCGAAAAACGCCGCGCTTCTAAGAATTGACCCGAAATTGCTGGGATCCTCAATGCCGTCAAGAAGAACAAGTGGTGATAACTCTTCAGCGGGTTTGTCGGTTAACTCATCAAAATCGGCATAGGGAAAAGACTTAACTTTCACTGCAACTCCCTGATGGTGACGGTATCCCATCAGGCGATTGAGCTCCTCACGACTCGCCTCTCTTACCGAAATTGCGTAAGTTCTTGCCCTGTCAACCAGACCGATTACCAGAGCGTCCTTGCGGCAGTGGACAATTTCAACAATCAACTGCGGGCTATGTTTCAGCAGTTCTTCCAGAACATGCACTCCTGAAATCCACATTAAGTAATCCCCTTAGAAAATCGAAACGGTTTTTCGTGCGACATCTGTAAGATTTGATGATAGCCATAACCTCTTCGACGGCCTTTGATAAATCGTCGTTAATCACGGTATATTCATACCATAAAGCTTCGGCAATTTCTCCACGGGCATTGTGAAGGCGCTTTTGAATTACTTCCTCGGAATCCGTTCCTCTCTGACGAAGTCTTCTTTCCAGCTCCTCCCAGGAAGGCGGCAGGATGAATATTGTGGCCGCACCTGGATACTGACACTTAATAAGCCGGCCTCCCTGAACGTCAATGTCAAGAAGCACATCAAAGCCTTCATTAATCCAGCCTTCTATCGTGCGCCGATCTGTGCCATAGTAATTTCCGTGAACACAGGCCCATTCGACAAAGCGATTTTCACTGATGCCTTTAAGAAACTCTTCATGTGACATAAAAAAATAGTCTTTCCCGTGCTCTTCGCCAGAGCGAGGCGGGCGAGTCGTGCAGGAGACGGAAAATCGAATATCGGGAAGCCTGAGTTTCACTTCCTTAAGGATGGTCGTTTTACCGGCCCCCGAAGGTGCTGAGATTATGAACAATGTGCCCTGTCTATTCATTCTTGCTCGTCATCTAAGTGAACATGAACCCTCTTGCCAGAGGATCCCGATGGAAGAAGGTTGAACTCTTTCACATCGTGTTCGGCTATAAGCCTCTGAGCGATAGTCTCGGCCTGGACACCGCAGAGGATCACATGGTTACTATCGGTTATAATAATCGCTCTGGTTTTCCTGCCCATCGTCGCATCAATGAGCCGGTTATCTCTCTTTGCATCCTCTTTAAGCCTTTTCATGGGCGCCGACGCCGGTGAAACAATTGCAATGATTCGGTTTGCTACAACTGTATTGCCAAAACCAATGTTTAACAGCTTAATATCCATAAAACCCCCCGATAAAGATCAAAATATTT
>CAZWJX010000244.1:0-1662 GCA_964634695.1 uncultured Syntrophobacterales bacterium | reverse complement strand
GTAGCCGATGGAGCTTACAGCAAAATTTACGACATTCTGGTGCGAATGAAGGAACTCGCCACTCAGGCGGCATCCGATCAGACTGTTCAGAGTCAGCTCACCTCAGAATTCATCAACCTCCAGTCAGAAATCGACCGAATTGCTCAGTCTACCAAATATAACACTACAGTACTGATAAATGGCGGAGCTCTGGCCACTTCGGGTCTTACATTCCAGATCGGACAAACTAATGGTAATGAATTCCAGCTCAACATTAAGCTTGCAACGGCTGATGCTGCGGCTCTTGGTGTGAAGAGCATTAGTATCGATACCGCAACGAATGCCAGAGCGGCTATGGATGCAATTGATACTGCTATTACCAGTATCAACCAGTTCATGAGCCAGATCGGTGCAAATCAAAACAGACTTCAGTACACTATGGAAAACTTGGAAGTGAGCATCGAAAACTTCTCGGCTTCTGAATCCACCATCAGAGACGTAGACATGGCTGAAGAAGTCACTAACTTCACAAAACTTCAGATCCTCCAGCAGTCCGGTATTGCAATGCTTGCTCAGGCTAATATGGCACCTCAGCAGGTGCTCAGACTGTTGCAAGGCTAAAGAATACAATCGGAAAGGCGGGACGTCTTTCTTCCCGCCCTTATTTATTTCAAACTGTATGATGGAAAGGGTCCCTGCACTTCACATATTCAAAAAAAACCTTTACGCACTATTTATTACGGAACAACATGATTTAGCCCATCAAATAGCTCATTGCAAAGGAGCTCCCCCCTTAGAAACAGTGCTTGAAAACTCTGGGAAAATAAATCTGCGGCTTACAGGATGGACCCGTTCACTGGTTCATGACACCAGTAACCCACACCTGATCTTAAATGAGATCCAAAATCAACAGGCCGAAAGCTCCCCAATAGTTTTACTTGGTGTGGGGCTTGGTTACGAGTTAGATTCCCTTCTTACATACTGTTCTAGGATCAAAAAGATATACGCCTATGAACGCTATCCAGAAGTGCTAAAACTGGCTTTAAGCCTCAGAGACTATTCCCGGGAAATAATTTCAGGAAAGCTCGTTTTTCTACTTGAGACCGATCTTCATTCATTGCCATGGAAAGATACACCGCATCTCATATTACACCCGGTTCTCGGACCTGTTTACGAAGAAGAACAAAGATGGTGGAAGAAAGTTTCTCAGTTGAATCGTTCTGCCCCAATAAAATGTCTTGTAAACACGCATGGTCTTCTAAGCAGAGATGTTATCGACACATTTCTTGAAATGGGCATTAGCGCTTTCCCTCTGGATGTTATCTCACTCCACCCTAAACATCGCCTGATTTCGTATTCACTATAAACTACGTTAAAGGACTTCCGGAAATATGCGCCGAAACAGGAACTTTTCTGGTTATCTGGGAAATTGATCCTACAATAGAACTTCTATCCGAAAATGACCTCGCATCAAGAGCAATTCATGAAAATACCTTTATCTATACGTACCGCAAGAAACGTGTTGACTATTTCAGAAGCCTTGGCTTTCGAAAGGTAAAATTCCTGCCCCTAGCAACAAACACAAGAAGATACCACCCCATCGGTATAGAAGCGGCGCAAGAAGAAAAATATGGCGCTGACGTGTCATATGTGGGAAACTCAATGTACTACCAGGCTCAATGG
>CAZWJX010000243.1:0-1701 GCA_964634695.1 uncultured Syntrophobacterales bacterium | reverse complement strand
ATAGGTTCTTCGGCAAAAAGGAAAGTTAAACAAGGAGAGAAAGCTCCCATGGAAAAGATGAAACCTCGATATTTTGAGCCGGCCCATCGAACTGTTCTCCGTGTGCCTCTTTACGAAATCGACATTGGAGGCGGTGTCTATCATGGCAATTATTTTCATTTTTTTGAAATTGCTCGCGACGATTTCTTCCGCCATCTAGGTTTTCCCTATCGCCGCCTTATGGACGAATACGGTATGCACCTCACGGTAGCCCAGCTTACCTGCGCCTACTTCAGTCCGCTTCACTACGACAACGTTGTAACCGTGGTCACGGGCATTGAAGAACTCCGGAGCCGGAGCATGGTTGTAATCCAGCGGATTGACCGGGAAGAACCCGGCGGAAAAGTCACTCCCTGTGTTCAGGCCCTTTTTGCCCTCGTCTGTGTTGGCGGAGAGCATGAACGCAAAGTGTTAACCATTCCTGATCCATTCCGTCAGGCAATCAAGAAATGGTTAGAAAGCTCCTAGGTAACTCCTGATTCGTTCGAGATCTTCGGGTGTATCCACCCCCACGGTATCTCTCGGAGACGGCACAACCAGGATGGGAACGCCGTGTTCGAGGGCTCTCAGTTGCTCCAGCTTTTCACGCCGCTCCAGTTCGGACGGCTTCCATGACACAAACTCCCTGAGAAACCCGAAACGATAGGCATAAAAACCCTGATGTTTCCAGAACAGGAAAGGCTCATTTCCATCACGATCGAAAGGTATGGAAGCACGAGAAAAGTAGAGAGCTCGTCTTTTTTGATCAAAAACTACCTTAACAACATTAGGATTCCTGAAATCTTCCGGTGATCGAGATGGGAAAGCCAGCGTAGCCATAGGAACTTCCGGGTTATCCATCAGAGCCCTCACAACAATGTCATCATCTGCACAACCTAGCTTCGAAGCTGCTTCGGCAACTCGATCCGTTCCGCTGGGGTGATCCTTTCTGGTCATAACGACCTTTGCCCCGAAAGTTTCGCATACTTCCCTGATTCTATCATCATCGGTGGCTATAAAAATATCCTCAACAAGCCTGGACCCTCTAATTCCATCATAGACCCATCGAACAAGAGGACGGCCGTTAACGGAAAGGAGCACCTTCCCGGGAAGCCTCGTGGAATCATACCGGCATGGGATAATCACATAGCATCTCATGGTCACATTCCATTTTTTGATGGCCCTTCTCTCTTATCTGAACCTGCTCGAAAAATTGCGTAACTGTGTACTTTTGTGTCATTGCGAGAAACACTCTTTGTGTGTCATTGCGAGAAACACTCTTTGTGTGTCATTGCGAGGAACACTTTTTGTGTCATTGCGAGGAACACTCTTTGTGTCATTGCGAGCCGAAGGCGAAGCAATCTCTTGAGATTGCCACGCCTGCTTCGCAGCCTCGCAATGACACACATTCGTCATTGCGAGCCGAAGCGAAGCGAAGGCGAAGCAATCTCGTCATTGCCTTCCCCCCGCGTCATTGCGAGCGAAGCGAAGCAATCTTTTTTGTTCTTCCCTAATGAGATTGCCACGCGACCTTCGGGCGCTCGCAATGACGCCCACATTCGTCATTGCGAGGAGCGGAGCGACGAAGCAATCTCTTGAGATTGCCACGCAGTCCTCTGGACTGCTCGGGTAGTGTTTCATTAATTGTGTCCGGTTGACATGGGAATAAAAAGAGGCTTTCCT
>CAZWJX010000242.1:1373-1717 GCA_964634695.1 uncultured Syntrophobacterales bacterium | reverse complement strand
GCTCCTCGCAATGACACATTGCGAGATTGCTTCGCCTTCGCTTCGCTCCGGCTCGCAATGACACAAAAAGAATGTAGGGACAAGGCGGCGCCTTGCCCCTGCCGAACTTACGTATATCCCTGAACCAAGGGCGGGTTATAAAGCGGGAAGATGAGCCTTTTGAGAGTCTGCGAGATCTTTACCAGCATACAGGGCGAATCGAGCTATGCAGGGTTTCCATGCACTTTTGTAAGGCTTTCGGGGTGTAATCTTTGGTGCACTTATTGCGATACTGCGTATGCTCGTAACGAAGCCGTCGAAATGTCGCTACAGGAAATCATAAGAGAAGTCGAATCCAGAAGCTA
>CAZWJX010000242.1:0-1363 GCA_964634695.1 uncultured Syntrophobacterales bacterium | reverse complement strand
CACAACTCCTGAGCTCGTTGATGAACTGCTCAGGCGAGGTTACTTCGTACTGGTGGAAACCAACGGGAGTCTGAACATCAATCTGGTTAGCAGGAAAGCCGTGCGAATAGTGGATTTTAAATGTCCCTCCAGCGGAATGATGGAGCGGAATGATTACGACAATATTTCACGGCTCGTTCCAGAACACGATGAGGTGAAATTTGTAATAGGAGACCGTGAGGATTACCTCTTTGCTAAAGAACTGCGGCGAGAAATTCTGAGAAGCGGATGGAAAGGTGTTATTAACTTTTCGCCTGTTTCAGGGCGGTTGGACCCTGCAGAACTTGCCGACTGGATTTTAACCGACAGACTGGACGTTCGTCTAAACTTACAGCTTCACAAATACATCTGGAAAGGCGTGGAAAGAGGAGTGTGAGCATGTCAGGCAAAAAAGCTGTGGTGCTTTTATCAGGCGGAATAGATTCGTCAACGACCCTTGCGGTGGCGAAAAACGAAGGTTACGAACTTTATGCTCTGACGTTCAGCTATCATCAGCGCCATCGTATGGAAATTGAAGCGGCCAGGGCTGTAGCAAGACATTTCGGAGTCAGGGAACATCTCATTATTGAACTTCCTCTGGATCGTATAGGCGGTTCGGCCCTTGTGGACAGGGCAGTGGCTGTTCCCAAAGATCGCCCGCTGGAGGATATTTCATCCAACATTCCCGTGACTTATGTGCCGGCGAGAAATACCATTTTTCTTTCTTTCGCCGTAGCGTGGGCAGAAGTTCTGGGAACGGGGGATATTTTTATAGGCGTAAACGCCCTTGACTATTCCGGTTACCCGGATTGCCGCCCTGAATACATCGAGGCTTTCGAGAAAATGGCAAATCTGGGAACAAAGGCTGGAGTGGAAGGCAAAGTGAGCTTCAGGATTCATACGCCCCTTATTTCTCTCACGAAGGCAGAAATTATCCGTAGAGGGCTTGAACTGGGCGTTGATTACAAACTCACCTTATCCTGCTATGACCCGGACGAGCATGGCAGAGCCTGTGGCCGCTGCGATAGCTGCCTTCTCAGAAAAAAGGGGTTTTCCGAAGCCGGCATTCCCGATCCTACGGAGTATCAAGATTACTGAAAATTGATTGTTGCTACGGCTTCGTGATTTATACAAAGATTGCTTCGTCGCTTCGCTCCTCGCAATGACACACACATTCGTCATTGCGAGGCTGCCGTTTTCCTTTGCGTCATTGCGAGCGCCCGAAGGGCGCGTGGCAATCTCTACCGAACCCGTCATTGCGAACCCGTCATTGCGAGGCCACGAAATGGTCGTGGCAATCTCATAAAAAACAATGACGAGATTGCTTCGCTTCGCTCGCAATGAC
>CAZWJX010000241.1:0-1758 GCA_964634695.1 uncultured Syntrophobacterales bacterium | reverse complement strand
ATAATAGAACCTACGGAAAGAGTGATACTCCTGGGTTCCATAGAAAGATCAATAGCATCGTATGGACAGGCTTCTTTTACCTTCTGAGCCTCTGGACTCTGAACAAGCACAGGATCGATCACATATCTCATTGGAAAAGCCATATCATGGGGGAGATAGGCCGCTTTAATTCTATCCATACCGTAATTAAAGGGATTTTCTATCTCTATTGTGGTTGCCTCAGCACATTTTCCGCAACAAGTGCATCTTTCGTTTACATAACGAGGCTTTAGCAGAACGGACACTTCGAAATTACCTTCTTCGCCAGTAATAGATTCGACTTGAGCAAGGGTGAACACGTGAATTTTGGGGTTTTGCTTAATACGTCTGAAATTAATTTCAAGCCCACAGTATGGAGGACAGAGCTTTGGGAAATACTGATTTAACTGGGCTACTCTACCGCCGAGATAGGGATTTTTCTCAACAAGATAGACTTCGTAGCCCGCTTCTGCGGCTTCAATAGCGGCTGTCATTCCGCTCATTCCGCCGCCAACGACAAGAATACTTTGGTTTGTTGGTCCACTCATCATTTTCCTCCTAGAAATAAACTTAACACCATCCTGAAACCCTGCTTAAAAACATATGTGTGATTCATACGAGGACACGGCAATAAACCTTTCTCGAAGAAAGTTCGGATCTATCTCAAGACATCTATCATGTGCTTATATACACAAATGAAATTTATAACGCAAATAAAAAGTTTTTGATAGAAGCTTGACAGAATGCAAAAAGAGTGGAAAAAGGAATTTCGTGAGAAAAAGAACACAAAGATTAAAAAATCGTTTCCCTATCAGGCGGAGAAAGTAATTTTTAAGCAGGAAGGATGGAGACCAACCATGAGCGAAAAAAAAGACCAGAAAAAATGGACGGAATGGGTCATTAAATTTGTGCTCTCTTGCGCCGCAGCTTTTCCCATCTATGCTTTCTTATACCTGACATTTCCTGCATCGATGTTTGCTTTTTATCTTATCACGGCGGGTCTAATTATGGCCTTTGCACCATGGGACGACCTGAAAAGGAAGTTTTTATCGTAAGTTACGGCCCTCAAAGGCCCGGCCAAGGGAAGGAACAACGCGAGGTTTAGGTGTGAAGAATTGATATTGATGGGGGGAAAGGCTTTTCCTGATGTGATACCGTGATAAAGAACTGGAAATCACTAGAAATGTTCGTCGCACTTTCACCTCTGTTTCGATCCTTTGGCTGGGCTACCTTATGATGGGCATTATCGTTGCGCTAATATCGTGGGCTCTAATGAGTTATTCAAGGGAGCCTCTCATAAAGGGAATTTCCTCAGATATCGTTATCCAGTTAAGGAATATTTTAATAGCTATAGGTGTGGGTGAAATTATCCTGGGGTTGTGGCTGAAGACTCGATTTCTGGAGTCGGCGAAAAAGACAGATAGAGAGAGCCTATCATCAAAGTCTTCGGAGCTTTTTCAAACTATTACCAAGGCTTATGCTCAGGCTCATCTTATCCCGGCGGCATTGGCAATAGGCCCGGCTTTTTATGGCCTAATACTGGGCTGTATGGGAGCCGATAAAAACTCTGTGATACTGCTTTTCATCATAAGTTTTTTTGGGTTGTGGCTATTTCAGCCCAGAATAAAGCAACTTCGAACACTGGTTTCTCAGTTTCACTTTTATCCGGAATAAGCTTGTCTAACGTGAACCTGTTCGAAAAAAAGAGGAGTGTCATTGCGAGGCTGCCGCAAGGCAGCC
>CAZWJX010000240.1:827-1779 GCA_964634695.1 uncultured Syntrophobacterales bacterium | reverse complement strand
CTCCTACGCCGGGAACCAGCATGTCCATAGCCGCAACGGTTCTACCATCGTCGTTAACTCGCATATAAAACGGTTTGAGAGATCTCGGGTAATTTGTCACCACCACAGGACCCTTCACTAAAACCTCAGTCAGGAACTTTTCATGTTCGGCCTGTAGATCATCGCCCCATGACGGCACTACTTCCAGTTGCTTGCTATGCTGAGAAAGGATTTTTACGGCTTCGTCGTAAGTCAGAATTTCGAACCCTTTTTCCAGCACATTATTCAGTCGATCCATAAGCTGCTGATCGATAAACTTGCAGAAGAATTCAAGCTCATCTTTACATTCGGTCAGCATGGCTTCAATCATGGCGGTAACAAATTCCTTTGCCAGCGCTATGTCTCCTTCCAGATCACAGAAAGCCATCTCGGGTTCAACCATCCAGAATTCGGCAAGATGACGTCTTGTGTTGGAATTTTCAGCCCGGAACGTAGGACCAAAAGTATAGACTTTTCCAAGTGCAAGGGCATAGATTTCTGCCTGAAGTTGACCGCTCACGGTAAGATATGTGGGACGTCCGAAAAACTCCTCCTGTTGCCCGGCACTACGTCCCGCAATAACACGAAACACCTCACCTGCTCCTTCGCAATCACTTGTTGTTATTATAGGAGTGTGAATGTAGTAAAATCCGCGTTTTTTGAAAAAGTCGTGTATGGCAAAGCTCAGAGCGCTACGAAGTCTCATTACGGCGGAAATAGTATTTGTTCGAGGGCGAAGGTGGGCGATCTGGCGTAGAAATTCAAAAGAATGGCGTTTTTTCTGTAGCGGATAAGTTGCCGGATCCGCCTCCCCGCAGACTTCCATGTGGGACACAGAGAGCTCGATATCCTGTCCTTTTCCCGGTGATGGAACTACTGTGCCTTCGATTATGACCGATGCTCCCGTATGAAGCTTCGAAAGTAGCGATTCAAG
>CAZWJX010000240.1:0-817 GCA_964634695.1 uncultured Syntrophobacterales bacterium | reverse complement strand
CGATTCAAGTTCTTCCCTGGCGAATTTATTGTAATCTATCACAGCCTGAAGGTTTCTAACCGACGAGCCGTCATTTACTTCAACAAAACTCACTCCCGCTTTGGAATCACGTCGAGTCCTCACCCAGCCGCAAACTTTCAGCTCCCGACCTATCAGTTCTTTACCCCGACGTAAGATATCTTTAACCGTTACCGGCATTTCCATGGGTTTGATCTCCTTACCACACTAATTGAAGCATCAAACATACTTACCGTCCCCACTACCTCTGTTCACCATAGACCTGTAACGGTCTGAAGAGCATAGGTGGTTCCTTTCTTCTCCAGCTTGCCTGTCATTTTCAGGAGGTAACCACAAAATAGACCTTTCGTAGTAATCATAGTAACCATTAAGTGGTTTGTTAACTTTAATTTTTTGTTCTATCACCGCAACTCTGTTTAAGTTGTTGTGATCGATTTGCGTTTGTCATCAAAGGTTTGACGCTAGAATTCGAGGCATAATATAATCGAAATATCCTGAGCCCTAATACAAGAAAGATCGACACATTTAAGGAGAAAACAAATGGGTTATGCAGTGAGGATATACGAGCTTTTCAGAAGCATCGGTGAAGAGCATGCCAGAATTCTTGCCGAATTTGTTGAATATGTTGAAAGCAGAAAGGCCGCCACATCCGAAGAGTTGAAAGATTCTGAGCTCAGACTCGAAAAGGATATAGAATCAGTAAAACTTGAAACAGAAAGAGTAAGAAAGGAACTAAAAGAAACCGAACTAAGACTCCAAAAAGAAATAGAATCAGTCAGGCTTGAAGTCGAACAGGTAA
>CAZWJX010000239.1:1454-1853 GCA_964634695.1 uncultured Syntrophobacterales bacterium | reverse complement strand
AACGGTTTTAGGATTGCGGCCACTTTTCCGGATAAAAAGAAAGGTGGCTCGTCAGGGAACTGGGGATTCAAGACGTAGTGTAGAAAAATTTCATCGTCGTATTTAAGACCCTTTCGTTCTCGCTTAGATCGAATCGTCATACTGTGACGAACATGTTCGATCACTATTTCCGGTTTTACTCCGGCAAGTCCCTTGGGATCTACCAGCAGAAGAAGCTCGGACAGAACACCTGATTTTTGAGCCCCTAAAGAATCCATGGCGGCTATCAACGCAAAAACATCAGGGCCTGCTTCTGAAAGATGTTTAACGACTCCTTCGTTCATATCAGGTTGCCAGCCGGAAATGAGATCTCCTATGGAGCCGATCAATTTATCGGCTTTTTCGGGCTCGGGATTTGGT
>CAZWJX010000239.1:0-1444 GCA_964634695.1 uncultured Syntrophobacterales bacterium | reverse complement strand
ATTCCCGAACCTCGTCATCGATGGTTACAATGATCTCTTCCTCGCCACTCTGGATGCATAGTAGTTTTCCGCTGAAGCTCACACCAGAGCGATCACCTCTGAGAAGTGTTTTGTCAGACCCACCAACATTCTGGCTTACATCTTTCTGTTTCTTCATCGTAGTGGAATTAACACGTTGCACTTCGAGAACATAGTCTCCTCTGGCAACCTTAAATCGCGCCACTCCCTTCCCGTCCGTAGTGCTCGATATGACCGGTCTCAGGCGACCTCCGTTCCATACCAGAAGTCTCACGACAGCTTTTTCCTGTTCGTTAGTATCTGAGCTTTTCACACGGACGGTGATTACATCGGTCTTCGTATATCTATCGGTTTCGATGCAGAGAAAGCATCCAGCATAGGGAATCGGCTCGGAACAACCTCTGCCGTCAGGAGACGCCGTCCAGACCACGGAAACATGAGAAAGAAGCGGAACAAACCAGGGGCGATCAAAATCATCCTGAAGAGATGCTGCATCAAGAAAATGCCAGTTTCCATCATCGAGATAGACTTCCACCCAGGCGTGATTTCCGTCGGCATGACGCCAGGCTGGCGTCCAGGCAATGCGAGCAGGGATTGCAACACTTCGTAAAGCCGACACGACAAGGATGGCAAGCTCCTCGCACCTTCCAAAACCTCTTTTGAGAAGAGAAATCGGTCCCATATCCCATGCGCTCGTAGGTCTGAATTTTGTTCTTTCCGCACACCATCTGTTTACCGTCAGAGCCGCCTCACGCATGGTTTTCGACTCACGAACAACAGGTGCAAGTCGGGAAAAGAGCTCCGGTCTGTAAGCTTCAAAAGGTTCCTGAGCCGCTTTGTGAAACAGCACGAAGTTAAGAAAAACATCTTCGGGAATAGCACGTCCCCAGGGCATGAGCTTTCTTGCCAGATAAGAATAACGAACATGCTCGACTATTTCATCGGGGGATATATGTAAGAGATCGGTGTCGCTGAGGTGATTTATCAGAAATTGAGCTCCGGACTGTTCGGCGTCGGATAGTCGAAGATTCATGCGAATTCTGTTAAGGATTTTCTCCTTTACCGATTCCGGAGTTGAATGCTCCATGTAAGATGGAGCGGCAAAGGATGAAAGCAATTTATGCGGCCCGAGAACCACGAAAAAGCACAAACTGATAACGCAGAAAGCTTTCTTGTAAAGGGCCAGCAATCCTGCCTTTGGTTCTAATTTCAGGGTGTGGCACCTAGTCATTCGAAGTGTATAAAACTGCATACACTCTGGGTTGGGGTATTTGTTTCCGCCTTTTCAGCTATTGACTCCCCAACAGGCGGTATTTGTCCATACCATAGTCCCTGTCCCAAGAAACACGAATTAGCCTTGCTTGCTGTCCTGAGTTTGTCAAAGCGTTTTGTAAGTTATTGAAATCATTGAGTGTGGGTCAAAAAT
>CAZWJX010000238.1:0-1858 GCA_964634695.1 uncultured Syntrophobacterales bacterium | reverse complement strand
CATTGCGAGGCTGCCGCAAGGCAGCCGTGGCAATCTCATTAAGGAAGAACAACAACAAGAGATTGCTTCGCCTTCGCTTCGCTCCGGCTCACAATGACACAATAAACACATTCTCCAGTTACACATTTTTCGAACAGGGTCTGTCTAACGTTGACATTTCGTGGAAAGGTAGCTATAAGAAAAACGTCTCGTGGATTTTATCGTCGAGAACGATAGATTGGGCATTCAGAAGACGGATTTTACTCAAGGAGAGCTGAAATGGCTGGAAAAAACATTGTGGAAATAACCGATAAGAATTTCGAGCAAGAAGTTAGCAAATCTGACCTTCCAGTGCTGGTAGATTTCTGGGCTGCATGGTGTGGTCCATGCCGGGCTATTGCTCCTGTAATTGACGAACTTGCGAATGAATATGCTGGCAAGATAAAGATTGGAAAATGCAACGTGGATGAGAATCCAATTACGCCGTCCCGCTATGGGATCAGGGCAATTCCTACGTTAATATTTTTCAAAAATGGTATGGTGGTTGAGCAAATCACCGGAGCCGTTGCAAAATCTCAGATAGCCGCAGTAATTGATCGAATTATTTCATAAGGATGGTTTTCTGCTTAAAAATCCCTATTAATCCCAATGAGGGACAGAATGATATATGATGTAGTAATTATTGGAGCTGGTCCTGCAGGCTGTGCAGCAGGAATTTATGCAGGGAGGGCTCGACTTCGAGCGTTGGTAATAGAACAGATATCACCTGGAGGACAGCTCCTTAATTACTCCAGAGTGGAAAACTATCCAGGATTCCCAGAAGGAATTGATGCTTTTGAATTATCCGATCGTTTTGCTAAACATATGGACCTATTCGGGGTTGAGCGCCTAACCGCCACAGTTAACGCCATTGAAAACTGTCATGAAAAAATAAAAAGAGTTATTACACCATCGGGCACGATAGAAACCAAGACGGTAATTATTGCGTCTGGAGCAACCCCCAGAAAGCTAGATCTTCCTGGCGAAAAGGAATTCACAGGAAAAGGCGTTTCTTACTGTGCAGTATGTGATGGTCCTTTTTTCAGGGATCAAGATGTCGCGGTGGTAGGCGGAGGTGACTCAGCGCTGGAGGAAGCGCTTTACTTAACCAGATTTGCTTCACGAGTTTATCTGATTCACCGCAGGGACAGTTTTAGAGCCACCCAAATTATACAGGATCGAGTGGCGGAGAACATAAAAATAACGCCGATTATGAACTCCACGGTCAGTGAAATAAAAGGTGGGATTGATGGGGTTCAAAAAATTGGAATTTACACTAAAATTAACGGTGCGACATCGGAACTTGACGTTCGGGGAATATTTATCTTCGTGGGATTGGAACCTAATACGTCCTTCGTGCCGAAAGAGGTTAAAACAGACTCGCAGGGGTTTATAATAACAGACGAACGCATGCAAACCTCTGTAAAAGGAATTTTTGCAGCCGGCGACGTTAGATCGAAACCTTTAAGACAGGTCGTAACTGCTGTAAACGACGGTGCAGTGGCTGCCTTTTCAGCCAGTCAATATCTGGAAGAATTGTCATAGTTGTCTGGTTGATTAGTTCACGACTATAGCGATAGACAATAATAAGGTGTGATCATGGTTAACAAATTTTTAAGCCGGTGTATTGCCTTGATATGGAGCGGGTTAGTTATTATATTAATTAACGGTTGTGGAACAAATTTGGCGAAATTCTACTTTGAGGATCTTTTCGAATCGGGAAAATCCACTGAGTTGTCAGCGGATCAATTAGCATGGAAGGGGCTTGAAAGCTTCAGAAAGAAAAAATATGGTGATGCTCAAAAGGCCTTCCAAAAGCTGATCGAACAATATCCGTATA
>CAZWJX010000237.1:0-1884 GCA_964634695.1 uncultured Syntrophobacterales bacterium | reverse complement strand
GTTCCTTCATTCGCACCAGAATGTCGTAAATTTTGCTGTAAGCTCCATCGGCTACCTGAAGCATTGACTGAGCTTCAGCAGCATTTTGATGAGCTACGCGCATAGCCGCTATATCCGCCCTGAATTTGTTTGCTACAGCAAGGCCAGAAGCGTCGTCCTTGGCCGAGTTTATTCGGTAACCAGATGACAGCTTCTTTAATGATTCGGCGAACTTTCGGTTGTTTAGAGTCAAATTTCTATGAACGTTAATAGCAGGAACATTGGTGTTGATTCTCATGGCTTTCTCTCCTCCAAATATAAATTTGCCATCCGTGGCTATAGCTTAATTGTGATCGCTTTTGGAAACTAGCAATATAAATGCCAATAAGCTTTCGACCTGGGATGATCAGGCGATTGATAATAAATGGTAAGAGCTCAATTTTATGTCTTGGATTGAGTGATATTTCGGTGTATTTTTTAAGTGATTCCTTAACGGGGAGTTAAGTGTATGTCTGTGTCAAAAAACCGGGCCGCGATTTTAGCCCTGATCATACTGAGCGGCTGTGCACATCTGGGACTGAGCACTATTTCTTTGAAGTCGCCGGATGTGCTGATCTCTACCGACGATGTTCGGATGATTAATTCCTCCATCATCTGTGTTGTTCCTTTTTCTTCCCGGGAGAATATTACCGGACCGTGGCTTGGGGAAATAACCAGAGCTTATGTTCGAGCGATTCAGGTTAGAAATATTGGCGCTTTAGTAAGATATTTTGACACACAAAGGGATTTCCTTGTCGAAAGAAAGTCTTGCCATTTGGTTATTGAAGGCTCGGTTGATCGCCTGTTGTTTACAGGCGGCGGTCAGCCTCAGGAAATGATTGTTTCTGTTCAGGTAAGAGATTTAACCACGGAACAGGTAATTTTTTCCTTACGGCAGGAAGGAATTGCTGGCCCTGGTCGGGATGTTGACTTATACTGGACAACTGTTGAGGGACAGAGGGCTGCTCCAGCACGAAAGCTTATTGATTCTATGAGCGATCAGTTTGGAAAATTGCTTATGGATGAAATTTTAAAATCTTCAAGAAAGTCTGTTTGAAACCGAATAATTTTAATGAGGTTTGTATATAATTCCTGTCACGGAAGGAGTCAGAAATGGAAGTTAAGGTTCCTGAAATACAGCCAATTGGTTTGGAACAGTGGATAAAAACGTCTGGTGAATTCAACAAAGAGGAGCTTGTAAAGCCCGTAGAAGAATCAGAAGGACGGGTTACGAAAGATGCTACCAGCAATGAGCCAGGTCTGGAAGCTCAGACCAAGCTCCTGAAAATGAGCCTCGATGAAACAAAAAAACTTGCTCAGGAAATTCAAAAGTATCTTTCAGAAATAAATGTTAGCCTGTCGTTTGATATCGATGACAAGACCAACGATATTATCGTTAAGATCATCAACCGTGAAACAGGAAAGCTAATCCGGCAGATTCCCCCGGAGGAGCTACTTAAGTTGCGTCAGAAATTAGAAGAACTGGTGGGGGTTTTATTGAACAAGAAAGCATGAGTGTGCTTTTCCGGAAAGCCTTTCGGTTTTATGGTTAGAATGTCAACAAGCTATTGTGCCCAAATCCTTAACCAATAAGACTCTCAATATTGTCTAAGACATAGGTCTCTTTTCTTTATCGTTTGCATCAGTTTTCATCATGGTCTTTAAAAGTGATTCTGTGTCCGGCATGGGAACTAATCATCTGATAGTTTACAATCTCCAAATTCATAGGTTATAACTCACCTCGAATCCGTTTCCTTAAGAGGTGGAGAGAATGAACATCTTGATTGTTGAAGATGACCAGGTTCTTGGTGGGCTTCTTAAGAGTTATCTTGCTCGAATGGGCGGGTACACGGTAAAACACGTGGA
>CAZWJX010000236.1:0-1951 GCA_964634695.1 uncultured Syntrophobacterales bacterium | reverse complement strand
CAAAAATAAAAACACATTCTCCAGTTACGCCCTTTTCGAACAGGTTCAATAGATTGTTGCGATACGCTCTTTTCTTCGATAAACTGAAACACTTAATGTGACCCATTGTTCATGGATGGGAAAAATTCCTGGTTGGAGAAAAAGGAGACCGATTGTGAGACAGCCTTTGCAAGCAGTAAGGGGCATGCTTGATATTCTTCCAGAAGAAGTGGAACGATGGCGTTTTGTAGAAGAAAAGGCCAGGTCACTTTTCGCTCTTTTTGGCTATAAGGAAATTCGTACTCCACTTCTTGAACCGACAGAACTTTTTGCGAGAAGCATTGGGGAAGCAACCGACATTGTGGAAAAAGAGATGTACACTTTTCAGGATGCCAAAGGTAGATCTGTGTCTCTTCGCCCCGAAGCGACGGCATCCATAATCAGAGCCTTTATACAGCATCAATTGTATACAACCCGGGATAGAAAATTTTTTCTCATCGGCCCCATGTTCCGGCACGAAAGACCCCAGAAGGGACGATATCGTCAATTTCACCAGATTGACGTTGAAGCTTTTGGAATTCAGGACCCGATGCTCGATGCGGAACTGATGTTCATGGCAACAACTTTCCTCAACAGTATCGGTGTAAAGGGGGTTAGGCTGGAAGTCAATACTCTCGGGTGTTCTGTCTGTAGACCAGCTTTTCGGACGGTGCTGCAAGATTATCTTAAGAACCATTCTGAAAAATTATGTCCTGACTGTTTAAGGAGAATTGATAGGAATCCCTTGAGATGCTTCGATTGCAAGGTGCCTCAGTGCAAAGAGGCGATGACAGATGCCCCCCGCATTACTGACTTTGTTTGCGAAAAATGTCTGGAACACTTTTCGCTCGTGAAATCTCACCTTGACGAACTAAGTGTTTCCTATTCGGTCAATCCCGCAATGGTCCGGGGACTGGATTATTATGTCCGCACTGCCTTTGAGATTGTTACCGAAAGTCTTGGCGCTCAAAATGCCGTTGGTGGCGGTGGAAGATATGATGGCCTGGTCAAGGATCTGGGAGGTCCCGATATTCCTGGAATAGGGTTTGCCCTGGGAACAGAGCGAATACTTCTTCTGATGGATGAATCGTCCCTTCCAACCAGGTCTGAAGGCGTTGACGTTTATATGGTGCTACTGGGGGAAGATTCACGGCGTAAAGGATTTCAGCTAGCTCAGAAATTGCGTATGGCCGGGATTTCAGTGGAAATGGACTACGACCCAAAAAGCATTAAGAGCCAGATGCGGTCGGCGGATAAATTTGGAGCATTTATTTCCGTTATTATCGGCGAAGATGAATTACGACAATCTGTTGCCCAGATTCGATTTATGAACGAAGGCTCCCAGAGAGTCTGTGAACTCGATGATCTGGTTTCCGAACTGGTGGATATTGTAGGATCAATTCGGTCTAGAACCTGTTCAAAAAGTGCGTAACTGGAGAACATGTTGATTATTTTTGCGTCATTGCGAACCGGAGCGAAGCGAAGGCGAAGCAATCACCCTAGTGTGTCATTGCGAGGAGCGAAGCGACGAAGCAATCTCGTATCTCGTCATTGCGAGCGAAGCGAAGCAATCTCTTTGTTGTGGTAAAAAGAGATTGCCACGGCCAATTTTCAGCGGCCTAGCAATGGCGTAATGGAGAACGGCGGCCTCGCAACGTGTAACATATACATCATGCAGAACAGAACATGATCTTGATGAGAACTCAGCTCTGAATATCCCTCGTTCAGCGCTGGTCGCTGTGAGTTGCACGAGAAGTTGCTCCTGTGGATAGGCAATGCCCTCAATGAGGCAGGAATCAAACTATGTCGTGTTTTGAACATGGTTTGAGCAACGATAATGATCTCAGCAGGTCCTAGCCCGAGTTTGTCAAGGCATTTTGTAAGCCATTGAAATTACTGGATACAGGTCGAAAATTCTACACTATAATTTCGT
>CAZWJX010000235.1:0-1961 GCA_964634695.1 uncultured Syntrophobacterales bacterium | reverse complement strand
GGCAATCCCTCCTGAGTTTGTCATTGCGAGGCCACGAAGTGGCCGTGGCAATCTCATGGGTGTTAAAAAAAGAGATTGCTTCGCTTCGCTCGCAATGACAGAGGGAAGGACAAAGAGAGATTGCTTCGTCGCTTCGCTCCTCGCAATGACGTCTGTTTACGTCATTGCGAGCCTGCCGAAGGCAGGCGTGGCAATCCCTCCTGAGTTTGTCATTGCGAGGCCACGAAGTGGCCGTGGCAATCTCTTACTAGGGATTTAGCTAAAGCATTTGCAACGTATAAAAAATTGTAGTGTGGAAAGCGTAATCCACACTCCATTATCTCAATAAGTTACACAACGCTTTGACAAACTCGGGTTAGTTTTAAAAAGTTATCACCTTGTTCATCTCTGCACGATTCATCAAAGAAACTCCAATACTGTTGACAACTATTAATCATTCCGGGATAAAAAAACCGAAATGAACGCAAAAATGTTTATGGAGGGGGACGTTTATCAATGACTCAACTCGAGATGGCAAAAAAAGGCATTATATCAGAAGAAATGAAAAAAGCTGCTGAAGCTGATAAGATAGACCCAGAAACGCTCAGAGATCTTATAGCGTCCGGAAAGGCTGTTCTTCCCAAGAACGTGAACCATAACTTCGACAGGATTCTTGCAATTGGAGACAGGCTAAGAACAAAAGTTAACGCCAATATTGGAAGCAGTGGAGCCTGTGCTTCGCTGGAAAACGAACTGGCCAAGCTAGAAGCGGCGGTAGCTGCCGGAACAGACTCGGTGATGGATCTTTCAACAGGTGGCGATCTTGAAGCTATAAGGGCAGCTATTCTGGAAAAATCACCGGTTATGGTTGGAACGGTTCCTATTTATGGAGTGGCTACCAGACTGCATAGAAATAACATTCCCATTTACAAAATGGACGTGGATGAGCTTTTCCGGAGCATTGAAGAACAATGCCGCCAGGGTATCGATTATATAACAGTTCATTGTGGCATTACGCGTGAAACCATAAAAAGAATAGAGGGAAGCGATCGACTTATTCCGTCTGTGAGTCGGGGTGGTTCAATACTCCTTCAGTGGATGAAGCACAACAACAAGGAAAATCCGCTGTATGAGAATTTCGACGATCTCCTGGAGATTGCCTATAAATACGACGTAACACTGAGCCTCGGGGACGGTATGAGACCGGGCACAATAGTTGACGCGACAGATCGTCCTCAGATAGAAGAACTCATTCTTTTGGGCGAACTGGCAAAGCGAGCCAGAGAAAAGAACGTCCAGGCAATGATTGAAGGACCGGGACATGTACCGCTCGACCAGATTGCCGCAAATGTTATTCTGGAGAAGCGTCTATGTGACGGAGCGCCCTTTTATTTGCTCGGACCTCTTCCAACAGACATAGCACCCGGCTACGATCACATTACGGCTGCCATTGGTGGAGCCATAGCGGCCGCGGCCGGTGCCGACTTCCTTTGCTACGTAACTCCTGCGGAACATCTTTCGCTTCCTACACCTGAAGATGTTTATGTTGGTGTCGTGGCATCCCGCATCGCGGGGCATGCGGCGGACATAGTAAAAAGAGTTCCCGGAGCCATTGAAAAAGACCGGCTAATGTCTATTTACCGACGCGAGCTTAACTGGGAAGGAATGCTTTCCGTTGCCATTGATCCCCAATACGCTAGAAAGCGGCTGGCTCTGGCAAGCGATCGCGAAACCTGCACCATGTGCGGAGAACTCTGCGCTGTGAAACTTTCGAGAATATTCGTAAAGAAAGAGAAAGAATAGAAGTTTTAACCCGAGTTTTTCACAGCAAAGAGATTGCTTCGCCCTCGCTTCGTTCGGGCTCGCAATGCCTACTTTTTCCGTCATTGCGAGCGCCCGAAGGGCGCGCGGCAATCCCTCCTGAGTTTGTCATTGATAGGGGTAGGGACGGCGCATTGGTTTGCACCGCTCCTCCCTCCGAA
>CAZWJX010000234.1:0-1992 GCA_964634695.1 uncultured Syntrophobacterales bacterium | reverse complement strand
AGCCTGTTGTGCGCGTCATGGTTGAGGCATTACGAGAGGACCTCATAGAGGAAACAATTGCCGAGGCCGTTTGCTTTATTGAGAAGCACCTTGCAGCGTAAAATATATTCGCTGCTCCCAATACCGCCGGCTGTGGAGCGGAGCAGCTTACGGAAAGGCGGAACCAAATACCACAGCACCAGATAAGGTCTGAGAATCTGGTTTCCGGGTGTTTGTTTATGGTGCCTCGGGTAAAGGAAGCAAAACGTAAAATCAGAAAGGAACGTTCCATGCTGCTTGCTGTCGATATAGGAAATACCCAGACGGTTCTGGGACTTTTCGATCAGGATGATTTGCTTTACGAATGGAGGCTGAGAACGTCGGTTGACGCGACAGAAGACGAATGGGGAGTCTTCATCTACGAACTGTTCAAGATGGAACGGATAGAATTCGAGGTGGTCAGAGATTGTATAATCTCATGCGTTGTTCCGCCGGTGCTCCATTCCATAGAGCGATTTTGTGAGAA
The DNA here is from genome assembly GCA_964634695.1 of uncultured Syntrophobacterales bacterium. Lineage (GTDB taxonomy): Bacteria > Desulfobacterota > Syntrophobacteria > Syntrophobacterales > Thermodesulforhabdaceae > JAOACS01. Next base: position 1,487 of record CAZWJX010000234.1, on the reverse strand, counting down.
ATACCTTAAAGTAAAGCCTCTTATCGTGGGGCCCGGCATAAGAACCGGCATGCCCATATTGTATGACAACCCAAAGGAAGTGGGCGCCGATCGCATAGTTAATGCCGTCGCCGCCTATGAGGAGACCAGAGATGCGACGATAGTGATAGACTTCGGGACGGCTACAACCTTTGACTACGTTTCAGAAAAGGGAGAATATCTGGGTGGAGCCATCTGCCCCGGAGTGATGATATCCTGCGAGGCACTCTTTCAGAAGGCTTCCAAACTGCCACGGCCTCAGATTTTCGTGCGACCAAAGTCAATAATCGGAAAGAACACCATAGATTCCATGAATGCAGGAATTATCTTCGGATATGCGGGGCTCGTGGAAGGCATTGTAAGACGTTTTGAGAAAGAGGCCGGACGTGAATTAAAAACCATAGCCACAGGAGGACTGGCAACGGTCATTGCCCCTGTCTGTGATGCTATACAGGTTGTAGATCCGAACCTTACCCTCAAGGGGCTTAAAATCCTGTTTGAACGTAACAAATGAAAGAAAGGGGCGATAATCTGAATCGGCACCGGCTACCTGTCGGATCGACCATTGCTCTCGTTGCGCCGGCGGGTGTTTTTGATGCGGAAGCCTTTGAGGCGGCTCGAGAAAGACTTCAGGCTTCTGGCTACCGCATCGTATATTCCGACAGGATATGGCAGAAGCGGGGCGACGTCTGCGGAACCGAATGGGAGCGAGCCACCGATATTATCGAATTCATGAAATCCGGAAACGTTAATGCACTCTGGTGCATAAGGGGTGGCTATGGAAGCAGTCAGATATTGAGATGGTTTCCTAACCTGCCATGGCATAAAAAGCCCCTCATTGGCTATAGCGATATATCTTTTCTACACTTTTTTATACATTCGGCGTCTGAAGCCGTTACCTTCCACGGACCGAATTTCATCGAACTGGCCACTTTAAGCGACGAGCATTTCAATAAACTGGTAGAAACACTTCAGGGGCGGAAGGATTTTACGTGGTCATTTGAACCTTCTCAGGTTATCAGGCACGGAACAGCAGAAGGGAAGTTGCTTGGCGGAAACCTTACCTGTCTGACTCACATCATAGGAACTGAATATTTCTCGGTTGATTGTCTGAACGGCTCGATACTGTTCGTTGAAGACGTTAACGAAAGGCCCTATCGAATAGACAGAATGTTTGTCCATCTTAGAGATGCGGGCGTGCTGAAAAGAATTGGGGCGTTAATCCTTGGACATTTCACAAACTGCGGAAACAATCATGACGAGGTCATAGAGCGTATCCTTAGAGTTTGCAGGCATTTTAATTTTCCCATAGTGGAAGGATTTCCTGCAGGCCATGAAAACAGTAATGAGTGCATCCCTCTGGGGATAAGAGTCTCAGTGGATACGCGCAGAGGAAACCTCTCTCAACAATAAGTCTTTCTTCCTTTGTGTCATTGCGAGCGAAGGCGAAGCAATCTCTCATTGTGTTT
>CAZWJX010000233.1:0-1998 GCA_964634695.1 uncultured Syntrophobacterales bacterium | reverse complement strand
GCTTCGTCGCTTCGCTCCTCGCAATGACGGCATAAGAAACCTCGCAATGACACAGAAAAGAGTCATTGCGATATCGCCGTAAGGCGGCCGTGGCAATCTTTTACCACGGATCTTGCTAATTGAAGTTCATCAATATATAGCCCAGCCCATCACGAGTATAAAAATCAGAGTAACCAACTGGAGCTGAACATCTTTTATAAAGAGTTGAATAGGTTCTGATCCTTCTCTATTCATGACTAAAAGAAGGTATCTGAAAAGGCCATACGCAGCCAGTATAGTTGTGTAAACAGGAAAAGTGCCCTTTTCTATACAGTATAACCCGAAAGTTACAAGACTTGCACTGGCTGACACAGCACTTACTGCAATAATGTAATAAGACGAATATGACTTAAGAGCTGGCCTGTGGGATATGTCGGAATACAGGTTCAATTCCCCGAGTCTCTTCCCAAGGGATATAAAGAGCGCAACAAAAAAACTTGTCAAAAATAACCATCGCGAAACTTCAATGCCCGAAATGGCAGAACCGCCAAGAATTCTAAGAAAGTATCCCAATGCGACGCAAAACACATCGAGAAGTGTTATATGTTTAAGTTTTAGCGAGTACGCTTCGTTAATGATACTGTAAACAATAAGGATCAAACCAAATTGTCGATTTATCACGAAACCCAGCGCCGTACCCGTAATAATTAAAATCAACGATATGACAACAGCAGTTCCGGGAGAAACTAATCCTGATGCGATCGGTCGAAGAGCTTTTTGAGGATGGTACTTATCCCGGTTCCTGTCATGGAAATCGTTAAGAATGTAAATTCCGCTTGCTACACAGGAAAAAAGAAAAAAACCTTTAACTCCAAGAGATAAGGTTGGTATGTGGAAAAGTTGTTTTCCAAAAAATATTGGCACAAACAGAAGAACGTTTTTAAACCAGTGGACCGGACGAAGAAGTCTCAAATAAGCCAGGAACACATCAACAGCGGATCTTTTCATCACCATAATTCAAGAACTCCAAAGTTACCAGGAGTCTTCGGCTCCGCTCTTTCTTTTCATAACGGTATCAGCAAGCGATCTGGTTGGTAATATGTGAATGAGAACAAAAGGGTATCTGTAAATTTCGCCGCGGCTCGATATTACACCCGCTCTTGCCGTCATAAAGATTGCGGCTATGACAATGCTCCAGATTGCTGCTAGAGATAAAATACTGTCGAAAAATATAGCCAGAAGTAAGCCTGAAACAGTTACGTTAATTTGAAAATTCAGCGCTTCACGCCCTGCGAGGTCAACCAGAGGATCTGTTTTTCTTTTTACCAGCCACACGGCTAAAGGCCCGATTATCTGTCCTACCGGAACCCACATATCGCCCCAGGGGATCCACCATACGATCCCCATGAGGCCCGCAAAGTGGCATAAAGAAGCCCACGTTGCCGCGTCACTTTTGAAATCGTTTTTTCCGCTCCGATTATTCTGATTTTCCATCACTAATCCAGAGGCTCCAGTTGAACCGGATTTTCTTCCGGTGTCGGCATGACTTCCTCACCAGGCACTGCCTGTATTATTTCAAATACGTCCCACATGTCTTTACCTGAATGCTTGCCCTTTACCACATAAACTGTCTGAATTGTCTGATGATCATAGGCTCTAATTGTCTCTTTGTCCTTAAGAGAAACAAAAGAGTGATTTTCAAGAAGCGGGATTAAATCCCTTCCTCTAAAGGATTTTGCCTGCTCCACAGCCCACTTGGAGAGCATTATATTGGTATATGCTGTTCCGCCACCGGATCCCGGCATTTCATTCCAGCGCTTTTTGTATGCTTCCACGAATTGTTTACCTTTTTCGTAATTGTAAATGTAAGGAATCTCCCAGTACCAGGGCACAGCCCCTATAACTCCCGCCGTATATGGAGGCTGTCTGCCAATAGCCATATGTATTTCAAGGTTAGGAACCACAATCTGTTTGAACTTTTTGGTTGCTCCAAGTTCAATTGCCTCCTGCATCGCGTAA
>CAZWJX010000232.1:0-2027 GCA_964634695.1 uncultured Syntrophobacterales bacterium | reverse complement strand
TATAGCTCTTGCGGTTAAAGACATTTTGACCGGCAATTTGCAAACGTTACAGGGATTTTCTTTGAACCCTATCGTTGTAAAGACAGTTCAGGGCGATTCGGAAAATGTCGGTAAGGCCAATGATCTTCTTAAGGAATTCAACAAAAAGCTTGGCGAAATATATGAGGTTATATTTATAGCCGATTTATCAGGGAACATAATAGCAGATAGTACTGATGGGGGATATAAAGGCATAAACGTTGCCGATAGAGAGTACTGGAAAAAGGCAGCACAGGGCACGCCGAATGTCGGGGATATGATTATCTCCAAGAAGACCCAACAGCCCGTTCTTCCGCTGGGATGTCCTGTTGTGGACGAGCATGGAAAAGTTGTGGGAGTGGTATCAGGTGCTTTGAAGGCGGACTCCATAATAAATATTGTGACCAAATTCAAACTGTCTGACACCAGCTACTCCTTTATGCTGGATCATGCGGGAACGGTAATTGCCCATCCTGACAAGAGTCTTATTATGAAACTGAATGCAAAACAGACTCAAGGTCTTGAGGATCTGGGAAACAAGATGACCGGCGGTCAGGAAGGGTTGGTAAGGTATGTTTTTAAGGGAACTGAAAAAATCGCTGCTTATACACCTGTGGGTATAAACGGCTGGAGTGTTGCTACCACTCAGAACATTTTCGAATTCATGAAAACAGCCACAGCTATAAGAAATTCAACCATTATTGTAGCAGTCTTGTTTTTACTTATCGGTGTAGTGGCAATCTATTTTCTTGCCACATCGATTGCGAAACCCATTTTTCGCATTTCAAGAGGGCTTATGGAAGGAGCCGATCAGGTAGCGACGGCGGCCGAAGAGGTTTCTGCGTCCAGCCAGAGTCTTGCTGAAGGGGCATCCGAGCAGGCTGCATCTATTGAAGAAACTTCTTCCGCACTGGAAGAACTCGCATCCATGACTCGCCAGAACGCTGCAAATGCCGAACAATCTGCTTCTCTCATGCGACATACGGTTCAGGCCGTCGATGAGGCGCACAGGGCCATGAATCAGATTGGACAGGCGATGGCCGAGATTGCACGGGCAAGCGATGAGACTCAAAAAATTATCAAAACTATAGATGAAATAGCCTTTCAGACGAATCTTCTCGCTCTGAATGCTGCCGTTGAAGCAGCTCGAGCTGGTGAAGCGGGAGCAGGTTTTGCGGTGGTCGCCGATGAAGTTCGATCGCTTGCCATCAGAGCGGCAGAAGCAGCCAAAAACACGGCTTCTCTTATTGAACAGACGGCCAATCGAGTTCGTGAAGGCGTCCAGGTTGTTGAAAGGGCCACACAGGCTTTCTCAGAGGTAAAAGAATCGACGGCCAAAGTGGGAAATCTTATTCAGGAAGTTTCTGAAGCGTCCAGAGAACAGACAGAGGGCATTGAGCAGATAAACAAAGCCGTTTCAGAGCTGGACAAGGTTGTTCAGAGAAATGCCGCAACGGCGGAGGAAGCCGCTGCCGCCTCGGAAGAGCTTAATGCTCAGGCTTTTCAGATGAGAGACTATGTGTCTCAATTAATGGTCATTGTTGGCGGAAGAACGAACGGATCGATCAAAGTTAGTTCAATGGCGGTTTCTAAAAATGGGACTGAGAAAGTGTCTGCCGTAACCAAACTTCTTGCAAAGAAGAAAGAGTCACCCAAGCTGGCAGTTAAAACTTCAGAATCCGGAGGAAAGGAAGTAAGTCCTGAATCGGTAATCCCTCTTGATGACGATTTCTAAAGCCATACGTGCCTGGCCTGTAGGGGCACGGCATCGCCGTGCCCCTGCTAATTTTTTTTGTGTCATTGCGAGGCCGTTGATGTTCCCCTATGTCATTGCGAGCCCGGAGCGAAGCGAAGGCAAAGCAATCTCGTCAGTGTGTCATTGCGAGGAGCGAAGCGACGAAGCAATCTCGCATTCCGTCATTGCGAGCGAAGCGAAGCAATCTCGTTCGTGGCCTCGCAATGACGGGTTCGGTAGAGATTGCCACGCGCCCTTCGGGCGCTCGCAATGA
>CAZWJX010000231.1:0-2031 GCA_964634695.1 uncultured Syntrophobacterales bacterium | reverse complement strand
AGTAGGGGCACGGCGGTGCCGTGCCCCTACCTTTGTTGTGACAAACTCGGGCTAGGTTATTGGATCAGGATAGGTTCTATCCTGATCCTCAAAACAAAAATAAGCCTTTTTAAACGGGAACTCCTCAAAATTCATCATCAAATCAAAGCTTTTTTCCTGGCTAGAGAAGGCTTTGGAAGATGTTCCAGCTCCTTCAGAGCTTCTCGAATTTCTTCTTCCGATAAGGAATAGTTGACCAGTTTGCCTTCCAGGTAGGCTTCATAAGCTGCAAGATCAAGCAGACCGTGTCCGCTCCAGCTAAAGAGTATAACTTTTTCCCGCCCTTCTTCCTTTGCTCGTTTAGCTTCTTCTATGACTGCTGCTATGGCGTGAGTGGTTTCAGGAGCCGGGATGTAGCCTTCAGTCCGGGCCCAGGTGATTCCCGCGGCGAAGGTGTCCAGTTGCTGAACCGATACAGCTCTAATCAAACCATCCACAAGAAGTTTACTTACCAGAGGCGCCATTCCGTGATAACGTAGTCCTCCCGCATGAAGGGGAGCGGGGACAAAATGGTGTCCCAGAGTGTGCATGGGGAGTAAGGGGGTTTTCCCGGAAGTGTCGCCGAAATCGTAGGTGTATAATCCCTTTGTGAGAGTAGGGCATGAAGCTGGTTCTACGGCGATAACATCAATGTCCTTACCGTGGATTTTGTCCCGCACGAAGGGAAAGGCAAGCCCTGCAAAGTTACTACCGCCTCCGGCGCATCCTATAACTACATCGGGATATTCACCGATAAGTTTCATTTGTTCAACGGCTTCCAATCCAATTACCGTCTGGTGAAGAATAACGTGGTTGAGTACGCTTCCAAGGGCATACCGCGTTTTTTTCTGAGTGATAGCAGCTTCAATGGCTTCACTGATGGCTATGCCCAGGCTTCCGGGTGAATCGGGATTGCTCTCAAGGATTTTTCGCCCTGTTTCGGTTTTATCACTCGGGCTGGGAATGCAAGTTGCTCCCCATGTTTCCATCATGATACGCCGATAAGGCTTTTGATTGTAACTGATTCTTACCATGTAAACTTCACACTGAATACCGAAAAGAGATGTGGCGAACGCCAGAGCGCTTCCCCATTGTCCGGCTCCCGTTTCGGTGCAGATTTTTTCAGTCCCATCCACCTTGTTGAAATACGCCTGGGGAATGGCAGTATTGGGCTTGTGACTTCCAGGAGGACTTACGCTTTCATCTTTGTAGTAGATTCTGGCCGGGGTTTCTAAATAGCGTTCCAGAGCAAGAGCTCGTCTCAAAGGGGTGGGGCGCCATATAAGATATTTTTCAATGATCGACTCCGGGATATCAATCCACCGTTGTTGGCTCATTTCTTGTTCTATAAGGCTTGGCGGAAATATGGCCCCGAGGTCGTCCGCTGTAACCGGGCGACCTGTTGCCGGGTGAAGCACCGGATCCATCGGGCTCGGTAGGTCGGCAACAATATTATACCATTGCTTTGGAATCTTATCTTCCGGGAGAAAAATTTTCGAAGCCATGGGGAACCTCCCTAAAAATATGCCCCGCCCATTAAGTTAAAGGCGGGGCTTTCAGAACTAAGAATATTTCGTGGTTTTTCTTTCTTTACGCTCCGATTTCTTCTTTGATGCTCACCGCTATCTTATAGAGCACTGCCAGAATAAAGAACCCTGCCGACCAGACTCCAAGAGTTATGAACACTTCCGGAACTGTGGGAATGTATCGGGTGATGGTCTCAAAAGTATTGGGGATGAAGCCGGTAATTAAAAGAGTAATACCTTTCTCGATCCAGAGCGAGAAGAAAGTGCAGAGACACGCTATTTTTAGAGTGTTTTCTTTTTTTCTGGTGTTGGGATTGATGAGCAGAGCGAGGGCAACTACCGCCAGTATATTGGACAGCCATGTCCAGGGAACCAGTTCGGCATGTCCATGCAGACCGAACAGGAGATAATCAAAGTGCATCTTATGACCTGGAACCTTGCTGTAGTAAGTGGTGAAGAGTTCAAAAAGGAAGAAGAATACGCTTAT
>CAZWJX010000230.1:0-2128 GCA_964634695.1 uncultured Syntrophobacterales bacterium | reverse complement strand
AAGTAGGGGCACGGCACCGCCGTGCCCCTACCTTTGTTGTGACGAACTCGGGTCAGAAGTCTTCCGATTCTGCCTTTATCTTGAGCTCCAGGAGAGTCTTCAGCACTGTGGCATGATTTCTCGTTTTGTGTGATTCGACAAAAAGGATCGTTATGTTGCTTTCGCATGCCTGTCTAGCCAGAAGATCCAGCCAGTGTGCCTTGTCAGGTTGAATAAGCCGTTCGTAGTAAGTTTTTCGAAAGACCTTCCATTCGTCATCGTTCATATTGTCTTGAATTGCGCCAGGGGATAGTTCTTTGATCCATCCGGCCAGATTAAGCTGTTCTCTTGTAACCCCCGATGGCATATCACATACCAAGTAGCGTAACCCATCCTGAGGGTCGTATGGATCTCCTATGTGTTTGATAAAGATGGCCATCGCCGCTCCGTTCCTCTCTAAGCACAGGGATAATGAATCACTCTTTAGCTTCCCCACTCATAGACGTTTATTTCCCCTACTATAACCTGAACAACTTTGAGAAGTATAAGCAGGCTTTACCTCTACCATCCTGCGACTCTATCTTTTAACGGATGCCATATAAGATCGCAAGGCTTCAGCGAGTTCTTTGTCGGCTGTGGCGATAAAATCCTCGATCACTTTTTTAGATGCACTATCTAGTTCCATCCTGAAGTTCGTATCGAGCCCTGTGAGAAGAACACCGCTCTCTGCCATGACCTTTATACCATGTCTGGTTTCAGAAGTTGCGCCACCTCCCATGTTGATTATGACTCCTTTAGCTATAAGAGCCTTAACTCCTTCGGCGTTGTCCGCCTTTGAAGCCTCCCACTGTTTTGTTTGAATCTCAGATGCCGCTTTCTCAATGGCAGCCTTCTGATCCTGTGAGAGGTCGTTCCACACATTGAGGTTGATGGTGACCATGTTCAGGGGAAAATCAAGATGAACCGGCATAAAGTATTTGAAATGTCCTGCAAACCCCGCTTCCATACCCACGCTGGCTGTAGTGAGAACCCCGTCCAGCTTACCTTCTTGAACAGCCTGAGGCACATCCTTCCATGAAAGCAGCAAAGGATTAGCGCCAAGTAAAACAAACAGTTTTTCAAGAGATTTGTTGTAAACTCTTATCCTTAACCCTTTAAGATCGCTTGCTGTTTTAACTTCTTTTTTTGTAAAAAGACTAGTTGGAGGCCAGGGAGCCACGTATAGAATTTTTTGATTCCACTTTTCAGCGGCTTTGTCATACAAGGGTTTTATCGTGTTATAGAAATTAAAAGCCTCATCATAGGTTAAGACCAGTCTGGGCAAAGACGGTACCCCAAAAACCTTTTCGCTGTCTTCAACAACACCCATGAGAATGTCGGACATGGGAACGACACCCTGTTTAACTATCCCGAGCAATTCAGGTCCCTTATACCCAAGGCTTCCACCAGCATGAACTTCTATGATGACAGCTCCTTTGGTGTATTCTTTTACTTTGTTCGCAAACTCTATAACCCCCTTGGTGATTAGACTATTTGCTGGATATACAGCATTGCATGTGAGCTTAACTTCTTTGGATAAAACCATGGGTGCTATTCCTAAAATGCACACCGTTAAGATACATGCCATTGTGGATACGAAGATTTTCTTCTGAGGCATTGTGTCCTCCTTTTTTCATTTGTTAGCGATCGCGGGTTAAATAAGCAAAAACTTAATGGTAGATACCTAAAAGTGTAGATTTTATAACATCAACATTTAATTTCGGTGAAGCAAAAAGTTTGAATGTCCCTGCGATAACTTGGAGATAGACACTAGCTTCAGGTAAGATTGCCGAACCAGGATTATTGATTATTGCCATAGCTTTGTAATTTATACAAAGATTGCTTCGTCGCTTCGCCCCTCGCAATGACACACAGGACTGTCATTGCGAGCGCCCGGAGGGCGCGTGGCAATCCCTACCGAAGGCGTCATTGCGAGGCTGCGAAGCAGCCGTGGCAATCTCAATGAGAAAAAGCTACAGGGGATTGCTTCGTTGCTTTGCTCCTCGCAATGACACAAAAGAAAAGGGCTTGCAATGACACCAAAGAAGAAAGCTCATTAATAAAGGCTCTCAATGACGCAAGGGAAAAGGGCTCTCGATGACGCATAGAA
>CAZWJX010000229.1:0-2153 GCA_964634695.1 uncultured Syntrophobacterales bacterium | reverse complement strand
TGATTGGTATAGAAGACCTGAATGTTAGTGGTATGCTGTCCAACGGCAGGCTTGCTCGGCATGTTGCTGATGTGGGAATGCATGAGTTCAAACGTCAGCTCATCTACAAGGCGGCACTGTTCGGCGTGACTGTTATTGTAGTTGACCGCTGGTTTCCGTCTTCAAAGAAGTGTTCAAACTGTGGATTTGTTCTTGAAGAGCTTCCTCTGAATGTCCGCCGCTGGACGTGTCCATCATGCAGGACAGAACACGATCGTGACGTGAATGCAGCTTTGAATATCCAGCGTTTATCGCTGGTTACCGTGAGTTGCACGGGAAGTTACGCCTGTGGAGAGGATGGTAACGTCCTCAACGAAGCAGGAATCAGACCATGTCATATTTGAACATGGTTTGAGCAACGGTTCGTCAACTATTTTTTTTGATCAACAGCGGAGGATTACATGCGTTTTAGAGGTCGAGCCTGGCTCTTTGGTGACAATATCGATACGGATGCTATAATTCCTGCCCGGTATCTTAATACAAGCAATGCTGAGGAACTTGCAAAGCACTGCATGGAAGATGCCGACCCTGATTTTGTTCGCCGGATGAAGGCCGGGGATATTATAGTGGCAGGGAAAAACTTTGGCTGTGGTTCTTCCAGAGAGCATGCACCGCTGGCTATCAAAGCCGCCGGCATAAGCTGTGTTCTTGCGGAAAGCTTTGCAAGAATTTTTTACCGGAATGCCTTTAATATGGGGCTTCCCATACTGGAGTGCCCTGCCATGAACGGCAAGATAAAAAACGGAGATGAAATTGAAGTCGACCTGGCTCAGGGAATTATCAAGAATCATTCTACCGGCGAGGTATTCCATGCAGAGCCAATTCCTCCGTTTATGCAGGAATTGATCGAGGCTGGAGGGCTTATTCCTTACGTAAAAAAACGCTTGAGACTGGAGTAATTAGCATGGGAGGAAAAAATGTCTCGTAAGCATTATCGTATTGCAACGATCCCTGGCGATGGAACGGGTCCTGAGGTTGTACGGGAAGCGGTAAAAGTGCTTGACGAGGTGGCATTAAAAGAGGGTTTTACTATCGAATGGATACCCTACGATCTTGGAGGGGAGAGATATCTCAGAACCGGCGAGATATTGCCTGACGGAGTCGTAGAAGAACTTCGCCAGACCGATGGGATTCTTCTTGGAGCGATTGGACATCCCGATGTAAAGCCCGGCATACTGGAACGAGGACTTCTTCTGGAGCTTCGCTTCAGACTTGATCAATACATCAACCTGCGACCCGTAGTGCTTTATCCTGGTGTAGAAACTCCTCTTAAAGATAAGAAACCAGAGGACATAAATTTTGTCGTTATTCGTGAGAATACGGAGGGCCTTTATGCAGGTGCCGGTGGAGTTCTAAGGCAGGGATCGCCTTACGAAGTGGCCGTTCAGGAGTCTATTAACACTCGCATGGGGGTGGAACGGTGTATAAGATACGCTTTCGAATACACTCGTAAAAGAAACTATAAGAAAAAGTTAACTCTTTGCGGGAAAACCAACGTGCTCGTGTATGCCTTCGGACTCTGGGAGCGAGTTTTCTATGAAGTAGCCAAGGAATATCCCGACATAGAAACGGATTACGCTCACGTTGATGCCACCTGCATGTGGATGGTGAAAAACCCTGAATGGTTTGATGTGATAGTTACGGACAACATGTTCGGCGATATTATCACCGACCTCGGAGCCATTATACAGGGTGGGATGGGAATTGCCGCCGGTGGAAATATCAATCCCGAAGGTGTGTCCATGTTTGAACCCATTGGTGGTTCTGCGCCAAAATACACGGGGAAGAACGTTATAAATCCTCTAGCCGCCATCTGCGCCGGTCAGATGCTGCTCGATCATATTGGGGAGAAAAGAGCTGCACACATAGTTCTTGAAGCAGTCAAAAAGGTTGTTGCCCGTGATATTAAAAGCCTGGCAGCAGGCAAGATGGGCATGACGACAACCGAAGTTGGAGATAAAGTTTGCGAGTACGTTAGGGATTATTCGGGTAGTGATAGCGAATGAGGGCGCTGTCAGTTTGCTTCGTCGCTTCGCTCCTCGCAATGACGCTTGTTTACGTCATTGCGAGGCTGCCGTAAGGCAGCCGTGGCAATCCCGTTTTTCGTCATTGCG
>CAZWJX010000228.1:0-2172 GCA_964634695.1 uncultured Syntrophobacterales bacterium | reverse complement strand
TACGAGGATAACATTATCTTCAGGTCTGACGTCAACCACCGGAAGATTCAGAACGGTCACCCGCTCGTTTCCATAATGTCCCGGCATCTTCTTACCCTTAATTACTCGGGCCGGGAAGGTAGCACAACCGGTAGAACCGGGCTCACGGATGTTTTTGCATCCATGGGTCATAGGCCCACGGTGAAATCCCCATCTCTTAATAGTTCCAGAAAAGCCTCTTCCCTTGGTGATACCGGTAACATCCACTCTCTCGCCAACGCTGAAAACATCCTGCACTGTTATCTTCTGACCCAGATGAAACTGGGAAGGATCGTCAACTCTGAATTCTCTCAGAACCTTCGGATATTCTTTAGTTTCCAGCAAAGATACGGCCTTTTCTAGATGCCCTTTAAGTGGACGGGTGAGGTTTTTAGGCTTTGCCCGCCCGAAACCGAGCTGCACAGCTTTATACCCATCCTTTTCTTCGGTTTTCACCTGGGTTACCACGCATGGACCCACTTCAAGAACCGTGACCGGCACAACCGTGCCGTCTTCTGCAAAAATTTGTGTCATTCCGAGTTTTCGTCCAATAAGTCCTTTAACCATGGCTCCACTCTCTCTCAGCCTGTGATCCGCCTGTTTCGCTATTTGATTTCTACGTCAATTCCTGCCGATAGATCTAGCTTCATAAGGGCATCAACAGTCTGCTGTGTAGGTTCCAGTATATCAATAAGCCTCTTATGCACCCGGATCTCAAACTGCTCCCTTGACTTTTTGTCAATATGTGGCGATCGAAGCACGGTGTAGCGATGAATTCTTGTGGGAAGCGGAATTGGTCCTGAAATCCTCGCCCCTGTCTTTTTCACCGTTTCCACAATCTCTTTTACCGCCTGATCCAATAACCTATGATCATATGCTTTCAAGCGGATCCGTATTCTCTCGGTAGTGGTCATTTCCGTTCCTCTCTTATTCAATCAAGAACTTCTGCTACTCAAGTATTTCCGTAACGACTCCCGCGCCTACGGTGCGGCCTCCTTCACGGATGGCGAAACGAAGTTCCTTTTCAAGAGCCACGGGGGCAATAAGTTCAACTTCCAGGTTGATATTATCCCCCGGCATGACCATTTCTACTCCATCAGGAAGCTTTATAGTACCCGTTACGTCCGTAGTTCTGAAATAAAACTGCGGTCTGTAACCAGAGAAGAAAGGCGTATGACGTCCACCTTCTTCTTTCTTCAGAACGTAAACCTCTGCTTTGAACTTCGTATGAGGTGTGATGCTTCCGGGTTTCGCTACAACCATTCCCCTTTCAACTTCTTCCTTCTTGATCCCTCGAAGAAGAAGACCCACATTGTCTCCCGCTCTACCTTCGTCAAGAACCTTCCTAAACATTTCTATGCTGGTGCATACGGTCTTCTGAGTGGGACCAAAGCCAACTATCTCAACTTCATCACCAACTTTGATTATTCCACGTTCAATTCGACCCGTAACAACCGTTCCTCGACCGCTTATTGAAAACACGTCTTCTATGGGCATGAGGAATGGTTTATCCACGTCTCTGACAGGTTCAGGAATGTAATTATCTATAGCATCCATCAGCTCAAATATGCATTTTGCTTCAGGACTGTTGGGATCATCGGATTCCAGAGCCTTGAGAGCCGATCCCTTAATAACCGGCACTTCATCGCCGGGAAAGCCGTAACTGCTGAGAAGTTCTCGAACTTCAAGCTCAACAAGTTCTATAAGCTCGGGATCGTCAACCATGTCAACCTTGTTAAGAAACACCACTATGTAAGGCACTCCAACCTGACGGGCAAGAAGGATGTGCTCTCGAGTCTGGGGCATGGGACCATCATCCGCCGCCACAACGAGGATTGCCCCGTCCATCTGAGCAGCACCGGTGATCATGTTCTTGATGTAGTCGGCGTGCCCGGGACAGTCCACATGCGCATAATGCCTCTTCTCCGTCTCATACTCAACGTGTGCCGTCGCTATTGTGATGCCTCGCTCTCTTTCCTCCGGCGCCTTGTCAATCTGATCAAAGGGAACATATTCCGCATAACCCTTGAACGATAACTGCTTCGTGATCGCCGCCGTCAGCGTGGTCTTACCATGATCGATGTGTCCTATCGTCCCAACATTTACATGCGGCTTCTTACGCTCAAACTTCTTTTTACCCATCGCTTTCTCCTT
>CAZWJX010000227.1:0-2188 GCA_964634695.1 uncultured Syntrophobacterales bacterium | reverse complement strand
GGAAAGCCTCTTTTTATTCCCATGTCAACCGGACACAATTAATGAAACACTACCAAAAGTTTCGCTATCCAAACGCAAATAATTAAGACTGGTCGATTAAAAAGACAGATTATGTTCAGGGTCTTACCTATCGATTGAAAGTCATTACAATAAGCTAATTAAAAGGCCTATGATCTTAAAAGATACCCCGAAGTGGCTCAAAAAAATTTCCAATACAGCAGTAGAATTTTTCGCTCCAAGGCGTTGTCCTATTTGCGAAAAAATTGTTACTCATGAAAAACCTGCATTCTGGTGTAAAAACTGCTGGGAAAACACTTTGCCATGGTTGGAGCAACCTTTCTGCAATAAATGTGGCGTGCCGTTCAATGTCTTATCCCATGGAACCATTGACGACGAGGGAGGGCTTTGCGGTGAGTGTTTATCGGAACTCCCGGCTTTCGATGTAATACGATCCGCCTGTACCTACGATGGAATAGTGGCGAAGCTCATCACGGCTTTGAAATATGCAAAATGCCTTTTTTACGTCCCCCCGCTTGGAGAACTGCTCGTAGAGACTTTTTCAAAATGGCTTTCGAAAGAGTCCATCAATTTAATTGTTCCTGTCCCGCTTCACATAGAAAAGCTTAAGGAACGAGGGTTCAATCAGGCCCTGCTTCTGGCTAAAGAACTGGCAAAAAGGACAGGAATCCCCTGTAGTTACTCAGTACTGATCAAAACAAGAAAAACCCCGCCTCAGGTAGCTCTTCGCGTGACTGAAAGAAAGAAAAACCTGCGCCAGGCCTTTGCTATTTCACCGGCCGCGAAAGCACAGATTCGTGATGCTTCAGTTCTTGTCATTGATGATGTTATAACAACGGGGACAACCATAAATGAATGTGCAAAAAGTTTGAAAGCTGTCGGTGCGTCAAGGGTTATCGGCCTTTCTGTGGCAAGAACCCCTTTTTAAACAAGAGGTTATCTCAATGGATGAATTCACAATTGCTGCTTTTCAATTTTGCCTAACCGAAGGGGACGTGGACGCCAACATAAAAACGGTAGAATCGCTGGCAAGCTCCATGGACAGCGCAGAGCCGAAAATCGTGGTTCTTCCTGAAATGTGGCCAAGCGGCTTCGATTATCCGAAGCTGTCGGAACATGCTCGTAGATCAGACCAGATACGAGATCAAATGATTCGATGGTCAAAAGAATGGCATGCCGTAATTGTCGGATCCATTGCCGAAATGTCGGATAAGGGCATTGTAAATCGGGCTTACGTGATAGATCCCGTTTGGGAAGTTGTCGGAACCTACGACAAGACTCATCTGTTTTCACCACACGGAGAACATCTTCATTTTGCCAGAGGGTCTAATATACTGGTCGTCGAAACAACGCTCTGTCGGATCGGCGTTATAATTTGCTATGATCTTCGCTTTCCCGAACTGTGTCGCCTTACTGCTCTTTCGGGAGCAGAAGTTTTATGCGTTCCAGCTCTATGGCCACTGATTCGAGCCGACCACTGGCGTCTGCTTCTTAGGGCAAGAGCTGTAGAAAATCAGCTATTCGCCGTCGGCTGCAACGGATGCGGGAAAATCGGCAATATGGATTACCCGGGCGCATCGGCAATCGTGGATCCGTGGGGGGTAGTGCTTAGCGAAGGCGATAACCGCGAACAAATCGTCAGAGCAGTTGTGCATCTGAAAGCCATACAGGAAGCGAGAAAGAAAATCCCATGTCTGACTGATAGAACAGAACTGGACAGGCTCAAGGCAGAGTGAGTTTGTCCTTCGTCTCGGTTGCCCCACTAAATTTGCCGGAAAGTCTATTCTGCATAGACGAAAGCTTCATAAGTCCGCCACTCAAATACAGATCAGAGCGTTCCAGAAAGGATTATTACCTACCATGTCGATGAAACAGAAAACGGTTTTGCAATACTAACTCGAGTTTGCCAAAGTGTTTTTTGAGTTGTTGAAATCACCGGATGTAGATTAAAAATCCTACACTATAATCAAAGACCTTAGCGAAATTTCTAGTAAGAGATTGCCACGACCGCCTTCCGCCGGCCTCGCAATGATACTCCTTTTTTCCGTCATTGCGAGCCCGAACAAAGTGAGGGCGAAGCAATCTCTCTGTTGTAAAAAATAAGAGATTACCACACACCCTTCGGGTGCTCGCAATGACAGGGTGAGATTGCCACGGCCACTCCGTGGCC
>CAZWJX010000226.1:0-2200 GCA_964634695.1 uncultured Syntrophobacterales bacterium | reverse complement strand
TTTTGCAGCCTTTGCATCCTTCATTGTTATTTCGGGAGCATGGTTTTCGTTCACGCGAGCCAAAGACGTTGTTATGTCGGTGAGTGTGCCCATAGAATTCTTAAACAGACCCCCAAATTACGAAATCATCGAGGTTAATCCGACTCAGGTTACTTTACACCTCTCTGGATCAAGCGCTCTCATGAAATCCATTCGCCCGCATCAGATAGAAGTGCGCATTGATCTCAAGAAAGCATCGGAAGGCAAAAGCGTCATACCTATTACCAGCGATAACATCTTTATTCCTCCGGGAATTATGGTTAATCGAGTTGATCCCAGTATAGTTGAGATCACCCTTGATACCGTTACATCCAAAGAAGTTCCTGTTCAGGTTGACTGGAAAGGGCATCTGGATGATTCGCTCATACTGAGTGAGGTAAAAGTCTCACCATCAAGTCTTGTTCTTGTTGGCGGAAAGTCTGTCCTTAATAAGCTGCACACTGTTTATACCACTCCGGTAGAGCTTGATAACATCCGGAGTTCCGGTAATATCTCAGTTCCTGTGCTTATTATGCCTCCGACTGTTAAACTGGGACCAGGTATGCCGGATAGAGTTGTGATAGAGTATGTCGTAAGAGATCGCAAAACTATGGAAGTTGTTTCACCCTAATTATGCAGGCGAAACCGAACCGTAGTGATGTGACAAAATTCTAAAAATGAGGGAGGAAAGGTCCAGATGTCGCAGTCAGAACTAAAGCCCCAGCAGATTAGAATTTCGGACGGCAAACTAATTGTGCCGGATCAACCGATCATTGGTTTCATCGAAGGTGACGGAACTGGCCCCGATATCTGGCGGGCAACTCGCCGGGTAATCGACGCAGCTGTTGAAAAAGCATCAGGTGGTAAAAGGAAAATTCATTGGAAGGAACTTCTTGCCGGTGAGAAAGCATACAAAGAAACAGGAAGCTGGTTACCGGATCAGACTGTCGAAGAAATCAAATCTCTCGTGATCGCTATAAAAGGTCCTCTTACCACCCCTGTAGGCGGAGGATTTAGAAGTGTTAACGTAACTCTTCGGCAGGTCCTTGACCTTTACGCCTGCGTTCGTCCCGTAAGATACATAAAAGGCGTTCCTTCCCCCATGAAAAATCCAGAAAAAGTCAATATGGTTATCTTCAGGGAAAACACCGAGGACGTCTACGCTGGTATAGAATGGCCAGCGGGATCGGAAGAAGCAAAAAAAGTGGCGGATTTTCTGAGAACCAACTTTTCCATCGACATTCCCGAAGATGCCGGCATCGGAGTTAAACCCATAAGCCGTCGGCGCACCGAGCGGCTTGTAAAGAAAGCTATCGAATACGCCATCCAGAATAACCTTCCGTCGGTAACTCTTGTCCACAAAGGGAATATCATGAAATACACGGAAGGAGCATTTCGGGCATGGGGATACGAAACGGCAAAGGCTCTGTTCGGAGACAGAACAATAACAGAGGAGGAACTCTGGAATTCCTATAGTGGCAAGACACCGCCCGGAAAGATTGTTATAAAAGACCGTATCGCCGATGCTATGTTCCAGCAGGTTCTTCTGAGGCCGGAAGAATATTCGGTCATTGCTACACCAAACCTCAACGGCGACTATCTTTCTGACGCTCTGGCCGCTCAGGTTGGAGGGTTGGGGATGGCACCGGGAGCAAACATCGGTGACTTATGCGCCGTTTTTGAAGCAACTCACGGGACTGCACCCAAGTATGCGGGGCTTGATAAAGTCAACCCCGGCTCGCTGATCCTATCCGGCGCTATGATGCTTCGCTACATGGGATGGAAAGATGAGGCGGATCTTATAGAGAGAGCGCTCGAAAAGGCCATACAGTCACGCCGGGTCACCTACGATCTGGCCCGACAAATGGAAGGAGCACAGGAAGTATCCTGTTCGGGCTTTGCAGAGGTTATTGTGGAAATGATGAACGGCTAAATGCTTATCCGAGTTTGTTAGAGCTTTCTGTAAGTCGCTGAGATAATTGGATGTTGGTCAAAACTCTATGCTATACTTTTAATTTAACACGCTGCAAAAAGCTTTAGCGAAATCCCCAGAGAGAGATTGCCACGGCCGCCTTGCGGCGGCCTCGCAATGACACCTACACCCGTCATTGCGAGCCTTTTTATACTGTCATTGCGAGCCTTCTTATACCGTCATTGCGAGGAGCGAAGCGACGAAGCAATC
>CAZWJX010000225.1:0-2212 GCA_964634695.1 uncultured Syntrophobacterales bacterium | reverse complement strand
CAGCCGTGGCAATCTCTTTTTTTGTCACAACAAAGAGATTGCTTCGCCTTCGCTTCGCTCCGGCTCGCAATGACACAGGGAAGGGCAATGAGAGATTGCTTCGCCCTCACTCCGTTCGGGCTCGCAATGACGGATAGAGGGACGCGGGTCCGCAGTGACGTTGGAAAGCATGATCGGCCCGCAATGACACAAAGAGAAAGTAGCATAGCAATAACAATGTGGTGGACACTTGGTTTGTGCCTGGCTTAATATTGCGCAGGGCGAAAGAATGCCTACTAAAATGGCGAAGTAAATGATGTGTAAAGGAGGAATCACGGATGCCTATTTTCGAATACCGTTGCGGAAAATGCGGAAAGGATTTTGAGACTCTCGTTTTTCGACAGGACGAGACAGTGAATTGCCCGGAATGCGGTTCACAAGAAGTTACAAAAAAGATGTCTCTTTTTGGATTCAAGAGCGGCGGAGATAAGGGTGCCGCAAGTAGCCGTGTAGCATCTTCTACGGCTTCCAGTTGTGCCGGTTGTACCGCTTCTTCCTGTTCGTCGTGTCATTAGGGATGTGAGGATTTTCGTGCCCGGACGTCGTATTGTGCTCGGAACTAGAGGGAGCAAGCTAGCCCTTCGCCAGAGCATGATGGTTAAGGAGATGCTTGAATCGGCCTGGGAGGGCCTGGAAGTCGAACTTTCCATTATCAAGACCACAGGAGACAAAATAACAGATGTGCCTCTTGCCCGTATTGGTGGTAAGGGGCTTTTTGTTAAGGAAATTGAGGAGGCTCTTCTTGCAGGGAGCATTGATCTTGCCGTCCACAGCATGAAGGATGTGCCTGGAGACCTTCCACCGGGACTTGTGATAGGCGCAGTTCCGAAAAGGGAAGACCCTCGAGATGTTATGGTTTCGGGTTCATTTAAAAGTATTGCGAGCCTTCCAGAAGGAGCAGTTATCGGGACAAGCAGTTTGAGGCGCACGGTTCAGATCAAAAGACTTCGCCCTGATCTTCGAATAGAAATACTTCGGGGCAACCTCGACACAAGGTTAAAAAAGGTCCACGATGGACTTTTCGATGCCGCCATCCTTGCTGCAGCGGGGATTCATCGCATGGGGTGGCAGGATGTGATCACGGAGTATCTCGACCCAAATGAGTTTATTCCGGCGGTGGGGCAGGGAGCTCTCGGCATCGAAATTCGCGAAAACGACGCTTTTATGTTCGAGCTTGTTTCCAGAATTCACGACGAATCGACGGCCGTAGCGGTGCAGGCGGAAAGGAGCTTTCTTCGAGAACTGGAAGGCGGCTGCCAGGTGCCCATAGGATGCCATTGTTTCATCGAAAACGGGGCTATAAGGATCGTGGGAATGATTGCATCTCTTGATGCCACGGTGGTGATACGGGATGAGCTAACAGGTTCTCCTGACGAGGCAGAAAGTCTTGGGAGAATGCTTGCTCGAGAGCTCCGCAAAAGGGGCGGCGATGATATTCTTCGAGCAGTTTACGGAAAGTGAAAGGTTGTTTTATGTCATCTGGAGTGAAAGGTAGAGTTTATCTTGTAGGAGCAGGGCCCGGAGACGCCGGGCTCATAAGCGTCAGGGGACGTGCCCTTCTCGAAAAGGCCGACGTCGTCATCTACGACTATCTCGTCAATGAGTCGCTTCTTAAAGTGGTCCGCCCGGATGCGGAGAAAATCTATGTGGGGAAAAAGGCTGGATCCCATACGATGCCCCAGAGCGAGATCAACCGACTTCTGGTGGAAAAAGGGCGTCATAAGGTTGTGGTTCGCCTCAAGGGCGGCGATCCCTTTGTCTTTGGTCGGGGCGGAGAAGAGGCTCAGGAACTCGCCGCAGCAGGTATACCCTATGAAGTTGTCCCCGGAGTGACGGCAGCCATTGCCGTGCCGGCATACGCCGGCATCCCGGTTTCTCACAGAGATTTTGCTTCCACGATAACGTTTATAACCGGTCACGAGCGCGAGGATCAGCAGGATTCCAGAATCAACTGGAAAGCTCTTGCCGAACTAGGCGGGACACTGGTTTTCTTCATGGGCGTCAAGAACATCGGGATAATTGCTTCACGGCTTATGGAGAATGGATTGGCGCCCAATACACCTGTTGCTGTTATCCGCTGGGGAACAACCCCGCATCAGAAAACGGTCTGTGGCGTTCTTGAAGATATCGAGGCTAGAGTTGCCGCCGAAGGGATTACGCCACCTGCAATCAT
>CAZWJX010000224.1:1011-2230 GCA_964634695.1 uncultured Syntrophobacterales bacterium | reverse complement strand
ATGACGGCTTTGGTATAGATTGCCACGCGCCCTTCGGGCGCTCGCAATGACAGGGTGAGATCACCACGACCACTTCGTGGCCTTGCAATAACACACAAGGAATAAGGGTCCACAATTACATTCTAGTATCAGAATCTGCTCATAACCGTCATAAGATGAGCCACTTCGCTAAGAGGAGCATTCAGGTTTGCTCGATGATTTGCGAAGATTCCATCCAGATCAGCATCAAGCACAATCCATGGATCCATACGTTCTGCTCGAGACAGTTCATAAAGAATTTCGTCCATGATTTCAGTAGCGTTTATGATAGCCAGTTGTTCTTTGAAACTCACTCTAACGACTTTAAGGATTTCGAACATCACGTGAGCAACACCCTTGGCATAATAGAAATAGTCGTCCACTTCAAACCAGCTTACCGGTCGGCTATCCATCTTTTTGTCCATTACCAGAGTTCTGTTTACGTTTCCCAGAAGGTCATTATAGGAAACTATGAGCGAAATTAGATTATCAACACGGTAATAAAACCTTCGTTCACCCCGTTTGAGTTTATCTAGAAATCTCTTAAGATGTTCGACCGCATCGCCGTATGATGCCTCTGCCGATGGAAACCAGAACTGAGTAGCCTTGTTCATGAAAAGGTTCAGAGCATCCTGAAGATCACGATCGTATGCGTCTGCTTCACCCATTCTGGTCAGACTGTCCTTCAATCGCAAGGTGGTAAAACGTATGGCTTCAAGAACACCTAACTGGTAATTATTGATGTTATCTGTGAAACGCCCTATGATCAGGTCGTTTGGTCTCCATCCCAGAAATCTGCCCTTGAGTTCGTGCTCCATAAGACGAATCATTGTTTCCACAAAGGTAACTCCCGGTATAGGGTCGATCTGAGGAAGGACTACGTGTTCGCCATGTTTTTCCTCATGAAGAGCCGTCACTCCGGGAACTGCACCCGGAAGTTTTGGTGACACCTCCTTTGCAGGTGGAGCGCCGGGAACTGAAGGCTTCATGGGGACGGTTTCTCTTTTTTCCTCAGGCCCCTTTATAGTTTCTCCCACCTGAGGCTTTTCAACAGAACCGGGAACTGTGGGCTCAATCCTCTGTTGAATCTGTCCTCTCTGGGCTCCCTGAGGACGTGATCCAGGGAGAGTATAGGAAGGAGCAGGGTAGGAAGGTGTTCTCCGAATTTCTTCCATTCTTGTCGCTTCCGGAGGAGCAGCAG
>CAZWJX010000224.1:0-1001 GCA_964634695.1 uncultured Syntrophobacterales bacterium | reverse complement strand
TGAGCGGCCGGTTCTGGTTGTTTCTTTGCCAGAGTCACCGTTCCGGACTTAGCCTTTAACTCCTGTATGCGGTTTTTAACGGTAAGACCGATTCCAGCTAAAATAGCTATCACCACTATTACAATGACAGCCGGTTTAATAAATTTTTTGACGTCTATTTTTGCTCTGGTCCCCTGTTGTTCCATACTCCGCTCCTTTTTCAGAAAATCTCCAGACTGTATCCTTTAACCAACCGAATTTCCATAATACGTGGCACAGGAATTAGGGGATTCCCATGCTGTGACACTATGAACCCAAAAATCGTATCCTTCGAAACGCTCCGATAGCCTTCTGTAAATATACCTTGCTATGTTTTCAGAGGATGGATTACGGTCTTTAAAAGCAGGAAGATCATTAAGAAACTTGTGGTCAAGTTCTTCTACCACCTTTCTTGCCGCTTCTTTCAACTCTCCAAAGTCAAGAAGAATCTCGCTCTCATTTAGCTTATGTCCCCGCACAACCACTTCCACTTTCCAGTTATGGCCATGCAGATGTTCACATTTGCCACGAAAATTCCTGAGAAGATGAGCAGCCGCAAAATCACATATGATTTTGACTTCAAACAATTCTCGTTCTGCCATAATCCAAAACTCCTTTTTTAAAGATTGTTTCTACGCTTATTTACTTTAGCTTGCCATTTTGTCTATAGGAATGCTTATCTGCTGTCAATGAAACATGGCCTTTTCCGGGGATGGTTTTACGGTGTTGATAAAAACTTTAGTTGAGTGAAGGGAGCAGGAAATACCCACAAATTACTCGAAAACTGTCGGTATGGTGTAACAACACCGTACCTAAAGAGGATTATCGTAAAGGTGCCCTTATCTATGAACCTGTTCGAAAAGACCGATTTAATGGATGACGGTAGGTGTATTTCATGTAGAGCTTAGACGGGTAAGAAAGTCATTGGGAGGCCGCTGAAAAGTGGCCGTGGCAATCCTATAAAAAGGCAACGACGAGATTGC
>CAZWJX010000223.1:0-2370 GCA_964634695.1 uncultured Syntrophobacterales bacterium | reverse complement strand
ATGACGGAAAAAGGTGTCATTGCGAGCCATAGTATTCACTCTGTGTCATTGCGAGCCGTAGCGAAACGAAGGCGAAGCAATCTCATCATTGCTTTTTTATGAGATTGCCACGCCCGCCTTCGGCGGGCTCGCAATGACACCAACACTGGTAATCACCACGGCCACTTCGCGGCCTCGCAATGACGGAAAAAGGTGTCATTGCGAGCCATAGTATTCACTCTGTGTCATTGCGAGGAGCGGAGCGACGAAGCAATCTCTCAGCCCACCATCCGTCTATGACGAACCCTACAGTCCGTCTTAAGCAGGCAATAACACGTAACCGGGCGGCGCAATATACCGTGCCCTTACAAATTACGTTCTCACCTTCCGGAAATCAATCGAAATGCATCGGATGTTGACACTCTGGAACGTTTTGGCTAGCATCCAGACTTGGGATAATGGCTAGAGGCTCCTGCTTCACCAGATTCTTTAACGGCGTGAGGACAGACTTATGATTATAGGCCTTGATGTAGGCGGCACCCACACAGACGTTGTCCTTATAGGAAAAGAGGGTATCATCAATCAAGCAAAAGTTCCCACTGAAAAAGCCAATCTGTTTGACACCATAATAACCGGCTTTCAACAAGTAACTCGGGGGATAAAAACCGAGAACATTGAACGTATTGTTCTGAGCACCACGCTTACCACCAACGCCATTCTTGAAGGAAAAGGCGAGCCGGTGGGAATGATTGTTGCGGGTGGGCCGGGGTTGAATCCGGAATTTTTTCGAATCGGTGATCACTATTATCCAGTAGCAGGTTACATTGACCATCGTGGGAGAGAAGTTCAGCCTGTAAACTCATCGGAAATTGAATGCGTGGCATCGAAACTTAAAACCGACGGCATAAGATCGGTAGGCGTCGTTGGCAAATTCTCTGTAAGAAATCCCGTGCATGAAAATCAGATAATTAAAAAGCTGGCAAACCGATTTGATTACGTTCTGGCGGGCCATAGAGTTTCGGGAAATTTAAACTTTCCAAGACGCATCGCCACGGTATTTTTGAACGCGTCGGTTCAGAGTATTTACAGACTTTTTTTCCAGGCAGTTCAAAAAACCATTTCGGAGATGGGGATCAAGGCCCCTATCTACGTGCTTAAAGCCGATGGGGGTACCATGTCTCTTGAAGCCTCAATGAATTTCCCGGGACAGACAATTTTTTCAGGCCCGGCGGCAAGTATAATGGGTGCTCTGTCCTACGCAAAACCGCAGGTAGAGACGCTTGTGCTGGATATAGGTGGCACAACAACTGACATGGGAATTCTGATAGATCGGGTTCCTCTTCTCGAGCCGGTCGGTATAGAAATCGGTGGATTAAAAACCCTCGTAAGGTCGCTCAATACGGAATCGATAGCCTTAGGCGGGGATAGTGCAGTGAGAGTGCAATCGGGCCATATATTAATAGGGCCTGATCGACAGGGGCCGGCTATGGCGTTTGGGGGTCCCGTTCCTACACCTACCGATGCCATCATTGTGCTGGGGCTGATGAAGGAAGGTAACCGGGCTCAGGCTGAAAAGGCTATGACAATAATCGGTGAAGCTCTCGGATGTGACCCGGTGTCGGCAGCCCGGGAAGTTTACAACGCCTTCTGTTATATCCTTATGGGAGCGGCCCGAGCAATGACAGAGAAAATCAACCAGAGGCCCGTTTATACAATCAGAGAGTTTCTGGACTCTTATCGGGTAGAGCCTCAGGAAATTTTTATAATTGGTGGTCCCGCTCCATACTTCGCTCCTAAGCTTTCGGAAATATCGGGATTACCCGCCAGAGTTGTCCCTTACCACGAGATTGTGAACGCCATAGGGGCAGCTTTATCTCGTACCACATGCGAGCTCACTCTGTTCGTAGACACAGAAAGAGGCATAGCTTCGGCACCCGAGGAAGGTTTCTACAAGCCCGTGGGGCACAGCTTCTCAATAGACGATGCCAGGAATCTTGCCATCTCTCTTCTGACTCATAAGGCGCTGGAGGAAGGCGCCTCTCCTGAACATATGGAAACTGAAATAATAGAAGAAACTCAATTCAACATGGTGAGAGGTTTTTACACGACAGGGAAAAACATCAGAGTGAAGGTTCAGATAAAGCCGGGATTAATTGATGAATACAGATGTCTTTGCGAAGAGCGAAGCGACAAAGCAATCCAGTCATTGAGATGAGTTTTATTGTTATTGCGAGCGTAGCGTTTGCTTTGTGTCATTGCGAGCCGTAGCCTTCACTTCGCGTCATTGCGAGCCGAAGCGAAGCGAAGGCGAAGCAATCCCATCATTGCTTTTCTATCCCGAGTTTGTCACAACAAAGGTAGGGGCACGGCACCGCCGTGCCCCTACTTCTC
>CAZWJX010000222.1:0-2449 GCA_964634695.1 uncultured Syntrophobacterales bacterium | reverse complement strand
TTGAGTGGAGGCATAACGGGAAACCGTTAGATGTCAGAAAATGGTTTGCCCTGAAATCTAGTGATAAGAAAGGAGATTGAGTCGCGCTTATGGAAAAGGGGAGAAAGAAACTTTTTGCAGTCATTGGTTTGACGGTGGTGCTCGGGCTATGGGGAATTTTTCAGAGCATCGGCGCCTATTGTTCTGAGGAAAAAAAGGCTTCAGGGGATACAGTTTTTAAGCAGCTTAAACTTTTCAGTGAAGTTCTTAATCTTGTGGAAGATCAATACGTGGAGCCTGTGGATGACAAGAAGCTCATTCAGGGCGCCATAAAAGGGATGTTGCAGTCGCTTGATCCCCATTCTACTTACATGACCCCTGAGGAATACAAAGAGCTTCAGGTGGAGACGCGAGGGACCTTCGGCGGCATTGGAATAGAAATTACCATACGTGATGGTGTTCTGACTGTAGTTTCTCCCATTGAAGGCACTCCTGCCGATAAAGCCGGAATTAAGGCCAATGATCAAATCATCAAAATCGATGGGGAATCAACTAAAGACATGAGTCTCACAGAGGCGGTAAAGAGGCTGCGAGGGCCCGAGGGAACGAAGGTTCGCGTGACAATTATTCGAGAAGGTGAACCAAAGCCTTTGGAATTCGAAATCGTACGAGCTCTGATTCATGTTCAGAGTGTCAAATATCGCACCCTGGAACCTGGATTCGGGTATGTTCGGATTACGAGCTTTCAGAGCGACACGGCACAGCAACTTCGCAAAGCTCTGGATGTTCTCGAGCAGGAGAATAAGCCCATGAAAGGGCTGATTCTTGATCTAAGAAACAACCCGGGTGGATTACTTGAGCAGGCTGTGCAGGTAAGCGATGAATTCATAGATAGCGGCCTTATCGTCTATACCAAGGGGAGAAAAGAAGACCAGAAGATGAAATTTGAAGCTCGTAAGAACGACAAGCCGCACAAGTATCCGATAGTTGTGCTGGTCAACGGTGGCAGCGCCAGTGCGTCGGAAATCGTTGCCGGGGCTCTTCAGGATCATAAGGTGGCTCTTATTCTTGGCGAGCCGACGTTTGGTAAGGGCTCGGTTCAGACCGTCATACCGCTGGAAGACGGCTCGGCTGTCCGTCTTACCACGGCTCTGTATTACACGCCTTCCGGTAGATCTATTCAGGCAAAGGGCATTGAACCGGATATTTTTGTGCCCCGAGAAGAAAAGGTTGCCCTGAAGGATAAGGATCAGTCCCGAATCAGATTTTCCCTTCGCGAGAAAGATTTGCCGGGTCATATGGAGAATACCGACGGAACCGATAAGGACTTAAAGAAAGATGATGGTGCCAAACGCAAAGTAAGCTCAAAGAGCGAACAATCAGAAGAGGTGCAAAAGCTCCTCGAGCAGGACAACCAGCTCCAGAGAGCACTCGACCTGCTCAAAGGGTTGACCATCTTAGCCAAACCTTAAAGACTGGTTAATAGAGAAGCTAACGTAGGGCCTTGGAGGCATTGGTTTTCTTTGTGTCATTGCGAGCCTGAGCGAAGCGAAGGCGAAGCAGTCTCGTCAGTGTGTCATTGGGAGCGAAGGCGAAGCAATCTTGTCCAGTGTGTCATTGCGAGCGAAGCGAAGCAATCTCGTTGTTGTCTTTTTATGAGATTGCCACGCGCCTTTCAGGCGCTCGCAATGACGAAAAAAGGCGTCATTGCGAGCGAAGCGAAGCAGTCACCACGGCCACTTCGTGACCTCGCAATGGCAAATTAAATAACGTAGTCTCGCAATGACAAAGTAAAGGTCGCAGTTTTGCGATAACGCTCAATTTGTTACGGCGAAGCCGGGTAAAGATTGGTTGAAATCTGACAAAAGTGGGAAAAATTTCGTGGCACAGCGATCATCGGGAAATCAAGACAGTTCTTCCAGAAAAGGAGGGAAAGGATCTCCATCCAGCAAAAGATCCGGGCGTTCAAAGGGTGTTTCTTTTTTCAAAGGATGGTTTCTGAGCCTGTGGATTTTTTTAGCAGCAGTCTGGATTGGGATAATTATCTGGTCTTACTGGGAGTCCGGAAAGAAACCGAGTAAACCGGGGCAAACATTCCAGGATACGGTAAAAAATCATCAGTCTGGCGAATCCAGTAAAACAGAACGTCAGTCTAACAAACCAGATGTTGGTGATGTATCAACCGATGACAAAAATGTCAGCACGAAGAAACCGGATGGAGGAGAAAAGACAACTTCAACATATAGCTCCCAGCCTGCTAAGGTTTCATCCAATAACGGTCCGGCTAACTTAATAGCACAACCCGATACTTCAAGAAATCAATCCTATCAAGATTCGCATAAGCGTGCTTTAGGAGAGCAAAACGCATTGCAGGAAAAGATCTCCAGACATGGGCCCACACCTGAGTCTTTAAAAGAGGCGGCGGATCACAGGGCGACTTCCACTAAGAAAATTCAAGGATGGGTAAGTA
>CAZWJX010000221.1:0-2500 GCA_964634695.1 uncultured Syntrophobacterales bacterium | reverse complement strand
ATGCGCCTGTGATGCATCCAGCGATGACCTGTAAAGAATTTCATACCCCCACAGATTCTTTTTTCTGTCAAAGATCGGTTGTCTGGCTACAAAAGCGTTCATTTTCAATCTCCACGAAAACTCGGTCTCAATATGTATTGATCTGGACTCATTCTATGAGATATGAAAAAACGTTCGTTTAAAGAAACTAACATTTTTGAAAGGAACAGGCAAGCAAGCATGTATAAGCCCGGAAATTCAGACTGGTTTTTTCCGGTTATCGCCTTCGGTGTATTTATCCTCATCGGGGCCATATGCCTTGTAATCATTCCTCTAAAAACACCCTTCATGGGAAAAACCCATATTTCATTCATTGACGCCCTGTTCATGGCTACGTCGGCGGCATGCGTCACCGGTTTATCCGTTATTGACATCGGGCAGTATTTTACATTCACAAGTCAGATGGTCATGCTAATCCTCATTCAGGTTGGAGGCCTGGGTATAATGACCATTTCAACAGGGCTTTTAACGGTCGTCGGAAGAAGCATATCAATCCGATCTCGCTTCATCCTTCAGGACACATTTACCCACAGCCCTCAATCTGACATTCTTTCCCTTATAAAGCGCATCGTGGTTTTTACGGCCGTATTTGAGGCAGCCGGCACAGCATTGCTAATTCCCGGTTTTTTCAAACGAAGTGGCGACATATCGAAAAGCCTCTGGGAAGCCCTCTTCCATTCAATAAGTGCTTTCTGTAACGCCGGCTTCAGCCTATTTCCCAACTCGCTCATGGAATATCGTGCCGATCCACTGGTTGTCCTCACAGTAAGCGGACTGATAGTGTCCGGAGGAATTGGCTTCCTCGTTTTGAACGAATTGTACTGGACGGTAAAATCTACCCTTTCGCCTAAAAAGATCTGGCATCGGTTGTCTCTGCACTCAAAAATTGTGCTCCTTACCACCTTCTGGCTTATTCTGCTCGGATTTCTCCTGTTTTTCATTGCAGAGTGGAACGTGACCATGAAAGGCTTCAGTCTCTCCGAACGGATTCTTGGCGCCATCTTTCAGTCCGTAACACCGCGCACCGCCGGCTTCAATACTCTAGACTTTGCCTCTATGACCCCGATTACCATCATGGGTACCATGATTCTGATGTTCATAGGCGGATCACCGGGTTCAACGGCAGGAGGCGTTAAGACCACGACCATGACCGTTCTTATTGCCGTCGGCATTTCGAAATTTATCGGAAAGGAAAAACCTGCCATTTTCAAAAGGAGCCTTAACGATGAATCCGTAAACAGAGCTTTTGCCGTCCTATCTCTTGGTATGGCTATTGTTATCGCTGGAACAGCTTCCCTTCTGATTACAGAACTGGGCGCCAGACCTTATGGTGAAACAAATGGGCTTTTCGTCAAATATCTTTTTGAAGTAATTTCAGCCTTCGGGACCGTTGGGCTCAGCATGGGCGTTACCCCGGAATTAGGTGACTTTGCCAAACTTACCCTCACGGTCACAATGTTTCTGGGAAGACTGGGGCCTCTTGTCGTTGCGGCGGCCCTCAGGCCTCAACCCCGGTTAAGGGGAACATTTGTCTATGCTGAAGAATCAGTAATGATAGGTTAGGAGACGTTAATGGCGCAGATTGCAGTGATCGGCCTTGGAAATTTCGGCTACTATCTAGCAAGAGATCTTTTCAGTAAAGGGCACGAGGTAATTGCGATAGATTTAAGAAAAGAGCCGATACAGAAGATTCGTCACGAAGTAACCGAAGCTGTTGTTGCTGACGGAACCGATGTGGAAACTCTTAAAGCACTTGGACTTCAGGACCTCGATGTTAACATAGTGGCCATTGGGACCAACATGCTGGCAAGTATTCTTACAACCTATAATCTGCGGCAGATCAACGCAAAACTTATATACGCAAAAGCTCTCAGCGAAGAACATGCTAATATTCTCAAGTACGTTGGAGCACATGAGGTTGTATTTCCCGAACGAGATATGGCGCTGACCGTCGCTCGCCGTATCCACAATCCAAATATGGTGGATTACCTTCCCTTCCATGAGGATTATGCCATATTCGAAATACCGGCCCCAGACCAGTTTTTAAGCAAGACATTGAAAGAGCTCGACCTCATAAATAAATACAGCCTTCAGGTCATCGCCGTAAGAAAGCCGGCAAAGTTGAAAGACGGCAAGGAAAGCTTTATCTTCATACCCGGTGCTCAGTATTCAATTGAAAAAGGGGATGTTCTTGTAATGCTTGGACTGCAAAAGGGACTGGATAAACTTTTAAAAACTATAGCCGAAAAGTAAGAAACTTAGACATCGACAGAGCTCAGATACTGGAGTAATGGGTCTTGTGTCCGCCCAAAACAGGGTTTTTTAACAGCTAAAAAATGTGTTGACTTTACTATAAGAATATATTCAAATATACTCACTATGAAGTTGAGCGAATGGGCGATACATAAGGGAATATCATACATGACCGCCTGGCGGATGTGGAAAACCGGAAAACTACCGG
>CAZWJX010000220.1:0-2517 GCA_964634695.1 uncultured Syntrophobacterales bacterium | reverse complement strand
CGCGCCCTTCGGGCGCTCGCAATGACGAAAAAAGGTCATTGCGAGGAGCGAAGCGACGAAGCAATCTCGTATCTTGTCATTGCGGGCGAAGCGAAGCAATCTCGTCATTGCTTTTGAGATTGCCACGCGCTCTTCGGGCGCTCGCAATGACGGAAAGAAAAACGTGGCCTCGCAATGACACTCCTATTTTTTTCGACCATGTTCACCATCATTTAATTGACCACTAAGCCTTGATGTCCTGATGAGAACAGTTCCAATGCCGGTTACTGTTCCGCCTTTAGCCTCTCTAATATCAGATGAGCGACTTTTTCGCCGGAAAGAAGCATTCCACCAAAGATGGGACCCATACGGGGTCCTCCAAAGGTGGCATTCGCAGCCATGCCGGCTACAAATAGACCTGGGAATACTTCCCTGGTGTTTTCAAGTGTAAGTTTCTCAGCACGATCAGACCACATAGATTTCTCGCCCTCAATATTGCCACTTGGGGTCATGAGCTGCCCCGGGACTTTTTTATGGACAACTCTTACAACCTCTGTATCATGCCCTGTGGCGTCCACTACGTATTTTGCTCTGATAGCAAGCGGATCCACATGAAGCCCTGCCATTTCTACAGCCGTCCAGTTGATTACAAGACCGATCACTCTCAAAGGTCTCATAACCACGTCCTCAACCGAAACACAGTTGAAAATCGTCACGCCGGATTGAACAGCCTTTGCGGCCAGCATACTGACGGATTCAATTGAATCGGCCGTAAAGTATGTATCTTTAAAGTGGCGCACCCTGACACCAAAGTCTTCAAGAATTCTCTTGGCCTCTTCCTGAACAACAATATCGTTAAAAAGCATTCCGCCTCCCCACATTCCACCACCAACGCTCAATTTCCGTTCGTATATCGAAACCTTATAACCGGCTCTGGAAAGATATGTTGCTGCAACCAATCCGGACGGCCCTGCTCCCACAATTGCCACGTCTACCTCTAAGTTGTTCATCAATTTTTCCATATATCGGTCAATTATTGCGCGAGTAATCATGATTTCATTGAGTTCTATATTGTTTGTCATGACATGCTCCTTTCTAGCACTTTGTAAGTTAGTTTTGCTTTTGTAAAGGTAAAGCTGTATTCTGGCAAAAAAAGTTGAAGTTATCAATTCTAAATTGAGATTTGCCAGTTAAGCATATACTCTGTCTTTGCTCTGGACTTTTCCTTTGCCTTAAACAAGGTAAACCGTCACGGGGCTTCCTTCGTCAAGTCCTTCGGCATTTTCGGCAATGGTTACGAATCCATCGGCTTTAGTTAGTAAAGAGACCATGCCCGATTTGCCGAATACAGGTTTAGCAAGCCATCGGTGTTCTTCACGAACAAGACTCACAGGTATGAAATCTTCTCTACCGTGAGAGGAGGGAAGTCTGGTAGAGAGGGTTGCATCCAGCATTCCACGGGAATACGGAAAATTAGCTCTTGCTCCCTGAATTGACAGCAAGAAAGGACATACTAGGGCATACATGACAATCATGGTCGAAGCTGGCTGTCCCGGGAGTCCCCATAGGTAGGTTCCACGGCTGGTAGCGAGCATTGTTGGTTTTCCCGGTTTTATTGCTACTCCGTGGAAAAGTACGGTGCTTTCCGGGAGATTCTGGAACACATTTAGAGTAAAGTCTCGCATTCCCACGGAACTTCCACCCGAAAGAAGGATAACATCGTAATCTCTGGCAAGCTCAATAAAGGCATTTTGAAGTCTAGGTCTGTCATCTTCTATCAACAGGCGTTCTCCTACTTCGGCACCAACTTCCTCGCATAAACCGGCAATAAAAAGAGAATTAACATCCCGGATGACTCCAACCGGCAGAGGAGCTTTCGTTGTGTGAGGAACTATCTCGTCACCGGTAGAAATGATAGCAACCTTTGGTTTTCGATATACTGAAACTTCGGATATTCCTACGGCTGCCAGGGTTCCAACGTCTTGGGGTTTCAGAATATGTCCAGCTTCAAAAAGAGTTTGTCCTTCTCCGATATCCTCTCCTATGGATAAGACATGATCGCCGGGCGCAACAGGTCTGTAAACTTCCACCGTTGACTCATCAATTCGCTCCGTATATTCAACCATCACCACCGCATCGGCTCCATCAGGTAAGGCTCCCCCGGTTGGTATTTCTACGGCTTCGTTGTATTTTAGCCGGATAGATGGGGGTTTTCCCATTTCTACAGACCCGATTACATGAAGCATTGCTGGCAGAGACTCGCTGGCTCCGAAAGTATCTTTTGCCTGCACAGCATATCCGTCCATTGTAGCACGGCGAAAATGTGGAACAGGTTCGGGGGCTACAATCTTTTCCGCCAGAATTCTTCCAAAGGCCTTCTCCAGATTAATGGTCTCCACGCCGAGTTTGGGAAAATCCTGAATTAACTGAACCACGTTTCTAAATGAAAGCACTTTGAAAAATTCCATTTCCGCCTCCAGAAATTCATAGTGTTTAGTCAAGTGTGTCCGAATGGGAAGAGGCTTTCCTGAATTTTGC
>CAZWJX010000219.1:0-2518 GCA_964634695.1 uncultured Syntrophobacterales bacterium | reverse complement strand
TCTCTCTTTGTCCTTTCCCCGCGTCATTGCGAGGAGCGAAGCGACAAAGCAATCTCTCTGTTGTGGCAAACTTGAGTTACGGCTGTCCGCAATAACAGTGCCCTACTTCCTCCACGGTTTTTCCATCATGAGGCGTTTCATTTCTTCCCTGGTCTTTGCATTCCATACATCGTTCGCAGTTAGCCAGCCTTTGCGAGCTGCAAAAATACCATAGCGAAGCGAAAAGTCTTCAACGTTGTGAGCGTCAGGGTTTATGCTTATCGGGACACCGAGGGCTCTTGCCTTCTTGCAATTTATCCAGTTCAGATCCAGTCTGTAAGGATGCGCGTTCAGTTCAAGGATCTTCCTATGTTCTTTAGCCGTTTCCAGCACGGCGTCCATGTCAAGTTCATAGCCGGCTCTTGCCAGAATAAGACGTCCTGTGGGATGCCCCAGCATGGTAAGGCAGGGATGACGCATAGCCTTTAGAATGCGTTCTGTCATGGCACTTCTGTCCATTTTGAAATGACTGTGAACGGAGCCTATAACAAAGTCGAAAGCTTCAAGAATATGGTCCGGATAATCGAGGGCCCCATCGGGTCGAATGTCCGACTCAATCCCCCAGTAGATATCAATTTGGGGATAGCGTTCTCTGAGAGATTCTATTTCTTCTCGCTGACGTTTGAGCTTTTCCTCCGTAAGTCCACCGGCATAAGCTGCAGAAACGGAATGATCCGAAATACCAACGTATTCGTAACCTGATTCCACGCACAGGCTCACTACTCTTTCAAGGCTAAGAGAGCCATCGCTTGAAGTCGTGTGGACGTGGAATATGCCCTTGATGTCCTTCTCGGTTATCAGAACCGGAACAGCACCGTTTCTGGCTGCATCGATTTCTTCCATTCCTTCTCGAAGTTCGGGCGGGATGAAGGAAAGCCCGAAGTGCCGGTAAATCTCTGATTCATCCCGGAAGTCCCCGGCAAGCAACTCTCTGGCCGTAAGTCCCTGTAACGCCCCCAGGGATAGCACGGCCTCAACATGGGCTCTATTGCCCGTGTAAACAAAGAAAGCTCCAGCACCCCATGTCTGCCGGATATCCACGGCCATGTTTTCAAAAACACCCCTGATTCGCACCCGGTCCAGTTCATCTCTTGAGGCGCTGAAGGATTCCAGCAAAGGCGACTTGCCGGATTTAATCTTTCCTGCCGCCAGAGTTTCAATCCATTCAGAACTATCGGCGTCAACGAGCAAATCAATGTCGTCTGTATATTCCTCAAATCGTCTCAGTGCCCCTACCAGCTTTACATCACGAACACCCGGCAAGTTCTTCAGCAAGTCCGCGAACTCTTCTGCCAACTTATATGCATTGGGAGCATGTCGAAATTTTTCGATTTTCCTTCGTTCTTCGATGGCTGAAAGAATCTTTTGCTGTGTCTTCAACCCGAACCCTTTAATCCCGATCAGGCGATTTTCCAGACAGGCGTATTCAAGCTCTCCCAGAGAGGTAATGCCCAGTTCTGTGTAGAGACTTCTTACTTTTTTGGGGCCGAGTCCCGGAATCTGAAGCACTTCCAGCAGACCGGGCGGGAATGTTTCTTTCAGTTTCTCGTATTCGTCAAAGGTCCCGTGACGGCACCAGTTAATGATATGCCTGGATAGCGCCTTTCCAATACCGGGGAGGGCTTCGATTTCACCACTAGTTGCCAGATTGCATATATCCTCTTCGATTCCTTCAATTGTAGTGGCAGCACGATCAAATGCTCGAGCCCGGAAGACATTATCTTCAAGGATTTCGATCATTACTGCGGTCAAACGAAAAAGTTCGGCCAGTTCTTTATTTCTATTTCTGTTCATTTCGGGTCTCCCAGTGATTTTTCCTTATTTCGAATTGCTCTCGTTCTCCCGGATATACGACCTGATCTTCTGGTGGCACGGGAGAGATGTGGGGTCGTTTATCCGGATTGGGATCAGGACCTTCCAGAGCAACAGGTGACGGCTTAGAATCGAGAAGCTTTGGTTTAATTCGAGGATCGAACTCTTTCACGGACCAGCTAAATTCAATAGCTATTCCGTTGGGATCAAAGGAATAGAGGGAGAGAATGAAACCATGATCTATTATTTCCGACGTCCAGTAACCTGCCTCATCGAGAATCTGCTTTATTTCCCACAGCTTTTCTCGACTGGTAACCCCTATGGACACATGATCAAACACAAAAGGGCCCTTGACCGGGACACCGTGGTCCTTTTCTTGAACTGGTTCAACTTCCGGCCATTCGAAGAATGCTATGCAGTCGTTTTCCGATATTTCAAAAAAGTAATGGCGATATCCCGGCCTTCCCAGTCCCAGGATGAGACGCATTCCTAGCAGGTCCCGCCAGAAACGAATGGTCTCATCCATATTGCGGGTCGCCATAGCCAGATGATTGATTCCTGTGTACTCTGTCATAGCTGTCTCCCGTTATTAAAAAATCTTATATGATTGTTTCGCTGCGTCTGCAATGATACTTTTTGTGTCATTGCGAGGCCGCCGTTTTTCTAT
>CAZWJX010000218.1:0-2641 GCA_964634695.1 uncultured Syntrophobacterales bacterium | reverse complement strand
TGGACGAAGAGGGTTACATCAATACCAATCATGGCAAACCCCTTTTCTTAATGTTGAGATAAAAATCACAATACCCTGGAACACTTTCCATATTTTCTCTGCTTGAAGCAAGAACCCATTAGAGGAAATCTCTTTTCTTACAAATATCCAAACCGTCAAGCCTTTTATCACAATAAAAAGCACAATGCAAGGGAAAAGTGTAACAAGTTAAAACATCGAATAAACCAAAATCTCATTTCATTTCTTAAGCCCGAATCGTCTCATGCACACATTCTGTATAAGCCCGATAGATATCAGGCTACGGAGGAGAGCTGAACCACCATAACTTATGAATGGAAGAGGCACCCCCACTACCGGAAGAAAACCCAACACCATGCCGATGTTGATTATTATTTCCCACCCTATGTTGGCACTTAGACCTATAATCAAAAGACTTCCGAATCGATCTTTTGCTGTGAAAGCTGCTTGAAAGCAGAAATAGATGAGAAGTGCAAATAGAAAAAGTAGCGTTACAGCCCCTGCAAAACCCCATTCTTCCGCCCAGACGGCAAAGGCAAAGTCGGTATGACGTTCCGGTAAAAATCTTAGTTTACTTTGAGTTCCCTGCAAATAGCCCTTTCCCCACACCATCCCCGAACCTATGGCAATACGCGCTTGTCGAATATGATAGCCTCGCTTTTTGGGGTCCCTATCAGGATCTATCACCGTTTTTATGCGGTCTTTCTGATAATCCTTTAAACCGTAGTTCCACACAGGGTAAGAGATAAGAAGGCCCGAGATTAATGAAATGATGATAAAATGTTTTTTGATTCCGAGGGAGAATAAGATAGTGCAGGAAGTGATGAAAATGACAATAGCCGTTCCCAGATCCGGTTCGAGGAAAATAAGAAGAAAAGGGGGAATGTTTATTAGTAAAAAAACGCCAATTTGCCATATCGATGGGTATAATTTTACGCGATCTGAAGATCCCCAGGCAGCTACTGCAATAACAAGGATGAGCTTCTCAAACTCTGATGGCTGAATTTGTAATGGTCCTAGCTTCAACCATCTTACGGCTCCGTGGCTTTCTTTTCCGGCAACGAGTACCAGGGCGAGAAGAAATATACCTATCATGTATAGAACGGGAGCGATTGTCTGAAGACGACGGTAATCAAACGTCGTCACCAGCATCATTGCTATAAGACCAACAATGGTCCAGACCAACTGTCTGATAAAAAAGGTACTAAACCATACTGAACCTTCATGACCAGGAGGACGTGCTGGATATGTTGAACTGTAAAGATTTACCAGTCCACAACATACAATAAGAAGCACCGTGAATAGAAGAGGCCAATGAAAGTTTATGAGAAGCCTCCTGTCGATCATTGGCTACCCTTTGAAATTTGAAAATATTCATCAATCACAGCTGCTACTATAGGAGCAGCAGCAGATGCTCCGTGTCCCCCATGTTCCACTATAGCTACAACAACAATTTCGGGATCGTGCGCCGGTGCATAACCGGCAAACCATGCGTGATCTCTAAAATGTTTCGGAAGCCGGGATTCATTTTCAATTCGTTCGCCCATCTTAACAACCTGCGCCGTTCCCGTCTTTCCGGCTATAGGTATTGATTCATTCCATATTCGGTGAGCCGTTCCTCTGTTGTCTCTAACTACACCCTCAAGTCCGGCCTTAACGATTTTAAAGTGTTCCGGTTTGATACCGATGAACTTACGCTCTATTTTAGTTTTAAATTCACCTTCCCTTTCACCTTCGATTTTTTCTACCAGATAGGGTTTCATCATGAATCCTTCATTAGCTATAATTAGATAAGCCATAGCAAGCTGTAGAGGAGTAACCGAAAGATAGCCCTGTCCAATGGATACCGAAATTGTTTCTCCTTTGTGCCATGGTTGTCTTAGAAATCTGAGTTTCCATTCGGGATCTGGAACAATGCCGGCTTTCTCACCCGGGAGCTCGATGCCTGTGAGTATTCCAAAACCGAACATTCTAAGGTACTTGCTGATTTTTGTAATTCCTAGCCTGTTTCCCAGTTGATAAAAGTATACGTCGCAAGATTCAGTAATGGCTCTGTAGAGGTCTACTCCGCCGTGCCCACCTTTTTTCCAGCACCGGTAATCCCTGTTTCCAAATCGGAAAAATCCGGGACAATTCACTCTGTCTCCTTTCCCGATCAGTCCTTCTTGAAGACCTGCCAGTGCCAAAAAGGGTTTGATTGTAGACCCTGGTGGGTAAGCCGATTGGATGGCTCTGTTTAGAAGAGGATGGCGAGGATCCGAGTTTAGCATTTTCCAGTCTTCCGGTTTGATTCCCTTAACAAACAAATTTTCATCAAAAGACGGTGAACTAGCTCTTCTGCTCTATACTGAAGCTGGGCATCTAGAGTCAGCCATAAACCACGACCGGGGCTGGGATCCTTTTCGTCTAGAACACGGAGCTTTCTTCCCAGAGCGTCAACTTCCACTTCTCTTATTCCTCTAGAACCACGAAGAACTTTTTCATAGGTTTTTTCTATACCCGTGCGTCCAATATCATCTCCG
Organism: uncultured Syntrophobacterales bacterium; assembly: GCA_964634695.1. GTDB lineage: Bacteria > Desulfobacterota > Syntrophobacteria > Syntrophobacterales > Thermodesulforhabdaceae > JAOACS01. The sequence continues at coordinate 101 of CAZWJX010000218.1, read as the reverse complement.
CCGCTGTAGTCTTCGTATTCTGGCCTGGTCAGCTCTTCTTCTGTAATTTCACCCAGATACCCGAGAACATGAGATGCCATTCCGGGAAATCTGTAGCTTCT
>CAZWJX010000217.1:0-2649 GCA_964634695.1 uncultured Syntrophobacterales bacterium | reverse complement strand
CCTTTATGTCTTTTATAGCCAGTAGTTTTCGTTCCATGGCTGTTGATAACACATGGTTTTATGTGGTTTTTGTCAACTGCTTTAACATCTCTGCCCTTTTCCCGGGAAACAGGTTTATTCCCCTTAGCTTCACGACTCCTTTTTACTTCCGCCAAAGGTGCTGACAGCCCAGCTTTTATAAAGAATGCTTACGTTTTTAAGAGCCGCGTTAGATTCGATCCCTGCTTCCATCCGTTCCTCAAAGTTATTTCTAACAAGAGCTATGGCTTTTTCTATAGCTTTGCATACGGCGACGGATTCTGATCTTCCATGAGCTACCACAACCGGCTTTTTTACACCAAGAAGCGGGGCTCCTCCTGTTCTTTCGTAGCGATACCTTGAAAACTGTTCCTGCCAAACATGAAAATTCTGCGGGTCTGCCTGACACGCACGGTGAAAAAAGAATTCGAACTTAGACAAGAGATACTCTGAAAGGGACTCATAGAGTTTCAAAAAAAGATTCCCGGTAAATCCGTTGGTAACAAGGACATCCACTGATGAAGGCGAAACAAAAAGATCTTGTGGCTCGACAAATCCTGCGAAATTCACGGGTAATCCCTGAAGGATCTTAGCAGCGCGTCTTACTTCCACAGGCCCTTTAAATTTTTCATGCCCAATATTGAGAAGGGCAATACGGGGATTCGTAGAGCCTTTTTCCATGGACCAGTAGATCTCTCCAACCAGAGCTGCCTGCACGAGCGGAACGGCGTGAAGGCCCGTGTAAGCTCCGGCGTCAACAAGTAATACATCGTGATCAGGTGTTACAGGAACGAAAACACCAAGAACCGGCCGCTTTACCTTGCCGATTAAACCGACATAATGCTTGGCCATAGCCACCACGGCTCGACTATCGCCAGCACTTACAACTGCATCCACTTCTCCTGATGCGAGAGCTTTCATGGCAAGAGCCAGAGAAGATTTATGACGGCGAAGAACCGTTAAGATTCCGGTATTGCCTGCATCGATCTTTTGTGGTGCATGAATGATGGTCACCGACGGATGTGGTGAAGGAAAGAAGCTCTGAAGCATATCAGAATCGCCGAAAATAACAAATTGCACTCCGGCATGCTTCAGAGCTAAATTGACCCCTTCCACCACTATCCCGGGAGCTCGATCGCCCCCCATGCCATCAACGGCTATCTTAAGACTCATAATGCAGGCTGAATCTCTATTCTTCTTCCTGCTCCTCTATCACTGCTCTCCCCTTGTAGGTTCCACAAGCGGGGCAAATTCTGTGGGGAAGTTTGGTTTCCTTACACTTTGGACAAATGGACACAGCGGGAGCATCGAGCCCGTCATGAGCTCTTCGGTTGTTACGTCTTGAGCGCGAAGTTTTTCGTTTTGGAACACCCATTTTTCCTATCTCCTTCCATCTGTTAGCATTAGTTTTTAACCCGTGAATCCATGGCTATGAATGAGCCACAGGAAATTGATATTTTCGCTGCAGCAGAGCAGCAAACGGCGAATCGGCTGTTTTTTTGCACGAGCAAGATTCACGATTCAGATTGGCTCCGCAACGAGCACAGAGACCCTTGCAATTTTCCGAGCATACCAGAACCTGAGGGAGGCTGAGGAAAATTTCTTCTGCTATAATGAGATCGACATCGATCTCTTCCCCATCAAAGAACTCTTCCTCTATTTCCTCTTCTCCGAGTTCTATTTCATCGCTTTCCGGCTGATCGATAATGGACTTATTATAAAGAAAGGTTTCAACGGTCAAATCCAGTTTCCAGGGAAATTGATCAAGGCAACGATGGCAGGTCATTATAAGCTGACCTCTAACAGATCCGAAAACATGAACATGGTTTGATCCCTTCTCAAAGGACAGGTGAACGTCAAGTGGTTTTTCAAAATCGATCTCATAAGGATCATTAGGAGCCATAAAAGCCGACAGGCTACTTCTGTCCCATTCAAAGGACAGTTGAATTCCTTCATCTTTGATATCATCAACTCTTAGCTTCATGATTCTCCTTTTCTAGCTATCAGGTTTCCATCATTCTGAAGCTGGCCTTTCACAAGAATCGGATGCCAGAACACTCATCAGAATGACGGCTTTTACAGTAACCTGTTGAGTATAAAAACAGGAGACAATATGTCAAGCTCAGGAGTGAACCCGTTCGAAAAAACTGATTTAATGGATGACGACAGGTATATTTCACGTAGAGTTTAGACGGGTAAAGGAAGTCATTGAGAGGCTGTTGTTTCCAATTACGTCATTGCGAGCGCCCGAAGGGCGCGCGGCAATCTCATCTTACAACGCCGAGATTGCTTCGTCGCTTCGCTCCTCACAATGACACCTGTTTCCGTCATTGCGAGACCGTTTGTCTCTTTTCCCGTCATTGCGAGCCTGCCGTAAGGCAGGCGTGGCAATCTCAAAAATAACACAACGAGAGATTGCTTCGCTCGCAATGACTCAAAAAGGGTGTCATTGAAACGACAGTCTTTTTTCTGTCATTGCGAGCGCCCGAAGGGCGCGTGGCAATCTCATCTTACAACGTCGAGATTGCTTCGTCGCTTCGCTCCTCGCAATGACACCTGTTTCCGTCATTGCAAGGCCGTTTGTCTCTTTTCCCGTCATTGCGAGCCTGCCGTAAGGCAGGCGTGGCAATC
>CAZWJX010000216.1:0-2791 GCA_964634695.1 uncultured Syntrophobacterales bacterium | reverse complement strand
TAACAAATCGCTGACGAAAATCAGCTCGATAAGGTATGAATTTACCCTCAAAATTTGGGCTGCCCTCTACTCCCCAGAATTTGCAGGCCTCTACACCATTGTCCTCTCCCAGAACATCAATGATTTCCTGTCTTGTCCAGAGATAGTACTCACCTTCCTTACCATCAACGTCTGCATCCTGAGCCGAATAAAAACCTCCATCAGAGAACGTGAGCTCTTCAAGAACGAAATCAAGAGTTTGAGTAATTATTTCCTTGTAGGCTGGGTTCTTTGTTAACTGCCATGCTTCAAGATATGCCATCGGGACTAGAGCCTGATCGTAAAGCATCTTTTCAAAATGAGGAACAATCCATTCACGGTCTACCGAATAGCGATGGAAACCGCCACCCAGTTGATCATAAATACCACCTGAAGCCATAGCATCTAGAGTTCTCAATGCCATTTTAAGAGCCTTATCGACCTCGTAGCGGTCGTAATATCTGAAAAGAAACCTTAACTGGTGTGGGGTGGGGAATTTAGGCGCAGGCCCGAACCCTCCCCAAACCGGGTCGAACCTTCGTTCAAGCTCCCGGTATGCCTTATGTAGCATAGGTTCTATATTCGACAGGAGATCACTTGCACCCTGATCTAGCTTATAGGGTTTAATATTGCGAGAAGTTTCTACAGCTCGCTGAACCACTTTAAATATTGAATCTGCAGTCTGTTCCACTTCCTTCTGGTTATTGCGCCACAGGTATGAGATTTTTTTGAGAATGTCGAGAAAGCCTTCCATGCCAAGTCGGCTTTTCTTAGGAAAGTATGTTCCCAGAAAGAAAGGTTTCTTATCTGGTGTCATAAAAACTGAAAGAGGCCAGCCGCAGTTCCCCCGCATAAACTGGCAAAAAGTCATATAGATATGATCGACGTCGGGACGTTCTTCCCGATCCACTTTGATCGAGATAAAATAATTATTCAAAACCTCGGCCACTTCAGGATCATCGAAACTTTCGTGAGCCATAACGTGGCACCAGTGGCAAGTAGAATAACCGATAGACAAAAAGATGGGTTTGTTCTCACTCCTTGCTTTTTCAAAAGCTTCATCCGACCAGGGATACCAGTCCACCGGTTGATGGGCATGTTGAAGAAGGTATGGGCTTTTCTCATAGATCAGTCTGTTTGGCATTGCTTATACCTCACTATTGTACTTGCTGTTTTAGATTCACTGGCAAGTTTATCAAAAGGTTAAAAGGCTATTGCCAGCTATCGGGATGACCGGTCTTTGAGGTGAGTGATAACCGATTCTGCCTTTTTACAAAACAGGGATGGAGTTTCCCCATCCCTGCATAAATCTAATAACGAATATCGAAAAGATCAGACCGCCTGCGAAAATCTACTTCGAATACAGAGTACACTTCGAAAAATCTATGGGCTTCTTACATTTGGGACACGTACGGGGTTTATCAAATTCATCAGAGAAAATTTCTATTTCTTCGTCGCATTCCGGACACCGGCACAGAAAGGATTTGAGATTTTTTACCTGATCAAAGCCCGGACAGTGTTTTGGAGTAGTTGTCATGGTTTTCCTCCTATCTTTAGCTCATCATTTTCTTTGCGATTTCCTTACCGTAGCTTTGTGCCATCTGAATACCGCCACCCAGATCGGCGGACTTAAGGCGCAGAGTATCACTCACCATGTTCATTTTAAGCACATGAAGCATGGTATTATAGATTCGGTCGTTGGCTTCACCGCTCCAGCCGTAAGCACCAAAAGATCCTCCAACTTTCCCCTCAAGACCGATGGACTCGAGCTTGAAAAGAAGGGTCTTTATGGATTGAAGCATTTCTCCATGATAGGTAGGAGAACCTATGATGATGGCGTCGTAATCTTTAGGGTTGTCCTTTTCAGGGTCAAATTCGTTTACATTCACAACTTTCGCCTCAGCGCCTCCGAACCTTATGCCTTCAGCTATAAGTTCGGCTATCTTTTTCGTCTGGTTAGTTCTGGTTCCATAAATTATCAGAGCCTTTTTAGACATCAGGCCTTCTCCTCTACTTCTTCCACGTGTTCAACCTTGGCGCTGTGCTTGGTGCCGCAAACAGGACAGAGCACCTCGATCTCTTCTTCGGGACCTATATATTTTTCCCTTAACTTTTCCGGCCCCAGAAAACTCACGTCTCCACAGGCACACTGTGGACACTGCCCTCTAACTTTGTAGCGTTTCTTTCCCATTTTACCCTCCTTCTAGTTGTAATACATCAGGCCCCATCCAGAACCTGCCTTCCTTTTTCCATAAACCAGCCTTCAGGATCTTCATAAAAATACTTTAGATCGGCTAGAGTCCTGAAGTGTTCCTTTTCTTCAGCTATGAACGATTCTATGAATTTCTTTTCTTCATCACTCTGGGCCGTTTCCATAAATTTGCGAAATAGACCTATGGATTTGTCTTCCAGCTCCATTCCCACTTCAAAGGGAATTTTTACGGAACCACAATGTTTTCCTTTAGACTCTTTGTAAGCTCTAACAGCTTTAGAAAGAACTGCATCGGCTATGGGGACACGTTCAGGAATATAACGACAAGCATCGCTCCAGCGGTTTGTTTTAGCAAGCTCTTCACGTGCAGCCTGTAATCTCTCAAGGTCTCTTTTCTCGGCATCTCGAAGCATAACAAGAGCTTCACGACCGATGGAGTCATAGCACTTATCGGCCCATTCAGCGTACAAATGTGCTTTCTTTTCCTTCAGGTCCAGGATATCACAGAAAAATGTTTCAATCAGGTCTTTGCGATCCATATAAATCTCCCTGACAATACTT
>CAZWJX010000215.1:0-2839 GCA_964634695.1 uncultured Syntrophobacterales bacterium | reverse complement strand
GTCCCTGAGCCATGATGATACGGGCAGAGAGTTCCTTGCGGTCAAGCTGGAGATACTCCGCCACTGCAACCGGATCGCCCACTTCTTTAATCATGATCACATCAGGCCAGAAACTGAATATCACCATGTCGCCCGACTCTTCGCCCATCTGGCGAAGCTTTAATCCGATAATCATAAGCCTGTCTTCTATCTCCTCTTTGCTGAGTCCTTCCCAGCTTTCGGGATATTCGTAGGCTCTGACCAGATAGACATCTCTCTTAGGAACGCCCGGTGGTGGAACTCTGGATGTTTTTATGGATAGCTTATATTTCGTCATAAACCCGAGGTCCATCATGAACTGGTCGAGCTTTTTAATACCGGCCTGCGAAAAAATACCTGAAAGGATAGGGGCACCCTTAATTTCCTCGAAGGGGCCTCCAAGATCGGTTAAGAAAAGTCCAACTCCCGAACCATCGTACCCCTCTTTCATAACCTCGAGTGCCCTGATGGCAATCATTGGCGATAACGGTTCGTTACTTGTAATACCGAATAGACGGCACACTTTCGTCCCTCCTATGAACATGATTTTTGGGTAAAAGTATGTTTTAAGCAATAACGGTGCCATAGAAGACATGGTAGAAAGGTGGATGATCCGACAAGATAAAAAAACATCTTCTTTCTTGACAATGGATAGGGGATAATGAGCAGATCTGGCCCCTGAGTTCATCTGTACATAACTCGCAGTAGAGCTGACCAATTTTAACGACTGCACATAATTGTGCACAATTTGCCCTCAGAGAGCCTTTTCTGTCCAATATTGTGCACCACGGTTAAAGAAAATCGAATCTGGTTGATCGAGGGAACATGGTATGGAATACTGTATAATGTTTAACGGGAATAATAACCCTGTCGCGATGGCTTTTTTCTGTCATTGCGAACCCGGCTGTGGCGGGCGAGACTCCTGCAACTGTCATTGCGAGGAGCGAAGCGACGAAGCAATCTCGTCATTGTCTTTCCTCTGCGTCATTGCGAGGAGTCCGCCTCTGGCGGACGACGAAGCAATCTCTTATATACTGAGATTGCCACGCCCGCCTTCGGCGGGCTCGCAATGACGGCGGGAAGGAAATTGCCACGGCTGCCTTGCGGCAGCCTCGCAATGACGTAACGCAAGTGTCATTGCGAGCCCGAACGAAGTGAGGGCGAAGCAATCTCTTGAGATTGCCACGGCCACTCCGTGGCCTTGTAATGACAGGGCGAGACTGCGTTGGGTGGTTTAGCAGGGGCGCCTCCTGTGGCCGCTCCGTGTGGGCGGGCACGAGGCCTTCCCTTACATCGTTTGTTCTTCATGGGCAGGGAAGGGAGCCTGCTTTTACATTAGCGGAAGTGGCATGGAAATTGTTTGAACGAGTTATTGCTTGCCGAAGCAGTTAAAGTTTATCAATTGCAAGGAGAGAGGAGAGTTTATGACGCCGAAAGAAGTGTTGGAATTCGCCAAAGCTAACGGTGTAAAGATGGTGGATTTGAAGTTTCTGGATCTGCCGGGGATATGGCAGCATTTTACGGTCCCGATAAGCGAACTGGACGAATCGTCCTTTGAGGACGGTTTTGGATTTGATGCATCCAGCATCCGTGGATGGCAACCTATAAACGCGAGCGATATGCTTGTTATACCCGATCCTGAGACGGCAGTTATTGATCCATTCATGGAAGTGCCGACCCTTTCGCTGATCTGCAATATTGTTGATCCGATCACCAGAGAGCGCTACACGAGAGATCCCCGTTACATTGCTCAGAAAGCCGAAGATTACTTAAAATTTACCGACATAGCCGACACGGCTTACTTTGGTCCAGAAGCGGAGTTTTTCATTTTTGACGATATTCGCTACGATTCGTCAGTCAATTACAGTTACTACTTCATTGATTCGGATGAAGGAATATGGAACAGCGGAAGGGAAGAAGGCCCCAATCTTGGCTATAAAATTCGTCACAAAGAAGGCTATTTTCCTGTCCCGCCGTCGGATACCCTTCAGGATCTTCGCACCGAAATGGCCCTTGTCATGGAAAAGGTGGGAATATCCGTTGAATGTCAGCATCATGAAGTAGCTACGGCAGGGCAGGCAGAAATTGATATGCGGTTTGCTCCACTTGTAAAAATGGGCGACCAGCTTATGTGGTTCAAATATATCATAAAGAATGTTGCCCGCCGCCACGGGAAGACCGTAACCTTCATGCCAAAACCTCTATACGGTGACAATGGTTCCGGCATGCATACACACATAAGCCTTTGGAAGGATGGCAAGCCTTTATTCGCCGGTGATAGATATGCCGGATTGAGCGAAATTGCTCTTTACGCCATTGGTGGTATCTTGAAACACGCTCCCGCTCTGTGCGCTTTTACAAATCCTACCACCAATTCTTACAAACGCCTTGTTCCCGGCTATGAAGCGCCCGTCAATCTCGCCTATTCGAGCCGGAACCGCAGCGCGGCGATTCGTATTCCGATGTACTCGACGTCCCCAAAATCCAAACGAATTGAATTCCGCACCCCTGATCCTTCCTGTAATGCCTATCTTGCCTTCAGCGCTATTCTGATGGCTGTAATCGACGGAATAGAAAATCGGATTGATCCCGGGGAGCCTCTCGATAAGGACATCTACGCTCTATCTCCCGAAGAACTGAAAAATGTGCCTTCGACTCCTGGCTCACTCGATGAAGCTATTGCCGCTCTCAAGAAAGACCATGAGTTCTTATTGCGGGGCGGTGTTTTTACTCAGGATGTAATCGACATGTGGATCAAATATAAGAGTGAGAGAGAAATTGATCCCGTAAGGCTAAGACCCCATCCTTACGAGTTTTATCT
>CAZWJX010000214.1:1316-2990 GCA_964634695.1 uncultured Syntrophobacterales bacterium | reverse complement strand
TAAAGTTTAAAGTCTTCGAATACAACAAGGTTAGCACGGATTTTACGGTTGATTTCCAGTATATGAACGATGATCTGAAGGCTGGAGAGCGCAACGAAGGTTACATCTGGGGATTAAGATTTAACGTGAATTTCTAGGCCTGTTAAGACTCTGCAGACAGCGGATCAGGACTGCCATTCAGGGCGAGCTCACGCTCGTCCTGAAAACTACTACCGTATTCGGGAGTTAGAGTTAAACGCTAAAAGATAATTTCATAAATATGTAAGCTCCTGGCATAACAAAACTATTCTAACATCTTCAGTAAATTTCCTCCCTGTGAACCTATAAAGCCGATCATGTTTTCTTTAAAATGGTCATTATTGTGCACCTGCCGATAGGTCAACCCTGTACTGCACAAAATTGTGCATGTACAATCGCAGTATTGTGCTGAATTCCTTTTAATAGCTGTTTTGGCACGTCTCTTGCCCAGAGGAATAGACACCTTTCAGATTAACCTCAAAAAGGAGGGTATTATGAAAACTAGAAATTTATTCAGCTTAGCGGTTTTGATGTCAGGTCTAATTTTTCGGGGAAAGGCTTTTGCGGCGGAACAATCTCTCAATCAAGGCGATATGGCCTGGATGCTTGTATCTTCAGCGCTTGTTATGTTGATGACCTTACCTGGACTTGCGCTATTCTACGGTGGACTTTCGAAACGCAAGGATGTTCTTAACACCATGGGTATGAGCCTGTTTACCTATGCAGTTATCAGTGTTCTCTGGGTTATCTATGGTTACAATTTATCTTTTGGAAACGATGTTCTGGGAATAATAGGAAAACCTACAGGCTCCCTATTTTTTAATGTTTCGAAAGATCTTCCGGCTTCTGCTGCAAAGTCTATTACGGAAAATTTATTCGCTGTATTTCAGCTTACATTTGCCGCTATTACGGTAGCTCTTATTTCAGGCGCATACATTGAAAGAATGAAGATCTCGGCATGGCTGGCATTTTCTGTTCTGTGGTTCACTGTCGTTTATGTTCCCGTCGCCCCTTGGGTCTGGGGTGGAGGTTTTCTGGCAAAGCTTTCAGCCCTTGATTTTGCGGGTGGGACAGTTGTGCATATTAATGCAGGAGTGGCTGCTTTAATAGGCGTCATTGTCATGGGTAAACGTCGCATGTCCTTTCTCACACCACACAACCTTCCTATGGTTCTACTGGGAACGGGGCTTCTCTGGTTCGGTTGGTTCGGATTTAATGCTGGCTCTGCTCTCGGTGCAAACGAGCTGGCCGCCCAGGCCTTTCTTAACACAAACACTGCTGCAGCCCTTGGGGCCATGGTCTGGGCTACCCTAGATTGGATAATTCAGAAGAGACCAACTTTACTGGGCTTTGCTTCGGGTGCAGTAGCAGGACTGGTAGCAATCACTCCGGCTGCCGGCTTTGTAAACATAACTGGAGCACTTGTAATAGGAGTATTTTCGGGAATAGTGCCCTATTTTGCAGTAGCATATCTGAAACCTTATTTCGGTTACGACGACGCCCTTGATGTTTTCGGTATTCACGGAATAGCCGGAATTGCTGGTTGCTTACTTACAGGCGTTTTTGCCGATCCATCTGTAAACAACGCTTCCGGGCTTCTTTACGGAAATCCGTCCCAATTGGGCATACAGGCTCTAAGTATTGTGGTTGTTGGAG
>CAZWJX010000214.1:0-1306 GCA_964634695.1 uncultured Syntrophobacterales bacterium | reverse complement strand
CGTCATGTCCTTCATAATTCTGTCTTTAATAAAAGCTACCATCGGGCTCAGAGTAAGAGAGGAGGACGAACTGGTAGGACTTGATGAGTCGCTACACGGCGAAAAAGGCTATAACCTTCATATTTAACAGAGGATTTAACAGAGGAGAGAAACCATGAAAAAGATAGAAGCTATTATTCGCCCGTTTGTAATAGATGAGCTCATGAAGGCTTTAACAAAATCTGGGATTCAGGGCATGACCACCACTGAAGTTAAAGGCTTCGGACGCCAGCGAGGATACCTTGAGATATATCGAGGCGAAAAGCGGGAAGTTAGGTTTCTTCCAAAGATAAAAGTTGAAATTGTTGTGATGGACGATTCTGTAGATGAAGTTGTGGAAATTATCAGAAAAACAGCCGGAACTGGCAATGTAGGTGACGGAAAAATATTCATTCTGCCGGTGGATGATGCCATAAGGATACGTACAGGTGAACGAGGTTCTGAGGCCCTATAACAGTTTTTGTTCTCAAGTATCAGGAGACGACAATGGCAAAGGTATTAATTTTTCAGCATGTTCCTGATGAGACACCCGGCACCATTGAAGAGTTTTTGTATCAGGAATCTATTCCGTTCCTGATCTGGAAACCCAATGGAGCCGAACAGATACTGGATGAGCTTAATGTTGATGATTTTTCCCATCTTGTAGTGCTGGGAGGCTTTATGGGAGTATACGAAGCCTCTCAATATCCATTTCTTACATGGGAAATGATGTTCATGGAAAAGTTTGCCGCACGAGGCGGGAAAATACTTGGGATTTGCCTTGGTGCACAGATGCTTGCACACATATTAGGTGGACGTGTTTACAAAGGCTTATGGGGAGAAGAAATCGGATGGCATACGATACACCCAACTCAGGCTGGACTGACTTCAATTTCATATCGAAGTTAATCCGAACATGATCAGGCGGTGGTTTCCAGATAAACCCGAATGGTGGCAACCTGCCAGAGTATGGAAAAAATTGAATAAAAAGGCATATAGATTTTATCGGGCTTTTTTTGGCAAGTAATCTGGATAAACTTTTGTCGGCTGTATCTTTCTAGCTGCCAGATTTTTATTCAGAGCAGACTGAAACATCCGTATGAGCAAATCAGGGAGGTCAGAAAGATGAGATGGATTGAGTCAAAGTGGATATTTTGTTTTGTCCGCCCTTCTGCTCTAAGTATCGGTGTCGTATGTGTCCTGTTATTTACCATCTTTTTATCCTCATCATCCGCCTACGACGTTAACGAACAGCTTTCAATTTCAGGCACGGTAACGGGAGCCTACC
>CAZWJX010000213.1:0-3064 GCA_964634695.1 uncultured Syntrophobacterales bacterium | reverse complement strand
GCGAGGCTGCCGCAAGGCAGCCGTGGCAATCCCTACCGAGTTCGTCATTGCGAGGTCACGAAGTGGCCGTGGCAATATCATGAGTGTAAAAAAAGAGATTGCTTCGCTTCGCTCGCAATGACACAGGGAAGGTCACAGAAAGATTGCTTCGTCGTCCGCCAGAAGCGGACTCCTCGCAATGACACAAAAAAGTATCATTGCAGCCGTAGCGATTAAACGTAACTCTCATAGTCGGGATAATACATAAGTGAACTGATATAGCCTTCGAGATCATCAGGTCGTGACATGTTAGCAAGCCCACGGCGGTAAGCAACATCGGCCACGGCAACGGCGATCCTGAACGATACTTCCCGGATTCTGGTAAGAGGCGGATAGACCCGGCCTTTATCCAGATCGGCTCTATCAACCATCTCAGCCAGAGTCCGAGCCGCCACAAAAAACATTTCATCCGTAACAAAACGAGACCAGGAAGCCATCACTCCAAGCCCCACGCCCGGGAAAATGTAAACGTTATTTCCCTGAGCAGGATAAAAAACTTTACCGTTAACCTCAACGGGATCAAAAGGGCTACCGCTTGCAAAGATGGCTCTGCCGCCGGTGTATCTATAGGCCTCTTCGGCGGTGCATTCCGTATTGGACGTGGGGTTTGAAAGCGAGAAAATAACAGGACGTTCGTTTATCCGGGCCATCTCAGAAAGCACCTCTGGAGTGAACATCCGGGGCTTTCCCGAAACGCCTATAAGTATGGTGGGCCTGATGACTTTCACGGCGGAGAGAAGATCGGGCAAAAAAGGATGGTCGTGAGCAAATTCTTTCTTGTGCTCTGTAAGGTCATCTCGAGCTGCCACAACAAGCCCTCTGGAATCAACATACCAGCACCGCTCTCTGGCTTCCTCAACACTCAGCCCTTCCGAAACCATGGCTGAAACTATGAGCTCTCCTGTTCCAATACCCGCTTCACCGGCGCCAAGAAAGAGAATCTTCTGATCTCTCAGTCTCCCGCCGGTAATCCTCATAGCGGAATAAAGCCCCGCCAGCGTCACAGACGCCGTTCCCTGAATGTCGTCGTTAAAGCAGCACACACGATCCCTGTAGCGCTTAAGAAGCCGGAAAGCGTTTCTGTTTCCAAAATCTTCAAATTGTATAAGAGCGCCGGGGAAGACGTGGTTTACGGCCATGATGAATTCTTCAATAAGTTCGTCGTATTCGGGGCCTCTAAGGCGCTTCTGCCTTATACCTATATAGAGCGGATCATTGAGGAGAACTTCGTTATCGGTTCCAACATCGATTGTGATAGGCAGGCTCAGGGAATGATGAATACCTGCGCAGGCTGTGTAAAGGGCAAGCTTTCCCACAGGAATACCCATGCCGTCCGCTCCGAGATCTCCCAGCCCCAGAATGCGCTCCCCATCGGTCACTACGATGATCCTGATGCACTTATGAGGCCAGTTGCGAAGCAGGCTCACAATTCGTCCACGATCCTGAGGCGTTACGAAAATGCCTCTGGGCCTTCTGAAAATGTGACCGTACTGAAGACAGGCCTCTCCTACCGTTGGAGTATAAACAATGGGCATCAATTCTTCGATGTTTTCAAGGAGGACCCGGTAGAAAAGCGTTTTGTTCCTGTCCTGAAGACTTATCATGAAGATATATTTTTCCAGATTGTTTGGCTTCCGCCTCAGATTTTCCAGCACTCTTTGCATCTGCTCCTGAATGGTGTGGACTCTTGGAGGTAGAAGCCCTCTCAGACCGAGAGCGTCCCTCTCTTGCTCTGTGAAAGCCGTGCTTTTATTAAGATCGGGGTTCCTGAGTATATCGATACCCTTTGGTAAATTGCTGAGGCGCTGCTGAGTCTTCATCCTGCTGGAAACTTCAGGAAAGGGGCTTTCCTGAAGAAGATTTTTTACCGTAACACTTCCAAGAAACTTTGCAAGAGACTCCGGATCCACAAGTCTCTTTGGGATCCGTATAATCAGGTCCTCATTTTCGTAACTGAGACGATACACAGCCTGCCTCCATCCATCATAACTTGCTTTTTCATTCTACTTCATGCTTCTCGGCAGAAAAAGAGCCAGATCGGGAAATATCATAACCATGGCTAGACATAAAGCTTGAAGAATAACAAATGGTGTAACCGGGAGATATATATCTCCCATCGTTACACCACATAAGCCATCTGCTAACGTTAAGCTACAGAAAATACTGATGTAGTCCCACCTCTTACTTCGATGCCTGCCCGGTGTCCTCCGATTCCATTAAAGAGCCCTCTTCAGCAAAGTCATCAGATCCTCTTCGGTTGCACGTCTGGGATTGGTAAAACCTGCAGGATCCTGAATCGCCTGCTTAGCTATCACCGGCACATCATCTTCTCTTACTCCCACCTCGTGCAGACGTTCCGGAATGTTTAAATCCTTCGCAAAGACTCTCATCAGTTCAATGGCTTTTTCTGCAAGAGCTCTCCTCGAAAGACCACGGTCTGGTTCACCCATGGCGATGGCTATGTCTGCCAGCCGGTCCATGCACGCAATAAGGTTAAATTCCTGAACCCACAGAAGAAGAACGGCATTACATAGACCGTGGGGTAGATTATAAAGACCTCCAAGCTGATGAGCTATGGCATGAACGCATCCCAGACCTGCGCCGTTAAAGGCAAGCCCGGCAAGATATTGAGCATAAGCCATGGCAGAGCGAGCTTCCATGTCCTTTCCATTGGCAAAGGCCTTTGGAAGATACTCCCCGATGAGCGCAATGGCCTTTATGGCGCAATCATCAGTAATGGGTGATGCAATGCGAGAAAGATAGGCTTCTACGGCGTGCGTCAGAGCATCCATCCCCGTTGACGCTGTGATAGCAGGCGGCATACCGATCATCAGATTGGGATCGTTTACCGCAATAACGGGCGTGATGTGCCAGTCAATTATGGTGAGCTTTGTCTTTTTTTCGGTATTCGTGATCACCGCGAATCGGGTGACTTCACTCCCGGTGCCCGCTGTGGTGTTTATCGCAATAAGGGGTTTTTAACAGCTAAAAAATGTGTTGATTTTAGTATAGGGATATATTCATA
>CAZWJX010000212.1:0-3175 GCA_964634695.1 uncultured Syntrophobacterales bacterium | reverse complement strand
TCGCCCTGTATTCTTATGCTCATCCGGCAGATTTTCAATAACAAAAACAGGATAAAATCCAAGGATAGCATTGTAAAGATGGATCTTCATATTGCGATTGAGCCTGTTCGAAAATTGCGTAACCATGTACTTTTGTGTCATTGCGAGTCGAAGGCGAGGCAACCAGCTTAGTTTGTCATTGCGAGGAGCGAAGCGACGAAGCAATCTCTCTGTTGTAACAAGAGATTGCCACGCGCCCTTCGGGCGCTCGCAATGACACCCACTATTGTCATTGCGAGCGAAGCGAAGCAATCTCTTTGTTGTTCTTTCCCTTGTCATTGCGAGCCCTAGCGTAAGCGAAGGGCGAAGCAATCTCTTGAGATTGCCACGGCTGACTTCGTCAGCCTCGCAATGACGGCTTCGATAGGATTGCCACGCGCCCTTCGGGCGCTCGCAATGACGCAAAGGACTAACGTGGCCTCGCAATGACGAGAAACGGATGCGATTTGTTCCAGACGAGCAGGGCTCATGTCCTCTCCTCTCCCACGGATTTGGGTTTGCTTCGGCGTAGATTTTTCAATAGGATGATAAACGTAAAACCAAAGTGTCAATCCAGAAATTATCACAGAGGATAAACGAGATGAAAATCGGACTGGCACAGATCAATCCTTTGATCGGAGATTTTCATGGAAACGTTGAACGAATGGTTCGAATGGCGGAAGAAGCCCGCAAGAAAGGTTGCGATCTGGTGATTTTCCCGGAACTTTCGGTTATAGGTTACCCGCCAAGGGATCTGCTCGATAAACCAGCTTTCTTTGAAGATAGCCTTCGTGTCCTACCCACGCTGGAAAAGCTAAGTCAGGATGTGGCAATAGTTTTTGGGCTTATTACCAGAAATGAAAGTCCTCTGGGAAAGCCGTATCGGAATACCGCACTTTTTATGCAATACGGAAAAGTGATCGGAAGGGCGCACAAGAGATTACTCCCCTTTTATGACGTTTTTGACGAAGAGCGTTATTTTGAACCCGGAAGAGAAACTACTGCCGTGCTTTGGGAAGATTATCTGTTTGGTCTTACGATCTGTGAGGACATCTGGAACAGCGAAGACATCCTTCCGCGAAAGTTCTACTCTGTAGACCCTGTGGAAGACCTGAAAAAACTGTCAGCATCGGCTGTTATAAACATAGCCGCATCGCCGTATTATCTGGGGAAAATTGAGCATGTTATAAAGCCACTTCTTAAGCGTGTTTCAAGAGAAACAAGAGCCCCCGTTATTTACGTCAATCAGGTCGGCGGCAACGATGAACTTATCTTCCAGGGACATAGTATGGTAGTGGCGCCCTCCGGCGAGACACTATGCCGTGCAGCATCCTTCAGGGAAGATCTTGTGGTGTTTGATCTACAGAAATGGAAGAAGTCAGCACGTGATTGCGGGGATTTACGTGAGGAATACTCAAACCAGGCAGATGAACTAATAGACGCTCTCGTTCTTGGTATCAGGGATTACGCCCGAAAGTGCGGTTTTTCAGGCGTGGTAATAGGGCTAAGCGGCGGGATAGATTCGGCGGTCACGGCTTCCCTTGCTGTTCTGGCGCTGGGGGCAGATAAAGTACTTGGAGTTGCAATGCCTGGCCCTTACAGTTCACCGGAAAGCCTTGAAGATGCCGAGGCTCTGGCAAACCGCCTTGGCATAAAACTCCACGTTGTCCCCATTGTTGACATGTTTCAGACTACTTGCGGAGCGCTTTCTAGCGTTTTCAAGGGACTTCCACCGGACGTAACGGAAGAAAACATCCAGGCCCGGCTGCGAGGGCTTGTTCTCATGGCGATATCGAACAAATTCGGCGTTCTTCTTTTGTCCACAGGAAACAAGTCAGAACTTGCTGTTGGTTACTGCACACTTTACGGCGACATGAACGGCGGTCTTGCCGCTATAGGCGATGTGCCAAAAACCCTGGTTTATGAAATTGCGAAACGCCTAAACGAACGCTACAACTGGATTCCTGAAAGGATCATCGAAAAACCACCTTCGGCGGAACTGAGACCCAATCAGCGAGATCAGGATACTCTGCCCCCCTACGACATTCTTGATGCAATCCTAGACCTTTACATTAACGAAAATCTTTCTCGAGATGAAATAATCAGGCGGGGCTTTGACCGCTCCACGACGGAAATGGTTATCAGCATGGTTGTAAAAAACGAATACAAAAGGAGGCAGGCTCCTCCAGTGCTGAAGGTTACTTCAAAAGCCTTTGGATCCGGAAGACGAATGCCTATTGCTCACGGATACAGGGGATGATGGGCTTTTTGCAATTGATGTAGAGGGAACATGCTGTGGCGTCATTGGCTTATTTGTTCCGTCACAGGAAGGCCGCGTTCGCTTTGGAACATTGAGAGCGACCGAAGGGTGCGAAGCAATCTCCGCATTGTCATTGCGAGGACATGTTCTCCTTCACGTCATTGCGAGGTCGCGTTCTCCTATTACGTCATTGCGAGGAGCGAAGCGACGAAGCAATCTCTTGTTGCTTTTCCCCGTGTCATTGCGAGCCGGAGCGAAGCGAAGGCGAAGCAATCTCGTCATTGTTTTTTATGAGATTGCCACAGCCGCCTTGCGGCAGCTTCGCAATGACACAAAGAAGCGTCATTGCCAGGATGGAAGTTAAAATGATTTGCGGTTTTAAATACCCAAAAATCAGCTATCCGGGGAGAAATACGAAATGAAGTTGATTTCTGCGATCATAAAACCATTCAAGCTGGACGACGTAAAAGAACGCCTTTCGGAAATAGGTGTCAAGGGGATGACTGTAACGGAAGTAAAGGGATTTGGCCGTCAAAAGGGACGAACGGAGATCTATCGGGGAGCAGAATATGTAGTTGATTTCATACCTAAAATAAAAATCGAGATAGCTTGCGAAGATCACAGAGTAGGCGAGATAGTAGAGGCCATAAGGGAAGCTGCCAGAACGGGTAAGATAGGTGACGGCAAGATCTTCATACTTCCTTTAGAAAACTGCATGCGTATAAGAACCGGAGAATGGGGCGAAGATGCGCTGTAATGATTCGATTTGAGGCGTAATTGTCCGCCTATGATACGACCATGGCCGACAATGACGCCTGCAGGGGCAGGCTCCCGTGCCTGTCCGTGGGAGTTTGCAACAATGAGATTGCTTCGTCGCTTCGCTCCTCGCAATGACAC
>CAZWJX010000211.1:2544-3189 GCA_964634695.1 uncultured Syntrophobacterales bacterium | reverse complement strand
CGAACAGGCTCAACTGATCTAAATATCGCCTTAAATAGGTAGGGGCACGGCATGCCGTGCCCCTACCGGCTAGAACAGATGCCATGGGAAGGGCGTTCCGAATTTCCCGCCCGGGTAAATGGTTCAATTATAAGCCCTGCCGGTTCGTCTAAAAACAAGTTATCGAAAAATTGCAGCTTTCGGGTTGTATAAGTAATTAAATCGTGCCATATAAGGAAGCTGAACTTCTGTCTTGTTGGGGATCTTTAATAAAGAGTTGTAAGCACAGGGTGGTGAATCCTATGGAAGAGAAGCAACTTGAGTTTGAATCGGGCGATATCAAGAAAAGTTTCGAGAAGGGCGTGACGGTTAAAGAGGTTCTTAAAGCTTTTTACGATAACTGGAATCCTGAATGGATAGCGGCGAAGGTCAACGGATATCTCGTTGATCTGAATAGACCCCTCGAGGAAGGGGGAAGAATAGAGCCGGTTAGTGTTCGTTCTCCAGAGGGGCTTGAGATACTAAGGCACAGCACATCCCACGTCATGGCTCAGGCCGTTAAGGCTCTATTTCCTGAGGCAAAAGTTACCATAGGCCCCGCTATCGAAAACGGCTTCTATTACGACTTTGATGTTCCTGAACCCTTTTCGGACGAAGATCTTGAAA
>CAZWJX010000211.1:0-2534 GCA_964634695.1 uncultured Syntrophobacterales bacterium | reverse complement strand
GAAGCTAAGATGCGCGAGATCGTGGCTGCCAGATATCCCTTTATTCGCCGGGAGATGAGCCGCGAAGAGGCTATATCCTTCTTCAGAGAAAAAGGCGAGAGTTACAAGGTGGAAATAATCGAAGAACTCGACGAACCTGTCGTCTCCCTCTATGAACAGGGTGACTTTGTCGACTTATGCCGTGGGCCTCACGTTCCCGATACGGGCCATATCACAGCCTTTAAACTTACCGGCGTTGCGGGTGCTTACTGGCGAGGCGACGAAAGAAATCCCATGCTTCAGCGAATATACGGCACGGCCTTCCCGGACGAAGAAGGGCTTAAAAAATATCTTGATTTTCTCGAAGAAGCAAAACGCCGGGACCACAGACGTCTTGGGCGCGAGCTGGATCTCTTTCAGTTTAGTGATGAAGTGGGCGCCGGCATGGTGATTTATCATCCGAAGGGCGCCATGTTGAGGCATATTCTTGAGACGTTTGAGAAGAGAGAACATATTCGGAGAGGCTACCAGCTCGTAATGGGGCCAACGCTTCTTAAAACAGAACTGTGGAAGCGATCGGGGCATTTCGATAATTATCGGGAAAACATGTATTTCACGGAGATCGAAGGCCAATCTTACGGCATAAAGCCTATGAACTGTCTCGCTCACATGCTCATCTACAAGTCCAAGATCAGAAGTTACAGAGACTTACCGATCAGGTTTTTTGAGCTGGGAACTGTTCATCGCCATGAGAAGTCGGGTGTGCTTCATGGACTTCTGAGAGTTCGCCAGTTCACACAGGACGATGCTCATATCCTTTGTACACCCGATCAACTGCACAGCGAGATTGAAGGTGTTATAGATTTTGTTATGGAAGTGATGGATATTTTCGGTTTTTCTTATGAGATGGAAATCAGCACCAGACCGGAAAAATCAATCGGATCTGACGAGGACTGGGAGCGAGCCACAACTGCTCTGATGCAGGTCCTTCAGGATAAGGGAATACCCTACGCAATATGCGAAGGCGAAGGGGCTTTTTACGGCCCTAAAATCGATGTGAAGCTTAAAGACGCTCTGGAAAGAAGATGGCAGTGCGCCACGATCCAGTGCGATTTTACGTTGCCTGAAAGATTTGATCTCACGTATATTGGACCCGACGGGGCGAAACATCGTCCTGTCATGCTTCACAGAGTGATTCTCGGGGCAATGGAAAGGTTCATAGGAGTGTTGATTGAACATTATGCCGGGGCTTTCCCTGTGTGGATTGCACCGGTTCAGGCCATCGTTCTCACGGTAACCGATAGACACATAAGCTATGCCCGAGAGGTCTTTGAAATACTGAGAGACCGTGGTATGAGGGTTGAGCTTGATGATCGGAACGAAAAGCTTGGTTTTAAGATCCGTGAAGCTCAACTCCAGAAGATTCCTTACATGCTGGTTATCGGAGATCGTGAAGTGCAGTCCCGCACGGTTTCACCCAGACGTCGGGACGGCGTTCAGCTTGAAGCCATGGGGCTTGATGCCTTTTGCGATCTTGTGGACAAAGAGTGTCTTGCCGCCACAAAAGGTCGGCTGGGAATGAGGGTAATTTAGAAACAGGAGGGTAAGGCTCTGGAAAAGGAAGTTCGAGTCAATCACCAGATTAAGGTCAAGGAAGTAAGACTTATAGGAACGGATGGCAAGCAGCTAGGCGTTGTTCCTATAGAAAAGGCCCTGGAACTGGCAGAGGCAGAAGGTCTGGATCTGGTGGAGGTGGCGCCTCAGGCAGATCCGCCCGTTTGCAGAATAATGGACTATGGGCGATATAAGTACCAGCTCAGCAAGAAGACTCAGGAAGCCAAGAAAAAACAGACTGTCATACAGGTCAAGGAAATAAAAATTCGTCCCAAGACGGACGAACATGATTTTCAGACAAAGATACGCCATATTAAGCGATTTCTTGCCCAGAAGGACAAAGCAAAGGTTACGGTAGTCCTCCGGGGTAGAGAAGTGATGTATAAAGATCAGGCTTATCAGATGCTGCAAAGAATCGAGGAGGCTCTGAAGGAAGAAGCGGTTGTGGAAAGCCCGCCGAAGGAAGAAGGGAAAAACGTTGTGATGGTTCTCGCACCGAAGAAGAGCTAAGCGGTGGGCTGTTGTTAGGTAGGGGTGACTCCTGCGCTTGCCAACAGCGGTAAAGTCCCTGTAGGGGCAGGCCAATGTGCCTGCCCCTGTGGGGTTAAGTTGTTGTCATTGCGAGGCCTCTTCCTCTTCCGTCATTGCGAGGCCGCCGCAGGTGTGACAGTCTCTACCGAGCCAGTCATTGCGAGGCCACGAAGTGGCCGTGGCAATCTCTATCAAACCAGTCATTGCGAGCCTGTCGAAGACAGGCGTGGCAATCTCTTTTTTAATACAACGATGAGATTGCTTCGCTTCGCTCGCAATGACGAGTGTAGGTGTCATTGCGAGGCCACGAAGTGGCCGTGGCAGTCTCTACCGAACCGGTCATTGCGAGCCTGTTGAAGACAGGCGTGGCAATCTCTTTTTTAATACAACGATGAGATTGCTTCGCTTCG
>CAZWJX010000210.1:623-3264 GCA_964634695.1 uncultured Syntrophobacterales bacterium | reverse complement strand
ATTAAGCAAATACAAAATTCATCAGTTGAAAACCCCCAAATGCTCCAAAAACCTCCATACATAAAGCATAAAAACTGATTCAGATACACGGCAAAATTCGCTCCCCCAGAAAATAGCTTCGCAACACATACGTTAGGGTATCAAAAGGGACCGCAAAATGAGACAGTCGGGTCACACAATTAAGGGGAGAACTTTCGAAAACAGGCATGCTTTTGATTCTTGAGTTTTCCTACAGCATGCTATAAAGAGAAAATTAAGCACATAACAAACGGGCCTGGGTGGCGGAACAGGCAGACGCAAAGGACTTAAAATCCTTTGGGGCTTTGCCCCGTGCGGGTTCGAGTCCCGCCCCAGGCACCATCAGATCATCAATGCAAAATTTCTTGTTCCCGGAACTAAAGAAAAATCTTGTAAGATAATCTTCTTATTCACTAGAATAACCTTTTTGATACTAATGAACTGGACAGCTTAAAATTGCCAGCAAAGCAAATTATATGAAGGAGTAAAACGCTCATGATACTTAGTCGACTTCTAGGATGGTTTTCTAACGACCTCGCAATTGACCTTGGCACGGCAACAACTCTTGTCTATGTCCGGGGTAAAGGAGTGGTTCTTAACGAACCTTCCGTAGTAGCAATTCGGAGAGATGCTCAAGGTGCAGGAAGAGTGGTTGCGGTAGGAACTGAAGCAAAAATGATGCTTGGAAAAACTCCCGGCAATATCGTTGCTATTCGCCCCATGAAAGACGGGGTCATAGCTGACTTTGAAGTTACCGAGGCGATGTTAAGGTATTTCATACGAAAGGTTCATAACCGTAGGGCCTTTGTAAGACCAAGAGTAATTGTTGGTGTACCTTCGGGGATTACTCAGGTTGAGAGAAGAGCGGTGCGGGAATCGGCGGAATCTGCCGGCGCCCGAGAAGTTTATCTTATCGAACAGCCTATGGCTGCCGCAATAGGTGCAGGTCTTCCTATAACAGAGCCGGTTTGCAACATGGTCGTCGATATAGGTGGAGGCACTACGGATGTCGCTGTAATTTCACTCGCTGGCATTGTCTATAGCAAATCGGTTCGTGTAGGTGGCGACAAAATGGATGCATCAATATTGCAGTACATCAAGCGAAAATACAATTTGTTAATAGGCGAAAGAACAGCTGAACAAATTAAGATCGAGCTTGGAAATGCCTATCCTGACGAAGGAGACCCCAGAGTAGCAGATGTTAAAGGAAGAGACCTCGTCGACGGCATTCCTAAAACAATACAAATCACATCTGACGAAGTTAGAGAAGCGATTCAGGAACAAATAGACACTATAGTTGAAACCGTAAAACTTGCTCTTGAACAGATGCCTCCTGAACTGGCGGCTGATATAGTCGACAGGGGAATTGTGCTTACGGGTGGAGGTTCTCAACTTCGCAACCTTGACTACGTCATCCGTATGGAAACAGGGCTTCCTGTTACTCTTACCGAAGATCCGGTCTCCACGGTCGTGTTGGGGTCGGGAAAAGCTCTTGAGGATATAGATCTATTGAGAGACGTACTAATGTGAGAGGTTAAGACAACTCCATGTGGGATTTCTTCCGTCGAATTCGTGGGTTTCTCTTCGTACTCTTCATCCTGGTACTGACCTTTTACATATTTTCTCTGAACTACAAACGTTACTCTATCGATTACCTCCAGGAAACTTTTCTCAGCCTGACCATGCCCGTGTTCTCAGCGTGGACCGAAGTATTACAGTCGGTTCAAAAAGCCGTATCGAGATATATCTGGCTTGTTCGGGTAGAGGAAGAAAACGAGGCTCTCAGAAAAGAGATCGCCCGTCTGGAAAATGAGCTCATAGCTTACCGAGAAGCTTACTTTGAAAACCAACGACTCAGAAGACTTCTTGAATTCAAGAACACTATTGAGTGGAAGTCAATATCGGCTCTTGTGGTGGTAAACGACTTAAGTGGATTTTTTCAGGTTGTAATTATCAACAGAGGCAAGCGAGATGGGATATTTGAAGACATGCCAGTAATTAACGACGAGGGTGTCGTCGGAAGAGTCCTCAATTCGGGAAACAGTTTTTCTCGCGTAATGCTTGTAACCGATCCGGCAAGCGCTGTTGATGTGTACGTCCAGAGAAACAGAATACGTGCTATTGTCGTAGGAAGAGACCTCCAGAGTTGCTCTCTCAAATATGTTAGAAACGACGCGGATATAAGAGTGGGAGATCTTTTAGTTACTTCGGGAAAAGATGGCATTTTCCCCGAAGGAATTAAAGTGGGTGTAATCAAAGCAAACTACAAAGACCCGCTGAAAATGTTTCAACAGGTTGAAGTAACCCCCATTGTGCGTTTAAGCCATTTGGAAGAAGTGCTCGTCCTTATTCCCTCAGCATCGATCCGTCAGGACCTGGACCTTAGAAAATGATGGCAGTCAGAGCAAAAACCATACGTAATCGCTCTCTGGCTTTCCGATTGTTCATCGGTATAGTGGTGCTTATGTTCTGTCAGTGGTTTGGAGCTTACATTGGCATACCGGTCAGTTTCAGGATAGATTTGTTCCTATATCTAATCGTAGGAGTCGCACCGTTGTTAAAACCTCTACATCATTTTTTTCTGGCAATAGCGCTGGGATACCTTCTTGATGGCCTTTCAGGC
>CAZWJX010000210.1:0-613 GCA_964634695.1 uncultured Syntrophobacterales bacterium | reverse complement strand
GTTTGCGCCGTTGCTTTTATTCATCTAACAGCAGAAGAAATGGAAATGAGATCGTTACCTTATCAAATAATTCTGACAGCAATCTGCGCAACAATCCAGGAATTGTTCATATTGGTGTACACTTTAAATTCTTACGATAGCTTTCCCAACACTTTAGACTTTGTATTATCTATTCTGCTTCCCCGACTGGCAGTAACCATAGTTGCAGCTATATTCTTTCTGGCGTTAATATCGTCATGGATGATGGGCGAAAGAGAGCGATAAAAACATGCTCAAGTTCTTCCGAAGCTTAAGACGATGAAGTTCAAAGAACTTACCGTAAAAAACAGCGATAATTTTGTAAAAAAGAATGTTTACTTTTTTGCAGGTGCACTCGTCCTGGTTATTATCGCTTACGCTTTGAGGCTTTACTATTTTCAGATCATAAAAGGCGACTTTTTTTACAATCAGGCAGAAAATAACCGAACAAGAGTAGAAACGGTTTCAGCTCCTCGAGGCATCATACGGGACTGTCGGGGAACGGTTCTCGTGGATAACAGACCGGCTTACCACGTATATTTCGTAAGAGAAAAAGCACCGGTGCAGGATATCATTAATAAACTTGCCACATTTT
>CAZWJX010000209.1:0-3283 GCA_964634695.1 uncultured Syntrophobacterales bacterium | reverse complement strand
CACTCTCATCAAAAGACAATGATGAGATTGCTACGTCGCTTCGCTCCCCGCAATGACACATTGCGAGATTGCTTCGCCTTCGATTTGCTGCGGCTCGCAATGTGGTGAAAGGATAACGCGGCCTCGCAATGACGGACGAGAGATTACCCCTGTAGTAATTTACACTCCGCCAATTTGTCATTCTGTTTTTGCCAATTCTACGAATTCGTTCATCTTCAGTATTAGCTGGCTTGCCGTGGATTCCACAACGTCAACTATCTTGCCAATCAATTCTTCCGTGACGTACGGATGCATGGGAAGAGACAGAATTCTTTCCGAACAGCGTTCCGCTACCGGAAAATCGCCCTCTCTGTAACCAAGGTCACGAAAAGCCGGCTGAAGGTGAAGAGGGCAGGGGTAATAGATAGCTGTCGGGATGCCCCGTTCGGATAGTTTTTCTCTGAGAATGTCACGAAAATATCCGGATGGTACAAGAATACTGTACTGCGACCAGGCACTTTCCATCCCTTCAGGAATTGATGGAACCGTAATGCCCGGAATGCGGGAAAGCCTTTCGGTGTATGCTCTGGCAACGAATTTACGTTTTGCCTTTTCGTCATGAAAGATGCTTAATTTGGCAAGCAAGACGGCCGCCTGAATGCTGTCCAGCCTCCCGTTCAGTCCGATGATTTCATGTCGGTAGGGTGTGCTGTCAGTTCCGTGATTTCTTATGAGCCGCAGTTTTTCTGCCAGAATGTCTGAGTTGGTGAAGATCGCTCCACCGTCTCCGTAGGCCCCAAGCGTCTTTGCCGGGAAAAAGGATGTGCAGCCGATGTCACCGAGGCTTCCCGCAGGTTTCCCCTGGTATGCAGCGCCGAAAGCCTGTGCGGCATCTTCGATAACAAAGAGACCGTGATTTCTCGCAATGGAATTTATTTCGTTGTAATGAGCCGGGCAACCGAAAAGATCGACTGTGATTATAGCTTTTGGTTTCAACATGCGGGCCTTTTCGGGAAGTGGCACGCCGTCAGTGTTCCCTTGCAGAGCGTCGAGAGTTTTCTTCAGAGCCGCAGGATCCATTGTCAGGGATACCGGGTCTATATCTACAAAGACAGGGGTGGCTCCCACAAGACGTATGACTTCGGCCGTTGCGACAAAAGTAAAGGGAACGGTGAACACAGCATCTCCGGGGCCTATCCCAAGAGCAAGAAGCGCCATAAGAAGAGCATCCGTTCCGCTGGAACATGTTATGGCGTGTTTTACTCTAAGCTCGTGCTGAAGCCTTTCTTCCAGCTCTTCTATTTCCGGCCCTCCCACGTAACGACCATGCATCAAAACAGCGAACATTCTTTTTTCAAGATCATGTCGAATAAGATCCTGCTGACTTGCAAGGTCTACAAAAGGAACAGCGTTCCTGCCGGCAGAGGAGACGTTCAGATAAGCTTCCGGTGTGATGACCCGGGAAGTGGGGAAGTCTTTTCCTCTGGTCAGCACAAATGCACCATCGCCAAGGCGGTCAAGCGCTTTGCACAATTGAGAAAGGAGAGGGGTAGGGCTTGCGATTGCTTCTCCATCCTCTGACAAAGCTGAAAGCCATCGGTGTTCCTTTGAGAAGAGCAGAAGCCTTTGAGATGCCTCTTTTCGTGCCTTTTCTGCCGAAAAACCGTGATGATCCTTCAGGTAAGTGCTCAGTTCGCTGTGAATTCGATCGATGCTTCCCACATAGATCCACGTCCTTACGTTTTCTTTCTTTGCCTTTGCAAGAGCCTGCAAGGTGGGAAGGGCAGGGTCTTCATCAGAAGCGCAGATTTCCAGGATAACATCGGGTGCCACAAGAAGATCGGTAATCATGTATGTATCCTCACGACGTAAAGAGCTTAAGTCTTTCAGCTACTTCCTGATATTGTTTTGGAAATACGGGTTCAAAGTTCTGGTAGAAAGTTACGGGATAACGTGCTCCTATGGGTTTTCCGGCATCATGCAGCCCCTTTATGAGATCAGGCATGTAAGACACTGGAAGACTTATCGCAAGTTCGTCGTCCTGAGTCATTGAAAATATGCGGTCTCCCATACCGGGAATGGATATGCGAGGTTTTTGAGTGGCCGATGCGGCATAGAGAGTTTCCACACAGGCTATTTTCCCCTGAAAATCGCCTGAAATTTCTTCCGGTCGTAAGTATCTTAGTGCCTGAACAATTCGCATTATTTGGGCAGGATTTCCGTAGATCACGACAACGTCAAAGTCCCACGAAGTTTTTGCAAGAGGAGCCATAGTGATGCCAGAAATTTCTCCTTCCCTTGGGAGAATCATGGATTTTATCTGAGACAATGCCACGTCTTCGTTTTGAGCAAAGCCGACGCTGAGCATAAGGGAGATCATTTCTTTCCGGGCATCCTGAGCTCCGCTCATACCCCAGGCCAGAACGGCCGGAACGCAGATTATATCAGAGCGATCAAGCCCTACAGCCCAGCCGTAAATACGAGCCATCGTAATTGCCTGACAGATGGTTATTCTTTTGCCGA
Organism: uncultured Syntrophobacterales bacterium; assembly: GCA_964634695.1. GTDB lineage: Bacteria > Desulfobacterota > Syntrophobacteria > Syntrophobacterales > Thermodesulforhabdaceae > JAOACS01. Next base: position 781 of record CAZWJX010000209.1, on the reverse strand, counting down.
GCACTTTCCCGGGGCGTCTTGCTTCCAGTGGAAATTCTTCACCCTCTCGCAGAAATTTTACGCTCAGGGGAAAACTTCTGCTTCTTACGGCGCCGAAAATGGCTTCCTGCCAGCTCTGGTATTCAGCCATGGCGTGCTCCTTTGCTGTGAGGTTAACCCTACGTTTTCATTTTTTCAAAAAATTGAAATTCTGTCGATGAAAATTGAGCCTGTTCGAAAAATGCGTAACTGGAGAATGTGTTTATTGTGTCATTGCGAGGCGCGAAGCGACGAAGGAATCTCGTCATTGCCCTTCCCCCCGTGTCATTGCGAGCCCGAACGAAGTGAGGGCGAAGCAATCTTTTGTTGTTCTTTATTATAGATTGCCACGCGCCCTTCGGGCGCTCGCAATGACGTAACAGGAAAGGGCGGCCTCGCAATGACTTTCCTTTATTCGTATAAGATCTACATGAAATACGCCTATTGTCATCCATTAAGTCAGTTTTTTCGACAAGGCTCACGAAAATTCCGTGCCTGGAAACAACTGATGCAAGTTACCGTGGAGATGATCTTTTAAGCTTTCTTCAGAGAATTCAGGTAATTGGTGGGCACAGAACAAAGCGCCCACCATAGAAACAACTATTGAGCGGGGATTATGTGAATAGTGAACGTAAAGGGCGGACAAGGTATGATCGATTGTCCATCGAAATAGATTTTATCGCCTTTTGTAAGTCGTCTCAGGTCAGCAGCCGTTGCTCAGACCATAGTCAAATATAACATGGCCTGATTCCTGCTTCACCGA
>CAZWJX010000208.1:0-3316 GCA_964634695.1 uncultured Syntrophobacterales bacterium | reverse complement strand
TCGGTGAAGCAGGAATCAGGCCATGTTATATTTGACTATGGTCTGAGCAACGGCTTCTGCAATTAATCACAACTTCGGGAGTTTACTGTGAACATTCTTAAGGACTTTCTGGTGGCTCTCAGCTTTCTTACTCGCTGTCCCGTTCCTCAGAGCGTCTTCGGGTCCGGTAACGTAATTTTTTCAAGATCCTTTGCCTTTTTCCCGCTTGTGGGAATTCTCATCGGTCTTCTCACGACAGGCTTTCTCCGGCTGTGCAGCATTTTCTTCCCGTCCTCCATTTCGGGTTTAACGACAGTGGGATTTCTCCTGTGGCTTACTCGTTCTCTCCACCTGGACGGCTTTGCCGACTGGATAGATGGGCTCGGTGGAGGCTATACGCCTGAAAGGCGTCGGGAAATAATGAAAGACAGTCGAGTAGGCGTTTTCGGCGCTTCTTCCATCGTGATCATCGTCGGACTCAAGGCCTTATGCTTCGGCACTCTGCAGCAGTATCGGGCCTGGGAGGCAGTCATCATTGCAACTACACTGGGGAGATTTTCAATGGCGCTTCTTGCTGCAAGGGCCGTTTCTTCAGAGCAAAATCGAGGGCTCGGTGCACGGTTTATAGAAGGCTTTTCAAATCGCATTTTTGCTATCGCATCTGTCTGGCTTGTGCCTTTACTTCTGTGGAACCCCGTTTTTTTCTCCGCCGCTCTGGCTATTACTCTTGCAGAAGTCATGATTCTGAGGCGAAATTATCTAACATGTTTTGAAACCATAAGCGGCGATCTTTTCGGAGCAACATGCGAAGTGGTAGAGACTTCGCTTTTGCTTGCCGCTGTGGCCTTTTTCGGGCACGTATAGTAGCTGAAGAATAATTGAGGTAATACTCGCTGCAGGAAAAGCAGATAATTTTGAGGTTAACCGTTTTATGAGTGACAGTGTTCTTGTTGAAATGCTTCGGCTTTTTAAAAAAGATTCCGGTCGGGAAATATCAGGAGCGGAATTAGCTTCCCGATTCGGAATTACCAGAGCTGCTGTCTGGAAGAGAATACAGAAGCTGGAAGAACTGGGCTACGTTTTCCATGCAAAGCCCAACCTTGGCTACAGGCTGGTTTCTGTCCCGGATCTGCTTCATCCCGTCGAGATTCTGAGTGAACTCGACACGTCATGGTTTTGTAAACCCTATGTCTATTACGATCAAATTGATTCCACTAACACGGAAGCCATGAAGCTTGCCATGAATGATGCTCCCGAAGGGACGGTCGTTGTGGCGGAAGCTCAAACGACAGGCCGTGGAAGGTTGGGGAGAAGCTGGATGTCTCTTCCCAGGAAAGGGCTTTATTTTTCCTTTGTCCTGCGCCCTGAAATAGACCCAAGACAGGCTGCTCATCTGACCCTGCTTTCGGCTCTCGTTCTCCGGGAAACTTTACAAAAGCTATATTCTCTGCCCGTCATGGTGAAATGGCCGAACGATCTTGTCATCGGTGAGAGAAAGCTGGCCGGCATACTTGCCGAATCTCATATGGAACCCCAGAGGCTGAGGTTTGTTGTGATCGGCATTGGAATAAATGTGTTTTACAATGAGAAGGATTTTGTGGGTGAATTTCGTTATCCTCCCACATCTCTTAGTATTGAGCTTGGCTCCGACGTCATCATACGGCGTCAGCACATACTCTGTGGGTTCAGCAGAGAATTTGAGAAAAGTTATGAGCTGTTTCTGAGTTCTGGCTGGGAGCCCTGGATGAACAGGTTGCGAGAATCGTCGATGCTCCTCGGGCGTTTTTTGACCGTAAACACAGGGATTGAAGAAGTAAGCGGAACCGCCGTTGATTTTTCTCACGGCGGAGGCATCATACTTCGAACACCTTCAGGTGAACTCCGGGAAATATGGATAGGCGATGTTGAAAGAGTAAACTGGGATTGAACTGAAAAAAATAGAGACCACCCAGATATAATTGTGGGCATGCATGGCATACCCACAATGAGTTTGTAGCGCCTCTATTACTCGCCTTTAATCTTTTCCAGAGCTTCCTGCTTGCGTTTGCATTCAATACAAAGAGTCGTCACAGGGCGAGCCTTTAAGCGCTCTATATCAATTTCGTCTCCACATTGTTCGCAGATACCAAAAGTGCCGTTTTCTATCCGTTCCAGAGCTTCCCTTATTTTACCTATAAGTTTTCGTTCTCTTTCCCGAATGCGAAGCATGAAGTTTCGTTCGGCTTCCGCCGAAGCTCTATCTGCAGGGTCCGGGAAAAAAGTACCGTTATCACTCATATCCTGCACGGTCTTTTCGGCTTCCTGCAACAGTTCTTGCAGTCGATCCTGAAGAAGCTTTTTGAAGTAAAGCAGGTCTTCTTGCTTCATGGAGCCTACTCCTTATCCATCTGGAATTGACCTTCTATCCGGCTCGCTACTAATGGTTCTTACTGGTGTCGCTACGGATGCAGGCATTATTACGAGTCCTTGTAACCGATTTCAGCTTAAAGAGATTCGCCGAAAGATCGCTTGAATACTCCACTTTTTCCGCCGGATTTATAAACAAGTCGTATTTGGTCTATAGTCATTGTTTTGTCAAGAGCTTTACACATGTCGTAAATGGTGAGAGCCGCTATAGCTACGGCCGTTAAGGCTTCCATTTCAACGCCTGTTCTGTCGGTGGCTTTTACCGTAGAACGAATGGCAATGGCGGGCGGATCCCATTCTGCGGTGAATTCAACGTTTATCGACGTGAGAGCAAGCTGATGGCACAGGGGGATAAGTTCCCATGTTTTTTTCGCACCCATGATTCCGGCCATTCTTGCCGCTTCCAGCACATTGCCTTTCGTTATGTCACCGCTAAGGACGGCTTCCAGCACATCTCGCCCCATCTTAATCTTGCCTTCAGCCCTCGCTTCACGAACGGTCTCCAACTTTTCGGTCACATCGACCATTCTGAGCCGTCCCTTTTCGTCCAGGTGAGTAAATCTGGTTTCTTCCGATTTCATCGCATAACCTCTCTGTCAGCACTGTGTTTTCTCACTGTTACATGCTTGTGGTAACAGGTCTTCAATCCGTTCCACGATACGGCATGGCGGCAGATTTACGAGAATTTTACGTCCGTATCCCTTTTTCCTGACTCTTACATCAAATATGCCAACTACGCCTCGATCCGTTGACGACCGAATTAGACGACCTATGCCCTGACGGAGGGCCAGAATCGTTCTGGGAAGTGAGTATTCCATGAAAGAAACCCGTCCCATATCGTCAATTCGGGCGCACCTGCCTTCTACAAGCGGGTCTGCTGGCGAAGGAAAGGGTAGTTTGTCTATGAGAAGCACCTGAAGACTTTCTCCCG
>CAZWJX010000207.1:0-3362 GCA_964634695.1 uncultured Syntrophobacterales bacterium | reverse complement strand
ACAGTGACGACTAAAGCTACATCTGGAGCACATCGGTGTACGAAGGGAGATATAAGGGGACAGAGATGGACGCTTTTGTAGCCAGACAACCGATCTTTGACAAAAAAAAGAACCTGTGGGGGTATGAAATTCTTTACAGGTCATCGCCGGATGCATCACGGGCTTATATAAGGGATCCTGATGAAGCTTCCTTCTCGGTGCTTCATAATCTGCTGATGGTCATGGATTTCAGAGAACTGGTTCGTAACACCAGAGGGTTTATCAACTTCTCAAAAAAATTGCTTGTTGAAGACATTGCCACACTTCTCCCCGTTGAAAGCACTGTTATCGAAATTCTGGAAGATACCGCTCCTGATAAGTTAACAATTGATGCCTGCAAATATCTCAAAGATAAAGGCTATCTGCTGGCAGTTGACGACTTTACGCTTGAAGACGACCACCTTCAACCTTTTGCTCTCATTGCTGATATTATCAAGGTTGATTGCATTAAGAGCCCTAGAGATCAGTGGGGAGATATAGTAAATCGGTATGCATCCGCAAATAAACTTTTGCTTGCTGAGAAAATAGAAACTCATGATGATTTCAAGTATGCGCTTGATCAGGGATTCGATCTTTTTCAGGGATTTTTCTTCAGCCGGCCTGCCGTTGTTGCGAACAAGGACGTTCCTCCTTCTAGTGCAAATGTAATAAAGCTAATGTCGGAGATATTCAGCAAGGAAGAATTATCGCTGGAAGATTTCGAAAGGATTCTAAAAAAAGATCCAGGAATGACATACAAGCTGTTGCGTTATATTAACTCTCCTGCTGTGGGATTAAGAATGGAGGTAAAGGATATACGGCGGGCTATCATGCTTCTTGGCGAAAAAGAACTGCGGAGATGGTTTCTTCTTGTTCTTTATGGACAGGTTTGTAAGGATAATCCATTCAAAATCTTCGGTCATGCACTCCACAGAGGGCGATATCTGGAATTGCTAGCAAAAGAGACCGGATTTATTCGGACAGGTGAAGTTTTTTTTCTGGGGATTATCTCAACCCTTGACGTGATACTCCAGCGATCAATTGGCGACATTCTGAAGCAACTTCCTGTGTCGTCAGAAATAAGAAACGCTCTTCTGCACTACGAGGGTGACCTGGGGGTTCTCTACAAGCTGGTTCTTTGTCACGAACAGGATAAATGGGACGAGCTTTTAACATTTTCAGAGAAGCTCAATTTAAATGTGGGACGCCTCAGTGAACTGTATCTGGAAGCTCTCAAATGGGCTCAGGAAGTTGAGTAGATGGCTCCTATTCTTATAAACTTCTGCATATCGAAACTTAAACAAGCAGGTGTTACTAAGCGGAAGGTTCCTTGTCCTGTTTTTCAAGTATTGCCAATCTTTGCGTCAGCCTTTTAATCTCTGTCTCCTGTTTGGAAAGCTCAATGTCCATTCGAAGCATCTTTATAAGCAATGCCGCAAAGGCTATAGTAAAGAAAAATGTGGGCGGGTAGTTGACCCCGAACCAGTGAGCCACGTTATCAACCACTTGGGGAAAAATCCCGGCTATAACAGAAGCCAGAGACAATAAAAACCACCACAAGGTGTGACGTACATGGATATAGTCTTTTCGCACGAGAAGAAGTATTACTAAGGCGATTCCGACACCGATTAGAGTCGATGTTATGCGGTAGCTCATCATAATGAGTTCTCTCCCTTAATACTTCCCGGTCTTTTTGAAAGCCCGCAGATGCTGGTGTGAATCATATAGCGCACAACTGTTCCCCAGTTTGAAAAGACTCGCGATTGACCAACCGGACGTTGATACATGCGAACCGGAACTTCCACGATTGAAAGACCCTTGCGAGCAAGAAGCAGTAAAACCCCGATGTCCTGATAGTCTAGAAGAAGGGCTTCCTTAGTAGTCAGAACTTCTATAGCCTCTCTGCTGTAAAGTCTGAATCCGGAGGTTATGTCTTTTACTCTCAGGCCGGTAAGCAGTCGAAAGAACCACCAGGCGGTTCTCCTCATCCGGCTGGCTCTATCCGGGCAGGATCCGATTACAACATGGGCTCCGGTTTTGCGGTAGGTATCGAAAAGTTTAGAAATATCCTCGATTTCATGCTGACCGTCTCCGTCCAGAGTAACAACAGGTGCAATCCTGTAACGTCTGGCGAACAGAAGCCCTGTCTGGATTGCTGTCCATGCACCCAGTTTCTTTCCGTGAGGTATTACAATAGCACCCCCTCGCAGGGCTTCCTTGGCCGTTTGATCCGTGCTTCCGTCATCCACCACAACCACGGGACAGCCCACTTCGTCCCAGACTCGTTTTACCACCTGACGTATGGTTGCTTCTTCGTTGTGTGCCGGGATTATGGTTATCACAAAACCCTTTCCTCTTTTCCCAATCTACGTAGACCTTAGACCACTTTTTTGACCCTGCCTGAGTTGTTGTCCGCTAAAACTGACAATGGTCTTCTATATTAGAGAGCAAAAAAGGTAAAGGCTTATAAGTGAAAGAGCATGAGGCTGGCGTAACCGGAGCATAACCTATCTGCCCAGAAGCTCTTTTACCCCCTGGACGATGAATTGAACAGCCATAGCCGCAAGCAATAGTCCCATGAGCCTTGAAATGACCCTGATTCCACCGTAGCCAAGATATCTGCTGATAGATACCCCGAATCTCAACGTTAGGTAAATGACAAAAGAGGCTGCAATAACGGCAACAATCAGCAGAGCAAGGTAAGAAACATCGGAGGCCATTTGACGCCATAAGAGAACATTCGTAATGGCACCCGGCCCCGCTATAAAGGGTATGCCCATGGGAACAAGGGCAATATTTTCCTTTTCCATTGTTTCCTGTTCTTCCTCTGTTGTGGTCTTCATGCCGATAGGGAGCAGTTGAAGCATTTGAAGCGCGTAGAGAAAAAAGACTACTCCCCCTGTTATCTGAAAGGCAGGGATAGAAACCCCGAATAAGGAAAGAACCTTTTCACCCCCAAGACAGAAAAGGATGAGGATAGAAGCTGCGGAAACTGCCGACCACAGAGCAGTTCGTGAACGTTCTTCAGGTTCATATTGAGCCGTGAAACCCAGAAACAGGGGAAGGTTGCCCAGAGGATCCATTATGACCACAAGCGAAATAAAGGCTCTAAGAAAGTATTCCCACAGAGGCAAGACATGCTCCTATGATATAAACGAATTAAAAATTAACAAAACACACCCCAAAGCTTCGTAAAATTGTGTCATTGCGAGGAGTCCGCCTCCGGCGGACAACGCAGCAATCCCCCACTCTGTCATTGCCACTCTGTCATTGCGAGCCCGCCTGTGGCGGGCGAAGCAATCTCTCTGTTTTCAGATTGCCACGCACCCTTCGGGTGCTCGCAA
>CAZWJX010000206.1:0-3372 GCA_964634695.1 uncultured Syntrophobacterales bacterium | reverse complement strand
AGTTGACATCGAGTGCTGACCTGGCAATCCCGCTCGTGGGGGTTACTCTTCTGTACCAGCGAGGTTATTTTATCCAGCACCTCACACCCGATGGAGTTCAGCTCGAAGCCTACCCTTATTTTGATCCCAGAGGTTTCATGGAACCGCTTCCTTTTAAAATTACCCTCCAGCTTGATGGAAGAAAAGTGGCCGTTGGAGTGTGGAAATATGTTTATCAGGGGATGAAGAGTAAAGTGCCCGTTTACTTTCTGGATACAGACCTTCCCGAGAATACTCCCCAGGACAGGCTTATTACTCAGTACCTTTACGGAGGAGACCAGTATAACCGCATTATGCAGGAAGCGGTTCTTGGCATTGGTGGTTACACAATCCTTAAGAAACTGGAACCGGACATAACCACCTATCATATGAACGAAGGACATGCGGCATTTCTGACTCTTGCTCTACTTAAAGACTTTAACGGCAATGAACATAAGGTTCGCAACATGTGCATTTTCACGACTCATACACCTGTTCCTGCCGGTCACGATCGGTTCCCCTACGATATGGCATGGCAGGTTCTTCGGGAGTATCTGCCGTCAAACATTCAGCAGCTTGCTGGACAGGATGCCCTCAACATGACGCTACTTGCTCTTAATCTTTCCAGAGCAAGTAACGGCGTGAGCGAACTTCACGGTGAAGTTTCCCGCCAGATGTTTCCGGGTTACGAAATAGGGCACGTGACAAATGGCGTTCATCATTTGACCTGGACAGGGCCGGAATTCCAGCGTCTTTTCGATGAGTACATACCGGCGTGGAGAGCTCAGCCTCAGGCTTTGAAAGACGCTCTTTCCATTCCAGATGAAGCCATTCGAAAGGCCAAAAAAGAAGCTAAGAAAAGGCTTATTTCCTACGTGAATTCCCTTACCGGCGCAGGGTTTACTGACGAAATGATGACCATATGCTTTGCAAGGCGAGCTGCGGCTTACAAAAGGGCAACACTTATCTTCACCGACGTTGAATATCTCATGAATCTGTCCTACGATCGAGTGCAGTACATTTTCGCCGGCAAAGCTCATCCTCAGGATCAGCCCGGTAAGGATCTTATCAAGCAAATCGTGGAAATATCCAGACGATATGAGGATCGTCTTCGTCTGGTCTTCATCCCGAATTACAACATGTGGCTGGCTCAGCTTATGACTCAGGGAACCGATGTCTGGTTAAACACGCCGAGACGCCCCAGAGAAGCCTGCGGCACGAGCGGCATGAAGGTTTGCTTCAACGGTGGAATTAACATGAGCGTTCTTGATGGTTGGTGGCGAGAAGCCTGCAAGGACAGAGTAAACGGCTGGGCCATAGGTGACGACGAAGACCAACCGGACGAAGAAGCCGCAATGGATCTCTATCGAGACCTGGACGACATGGTAACCACTTACTACGCCGCTCCGAAGAAATGGACCAGCATAATGAAGCATTCAATAGCTGACATAACGCCCTTTTTTAATACTCACAGAATGGTGCTTGAATATTTGCATAAATACTATCTGTGAGTCTCACACCAGGAAAACTTTAGGAACAGGTCTGGTTTTGTGAGCAACCACCAGACCGTCCACAATAGTGTCTACGGTAATGATTGGAGTGATCTGTTCGATAACATGATCTTCTATCATTCATCTGTTAGCAGCTTTGCCGTTCGGATTCTCCTTAACGGGTAAATTCTTCTTTCCGATGGCCCGTTCAAGTTCAGCCTGAGCGGTGTAATAGCCGTAAAGAGCATTGTAGTAATTAACCTGGGCCTGAGTGAGATAAGTCTGAGCGTCCAGCACCTCCGTTGATGTAGTGATTTGCTGCTGGTACTGGAGGTTGGTTATACGATAGTTTTCCTTCGCCTGTTTGACGGCAGTGTCGGCCGTTGTAATGTTTGTCTTTGCTACATTTAGCTTTTCAAAGGCGTCTTTTACTTCCAGCATAATGGAGTCTCTTACCCCCTTGATCTTTTCTGCTATTGCGAGGCGTTCATGAAGAGCTTTTGCCGAATCGGCTCTTGTTTTTCCGGATTCAAATAATGGCCAGTTTATCTGCACGCCGACACTTGCGTTGTAGCTATTTTGATAGTCATTTTCTGTAGCTCTCCAATTTTCACCCTGCTGCATATACTGACCAAACAGGTAAACTTTTGGATAGTAACCGCTCTTTGCAATCTTTTCACTCAACTGAGCTTGCTGAAGGGCAATATCAAGCATTTTTATCTCCGGACGATTCTCCAGAGCTTCGTTCATTAAGGCCTGAAGTTCGTACGAGTCGGATGGAAGCTCTGATATGTCTTCAAATTCCGCTTTTTCATCAATCGGGTGGCGGATAATCGTGTTGAAAGAAGAACGAGCCACCGCAAGAGCGCTCTCCGCCGAAACTCTTTCCTGCTGTGCTCTCGCATAGGCCACTTCCGATTTTAAAAGATCGTTCTGCGGGATGAGCCCCTGTTCGTAAAAATGTTTTGCGTCCTCAAGATGAGCCCTGAGCTGTGCTTCTTGTTCTCTTGCAACCTGAACATATTTTTCCGCAAGAAGGACTCTGAAATAGGCAATTTTAATCATTTTTATAACGTCAAGTATGGCTCGTTCTCTGTCAAAGGTTTTCGATGTAATCCCCAATTCGGCAATTTTTCGCTTTGTTTCAAGAGCAAAACCGGTAAAGACGGGTTGAGTGAGTGTTACGTTCCAGGAGTAGTTATTAACAGGCCCCATTGTAATGGGCATTCTGTTGAACACGGCATAAGGTTCTTCTTTCAAACGGTGATACTCATAGGAGAGAGAAAGCTTGGGGAGGAGATCGGCTCTGGCGCTTTTTTCTTCCCAGATAGCGGCCTTTTCTTGTTCCATGGCTTCCTGAATAAGTGTATTGTTCTTGATGGCTTCAGAAATAGCGCTCTGCAAGGTCCACTTTATGTTCTGACCTTGCATATCAGGTCTTTTGCCGTCGTTACCTCCAGCCAGGATAGAGGAAGCAATACACAGTTCAAACACTAAAACAATTCCGAGAACCAGAAGCTTTGTCTGGAACTTCATAAAACGAGTCTCCTCCTGACAGCGTTTTGTCCCGTAGCCCTTCAGACCGTTATTGCAAATCCGCCTCTGGCGGACGCCGAAGCCTGCCCGTAGCAGACCTTGCGGCAGCCCCGCAATGACGCCTTTTTGTGTCATTACAAGCCAGAGCAGATCAATTCCTCCATGTGTCATTGCAAGCCCGAACGAAGTGAGGGCGAAGCAATCTCATCATTGTCCTCCCTCGGGTCATTGCGAGTCGGAGCGAAGCAATCACCACGGCCACCTCGTGACCTTGCAATGTTCCGTATCCATTGTCAAGTGTTTAATGCTAAATCTTCTCTGAAAGGAA
>CAZWJX010000205.1:643-3551 GCA_964634695.1 uncultured Syntrophobacterales bacterium | reverse complement strand
TAGCAACGACCGAAAATTACCCAAAAACGCCATTGACGTGACAAACTCGGGTTACGTTGTGATACCACGAGACTCCCTAGAAGAAGATATTGCAAGGCTTGATGCTTTATGTAGAATCTTTGGCGCCGGCTTAATCCTGTTTGATAAAATCAGCCCTGAAATACCTAATTTCGAGATAATGGTGAGAGCGACAAAGCACGAACCTGATGAGATTTGTTGAGGAGGATCTCTTTTAGTGAATGCGGGAGAGCCAAAGACTAATTGGGCCTAGCAATAGTCTCAGACGGATGCCACTTTGCGGCGTTGCTTAAGCGCAAACCGTTAAGCCGCTTTTAGGTGAGCACTGTTGATCCTCAGATACGATAAAGGTTATCGGAGTGGATGTAGCAGAATTAAAGCAACTTGTACTTGATAAGCTTAGAGCAATCGGATTTGTAGTGACAGAGAATGGTATCTTGTGCCCTCCATTGCTTGATAAGGAAGGCTTACGACAGATTCACAAACCGGCCTCTCAGCTTGAAATCGCTGCCTGTCAGAATTGGCTTCGACGATATCTTCCAAAATACCTTCCTTTCTTCGCCAATGGTGACGAAATCGTCCCCGAATATGTTGATCCCGAACTGGTTGAAGTTACGACAAGACAACAACATGATCTCTTCCGTGTAGCAAGATTACTGTGGTCAATCCCATTCTCCAGAGGCCACGGCCGCCGCTTGAGGTTCCTGATTGTAGATCGGGCAAATGGTAAGCTGATTGGCTTGCTGGCTTTGCAGTCACCTCCGCTCAGTTTTCCGGCACGGGATCGTCTGTTTCATTATCCCCCTGGCAGAAAAACGGAACTGGTTAACCAGACGATGGACATTCAAACGTTGGGAGCCGTACCACCCTACGATCGCCTACTGGGTGGAAAACTGATAGCACTGGTAGCTGCCTCTAATGAGGTTCGCCAGGTTTATTGGCGTAAGTATTTCGGGCGTATGACCGAAATGGAACGGCGCATCTTACCGCCCCATCTCGTTGCGCTTACGACCACAAGTGCTTTTGGGCGCAGCAGCCTGTATAACCGCCTGGTTTATAGGGGGACAGCCATAGCCGAGTCTCTTGGATATACAGAGGGTTATGGCACGTTTCACTTAATGGAACTGTATCCGTTATTCCGCGAATTTTTGGAAAGCCAGGGAATCTCAACACGCGGCGGCTTTGGCACCGGTCCGCGCCGCAAGTGGCAGACTATGGCGCGAGCGCTAGGGCGGTTGGGGCTTCCATCTAATTTTCTTCGTCATGGCGTGAAGCGGGAAGTATTCCTGTTTCGCTTAGTTCACAACCTAGAGGCGTACATGGAAGGCCGGGATACTGAACCGGTCTATCGCAATCTTCCTTTCGCAGACCTGGTCGCCTGGTGGCGGGAACGCTGGTTGCTGCCGCGAGCAGAGCGGGTGAACGGATGGCGAGAATGGCGTAAGGAAAATATTAGGGCTCTACTACTGTTCGAACAGGGCAAGGAGACAACATGATGGAAACTGTAGAACGCCCCTTTGGTGAACTGCCTGCTGCGTTAGTGGACGAGGTTCTCAATCGCACAGAGAATCTTGGCCGAAAGTTGCTGAATGATTTCAATCAGGTACGCGATAATCGTAAAAAGTGGCGAGAAAGCCTTCAACAGGCGGGCTTGCTTCGCCGTGATGCTGAACTTCAATACATGCCTATTCCGACGACCTGTGGTATAGATGGTTCCTGTGTTGTAGAGCGACTGTTGGCTAGCGACTTGGTTGCCGCGGCTGCCGTCGCCGTGGAAGGCCTGACGCCACCTTCGGAAACGCGCCATTGGCCAGAACCCCGCCATCTTGTTTGGGTAGAGACGGAAGCTCACGAAACCGAAACTGTCACGATCCTACGAGCCCTGATGATTGGCATGGAGTTGGAGTTGGCCGCACAGGCGCCGCATGAGGTTGTCTTCCTGGACGGGTCTCTCACCACCCCTCTCATTTACTTTAACCAGGCATTGAATAAAAGTCGGGATGATTTGAAACTGCATACTAAAGAACATTTTCTTGCACAGGTACCCGCAATTCTGGAAGCGTACTTGACGATTCTGACCTCGACTCGAAGCGACCGTTGTTGGGTGGCTATACCCAAGTACACGACAAGGCGGGAAATTGGTCAAGAAATGGGATGGCCTGACACATACGACGACCGCGGTCTTTTGAGCCTTATCTTGGAACCTGGGGAATATACAAGTCCCAGACCCCTGCAGCAACCAACCGAACCCTGGCATTTGAATCTGGATCCGCTTAAGCCTGGAACTAGAGCAACAGCTGGTCAAATAGCACCAAAGATCATCTCATCATTGGGTGAAATTCAGGTTCTTTACTACCGGCCTTATTTATGGCTTCCGGCACTCCGAGTAGAAATGAGTCGTGCAGTCGCCGAAAATCGAGCGCGCTTAGCCACAGTGCTTCACGGAATTCGTCATCAATGCGGTACACCTGCAGTGATGGAACCTTATCCTCTCTATATGGCGGACCGGATGGTAAAGCACTTGTCTAAGGCTATCCCTACGTTCCGGCAAGTAACCAGCCGGTATATTGCCGAGAACTATCAGGGAAATATCGGCGAGATTTTCCTGGGCCTATATGGTTATCGTACTGAATCAGGGGGATGATTATATGCAGAAGAATCTCGATCAACTCGTAGACGAAGCGGAGCGGATTGGCGTTATAGGGTCGCCATCCTCTACCAGTGAGATGACGCTGGACATCTTGGCTGGAGCCGTCAACAAGAAACTAGTGGGAGAACTGGCCATGTTCCGCTATCACCAGGATGGCCTTTCCCACTACGCACTGGGGCAGATCACCGAGGTGAAATTGCGTAACGTCTGGCACGAAGACCCCACGATGCGTAGTTTGAT
>CAZWJX010000205.1:0-633 GCA_964634695.1 uncultured Syntrophobacterales bacterium | reverse complement strand
GCGAGTGGATACGGTGAGCGAATACCAGGATACACATCTCGGAGAGATGACGATCAGCGCTGTCTTCTCGGCTGAACCCAACGGCTATCGCCCAAGCATTTTGGGCACTGTCCCGCCCACGGGTACGCCTATTCACCTTGTCAATAATGCTGTTCTTTCCGAACTACTCTCGCCCTACCGCAACCAGCTTTTCTACCTGGGGCACGTCTACGGCTCAAAGCCCCTTCTGCCACTCTGGTTCAAACATTTCGATATCGGGCCGCAGGGTGCAGGAGAGGCTTACCATCTGGGGATCTTTGGTAAAACCGGCTCTGGTAAGTCGGTGCTCGCCAAGATGATCTTGCTGGCCTATGCACGCTATCCCAAGATGGCACTTCTAGTTATTGATCCTCAGGGTGAATTCGCCAAAGAAGCTAGAGGCGATGTTGTGCCAGGCGGATTTAGGTTACCGATGAAAGATGTTTTGAAAAAACTTGGGAAACCGCTTCAGGTTCATAGCGTAAGGAATCTGATACTGGATCGATGGAGCTTGTTTGAACAGATTCTTTTAGCGTCTGGATTTTTCCAGAGACTTGGTGTTAAGGCAACCGAAAACCAACGTCAGGCAGCCGAGGTTGTAAGCGAACAACTTCA
>CAZWJX010000204.1:0-3559 GCA_964634695.1 uncultured Syntrophobacterales bacterium | reverse complement strand
GCCAAAGATGCTGGCTTGAAGATTAACGGAACGGTAAGCACCATCTGGGGCTGTCCAATTACCGGACGGACTGAAATGAAAAAAGCCATAGAATTTGCGAAAAGATGGCTTGATATGGGAGCCGACGACGTTGAACATGCCGATCATGACGGTTCTGCATCGCCCGACAGAGTCTATGAATATTTCTCCATGTTGCTTGATGCGATTCCCGATCCAATGAAACACATTGCTCATTTCCATACTACGAGAGGCTGGGGCCTTGCTAATGTGCTTGCCGCTCTTCTTGCGGGGGTAATTCGCTTTGAATCCACGATGGGTGGTATTGGTGGGCAGCCTGCAAACTTCGTTGATGGCGTGCCTGTAGGTGGAACCGGGGAATATTATTACCGTGATCCGTCTATAGTCGGGCTTGTATCTACTGAAGATATGGTTGTCATGATGGACGAAATGGGTATTGACACTGGAGTGGATGTCGATCATGTATTAAAGATCGGTCAGATGGTGGAAAGAATTGTGGGACGCAGGCTGAGGTCTGAATGCATAAAGACAGGCCGCATCCCCAAGGAGATGACGGGCAGAGCGTAGGCGAGGCAAAGTTTCTGGATTTCGGGGGTGGCTGTTAATGCGTCGCTTCGCTCTGACAACCATAATGGGATGGATATATGCGATTTTCTGTCAGGCGCTATTACGGCTACCTCCTGATTGAGATCTTTCTGGGACTTATCGTTGCCGTTCTTATCGGCATCATTATTGGGCGATTTTTTGCAACAACTAATCTTCACTGGCTTTCGGCAGGGAAAAAGACCCCCTTGTGGGATCTCGGCTGGGTCAAGCAGAGATCCCCCTGGGGGTTTTTTGTCGCCTTTTTTATTGCCAGTGGATTAGGATTCGGTGTGGTGCAGGGTGGATGGGCCTTTGTTCAGTGGCTTGCGAGCTGTTTTGCATCAAAAGTAATAAATTATGAAAGAGGAGATAATTCCTTAACTTTTTCCATTACCAGGGGCGTGAAAATTTTTTTTCACCCTTTCCGGCGGATGGCTTGCCTCCTCTCAAATAATCCCCATTCATCAACACGTCTTCCTTCAATAGCGCTCTTCGACCAGCGTCAGAGATTCCTTTCAGATAATGACAAAAAAATCATGACTCTCCCCTGGAGGTTGTCAAAATTCTCCATTACCGTCGCACTAGTGATTTCATGGTTTCTCAGTATGTTTGTCTTTTATACCTACATTACAACGGTTGTGAGCGGGCAATCCGCCGTGAATAATCTGTGGATATACTTCACGTCCAGTTTCAGAATCTTTCTTCACACGTTGATAGGTGGGATTATCGTTTTAGCAATTGCTTTTGTAGCCAATCGCTTTGCCCAGCTCTACCTTATGCATCTGGATAACCTTGTCTACGATGAAATACTTCCACGGCTGGAGGGAGATCCGAAAGATGTGGAGTCTCTGAAGGAGCTCTTTGCCAGACTAAGCGACAAAATAGAAAACATTGAGCGAATCCTTAACGGTCTTGTTATTTCGTCTCGAGCCAGGAATTGAGAGGGCTGGAATGATGGAATCGATAGGTTCCATAATCGAAAAATTCCTGTCTGACAGAAAGATCCTTCCCGCTAATCCCCTTGGAGACTGGGAGGATGTGGTAGGGCCTCAGATTGCTTCGCGAGCCAGACCGGTAAAATTCAGGAAGGGAGTTTTAACAGTTCATGTGTACGACAGTATCTGGAAACATCATCTTGAATTACACAAGGAAGAAATACTTCAAAAGATCAATGCTCGTGCAAAGTCAGAGCCGGTGACAAGAATCGTATTTAAGGTTGGAGAGCTCCCTTCTGAGTCCAAGGAAGTAAGTCCGGTGTCTTCCTCCAGACCAACAAAGCCTTCAAAAGCGCCCAGAAAAAGAAAT
Organism: uncultured Syntrophobacterales bacterium; assembly: GCA_964634695.1. GTDB lineage: Bacteria > Desulfobacterota > Syntrophobacteria > Syntrophobacterales > Thermodesulforhabdaceae > JAOACS01. Next base: position 1,651 of record CAZWJX010000204.1, on the reverse strand, counting down.
ATAAAGCCGAAAAAATATCCTCTTTCCGAAGAGGCTCAGGAATTTATTAAGAATTGTAAAGATCGGGAATTGAAAAAAATCGCAAAAAAGCTTCTTCCTCTCTTTGAACCTGAAGGGCATTGTCAGAAAGATTAAGTCTGACAACAGCTGGACGCTTCTCAGGCAAGCAGCACCGCAATAATACCGGTCAGGAATATGCCGTCGAATGTCCCGGCACCGCCTATCGAAACCACAGGGGCATTGAGGTTCTTGATCTTTGGAAGATTAAAAATATCAGCTCCCAGCAAAGTCCCTATCGTTCCGCTAATGTAAGCCACTCTTGGAGCCATCTCGCGGGCGAAGAGTAAAGCGCAGGCAGCCGCTACAATAGGTGGAATAAACATTGGTATGGCTATACCTATACCGGGGACGGGTCTGGCCAGTTTATACACTACAAATGTTACTATTGCCGTGGCGAGGAGAATACTGTTAAAAGCGGCAGTCTGGCTCCAGAGGTATAGTGAAAGTAACACGGGGATTACAGCTCCCCCAACATTTACTGCCACGACGGTTTGTTTTTGAATCTTAAAGGTGGCAGACGATAGCGAATGCCAAAGAAGGACACCACTTCGGTAAAGGGATGCTCATAATCCGATTTGATTCGTGTTATGGGAATGTTGATTGCACTTCCAAGCATTGATAGAAAAAGAAGGAGGAATAGAGCGTCAGGCGATATGCCAAGCTTTTCAAGGGCGATATAGATGATTCCCCATTTGACGAGGAAGAAAAGAAAAAAAAGGAGGAACATAAACATTAAGAAAAAGAAAACCATGAACGGCAGAAAAAACATGGCGGATTCCTTTTCTCCAAGGGTAACTGGTTGTGGGTCAGTAACTGTCTTCAGTCGAATGACTATAAATCAAAACGAACGATTCTAACAACAGAAGATTTTAGGGAAAGAGAGGTTTTCTTTTGTTGCTATTGCGATAAGATCAAAGAGGAGGTTTGTTCATGCAGACTCCCCGTTTGTTTAAAACGATAGCCCTCTCTAACGGAACCCAGATCTACTGTTACGACAAATCAAAACACGTGGCCGGGGACAGATGGTATGTGTGTTTGAGAATTGAAGTTCCCATTGAGGTGAAGAAGGAGTTCTTTGATGGATACCCTGAGGCCGATGAAGCTTACAGAGAATTTGTAAATGCCTTCGGCAACACATACGTGTTTTCATACGAAAAGGAGCGAAATTTCATCGCCGAAACTGAAGTCCAGTCCTTGCTGGAACTTCTTCTGAAAGACTTTATGGACAACTCAAGTGCCTATCTTGAACGTCCTGCCTGGCGCAAGATGTGTATCCTGAAAGCTTACAAAGACTGGAAAGAAAAAGAAAGGTTAAGGCGGCTTCACGAAGAAATGATAAGGATGGCGGACGAAGGTGAATAAGGTGGTGCAAGGAGTATCTCACAACTGCCTTTCTTCGGCAATTGCGGGATACCTGGCCTGAAAAGATGATTGCTCAATGACATACTGAGCTTGTTCGAAAATTGCGTAACTGGATAATGTGTTTATTGTGTCATTGCGAGGAGCGAAGCGACGAAGCAATCTCTTTGTTGTGGTAAAAAGAGATTGCCACGCGCCCTTCGGGCGCTCGCAATGACACACACATTCGTCA
>CAZWJX010000203.1:0-3564 GCA_964634695.1 uncultured Syntrophobacterales bacterium | reverse complement strand
GTCATTGCGAGCGAAGCGAAGCAATCTCACCATTGCTTTTTATGAGATTGCCACGCACCCTTCGGGTGCTCGCAATGACACACACGTTCGTCATTACAAGCGAAGCGAAGCAATCACCGCGGCTACTTCGCTGCCTCGCAATGGCTTTCCATTACCCGTCCAGGCTTTACATGAAATACCCCTATTGTCATCCATCAAATCAGTTTTTTCGAACAGGCTCATTTTCGCAATGACAATCCTCTTTTTTTCGAACGGGCTCAATTTATATGACTTCGCCTTACTATCTGTGATAGACTTTCACACCATAGACTTTTTTCCCCCTCTCTGGTAGGATTCGGCACCACAAAAAGTTACCGTGCGGGGATAAACTGGTTTATGGGTGTCATAAATTAACATCTGGCGTAAAAGAGGGACCTATGGAGATAAAAAATTTGAAAATTCTGGCTCAAGAAGAGCTGGTTGAAAAACTGACCGGACAATCTTATGAGCACTTGAACCACTATCTTGCCATGTATTCGAGCTGGTTCGGTGGCATAATTAAAAATCCAGCTTTTATGCTCGTTCCTGTAGATGATCACATGGTGCACAGGGGAGATGGAGTTTTTGAGGCCGTAAAGTGTGTAAACGGTAAACTCTACCTGTTTGATCGACATCTTGACCGCCTTGTGAATTCTGCTCGAACCATAAAACTGGATCTGCCGGTCAGCCTGGATGATTTGAAGAATATCGTGGTAGAAACGGTAAGGGCTGGTGGAGAAAGGGATGCCGTTGTGAGAATTTTTGTCTCTCGAGGACCGGGTGGATTCTCAGCTGATCCCGCCGAATGCGTTGGGGCACAGGTCTACGTGGTTGTCACTAAACCAGTTCTACCACCAAAAGAGCACTACGAGCAGGGGGTGACCGTAAAACAGAGCAACATCCCGATGAAACCGGCTCATATCGCTCACATCAAAACCTGTAACTACCTTTATAGCGTTCTTATGAGTCTGGAAGCTCATGAGAAAAAGGTTGATTTCACAGTCTCCGTTGATAATGATGGTTGTCTTGGAGAAGGTCCCACCGAGAACATAGCTATCGTGACCAACAGATACGAGTTTCTTGTTCCGAAGTTTGGTAAAGTCCTTCGCGGCACGACCGTAACGAGAGCAATGGAGCTCGCTGGAGAACTTCTGAAGATGAAGGTTCTTACCCGGATAGCCGAGGAATGTATCCCGGTGGAAGAGGTTTACCGGGCTCACGAAGTAATGATGTTCGGAACAACTTTTGATGTGCTTCCTGTAGTAAAGTTCGATGGCAAAAAGATCGGAAGCGGTCAGCCCGGGCCTTTCTACAAGAAGTTTCTTAAACTGATCCGTGAGGACATGGAAAACAATCCGTCCGTTAGCACGCCAGTCTTTCAGTAATAAGAATAGCCATGGACGATCAGGTGAAGTCTTATGTAAACAATAGCTTAAAGGAACTAACCGAGATACTCGGTGCGCTCCAGCCCGTTATTGAGACAAAACTGTTAGAGGCTGCGAGAGTCATAGTATCCGTCTTTCGTGCTCATCGCAGGCTTTTTATTTTCGGCAACGGAGGAAGTGCCGCCGATGCTCAGCATATTGCCGCCGAATTTGTGAATCGCTTTGAATCTGACCGCCCCCCTTTGCCCGCTATCGCTCTCACGACCGACACATCCATCCTGACCAGCGTATCAAATGATCGGAACTTTAACGAGGTTTTCGTTCAGCAACTGAAGGCTCTGGGAGAGCCAGGAGATGTAGCTCTGGGAATCAGCACGAGCGGTGCATCTCCAAATGTCATTCTGGCTTTGAAATGGGCTCGTGAACATGGCCTTCACACCATCGGGTTTATGGGCAAATCGGAGACGGAGATGGACGTTTATTGTGACATAGCGATTCATGTGCCATCTCTTAGAACTCCCCGCATTCAGGAATGCCATATCTTTATGGGACATCTTCTCTGCGGTCTGGTGGAACGTCTCATTCTGGAGGCTAATTAGAAATGACATGGGAACCGCTGTCTTTTGAAGGGATAAAGACCGTTTCGCTCTTCGATCGCCCGAGTAAAGTATCTCGTGAGAGTTTTGCAAAAAAATGGCAGGTTGGCGGTAGTCTTCTGGACTTCCTCGACGCTTTACCCAGAATTCTTGCCGGATCTGACTTTATCGAAGCGGTTCAACGCACGGTAGCGGCTGTCCGAAAATCGCGGCCGGTAGTTGCCGGCATGGGAGCCCACGTGGTGAAGGTAGGTCTGGGGCCGATCATAATTCAGGCACTTGAAGAAAACGTTCTAACGGGGATAGCCGTAAATGGAGCCTTTGCCGTTCACGACGTGGAACTTGCTCTCTCGGGCAAAACTTCTGAAGATGTGGAAGAACATCTCCGTCGTGGTTATTTTGGCATGGTTGATGAGACGGCAAGATTCATCCATGAAGCCGTTCGTGAAACCGCAGAAGGGGATCCATCCAAAGGGCTTGGATGGGCAATCGGACGAAAGATAGTCGAGGAGGGTCTTCCCTTTGGCGATGTTAGCGTCCTGGGAGCAGCCTATCGCCTTGACAAACCGGCCACGATTCATGTGGCCATAGGAACCGACATCGTCCATGTTCATCCAATGATGGATGGAGCCGCCACGGGAGAGCTCTCCTACAGAGATTTCCGGCTTTTTTGCCGGCTTGTAAGTGCCCTGAGCGAAGGAGCTTACATAAACATCGGTTCCGCCGTCATTCTTCCGGAAGTTTTTCTTAAGGCTGTAAGTGTTGTGAAAAACCTTGGCTTTCCGCTGGAAAACGTCACAACGATTGACATGGATTTTCAGCGTCAGTATCGATCTATGAAAAATGTCGTTGAACGTCCGGTCAAACCCACGGGTAAGGGCTTCCATTTTACGGGTCATCATGAAATAATGGTTTTACTTTTTTTCAGTTCGGTGATGGAGTTGCTGAAAAAAAGGGAATAGAAAGGGAGCTGCCGAATATGGCCACCAAGATAAATATCAGGGCCGGATCGGTTGAACTTTCGGGAGTTTTAAACGACTCTCCTACGGCTCAGGAGATAGCCCGAATACTACCGATTAAAGCTACGGTTCAGACATGGGGTGACGAGATTTATTTTCCTATACCTGTAAAGATGCCCCTTGAACCCGATGCGAAAGAGGTTGTTTCCGTAGGGGACATCGGCTACTGGCCGAGGGGAAAGTGCTTCTGCCTTTTCTTTGGCCCAACCCCCATGAGCAAGGGCGATGAGATTGTGCCCGCAAGCGCTGTCAACATCGTGGGAAAAATTGAGGGAGACGCCAAGCTTTTGAAAAATGTGAAAGACGGTGAAGAGATTTTAATTGAAGCGGCGTCTTAAGGATTTGAAAATTTGGACCGGTTTTTTGTTGCCCCGTAACGGTAGGAGCGAACCTCAAGCGTACAATGGTTGTATCATTGGCTTTTTATGGCAGACGTAGGAGACTTAAAAGTGACAGTCACATTATTCGGTCATTGCGAGGCTGTCGTAAGACAGCCGTGGCAATCTCTTTTTTTGTCACAACAAAGAGATTGCTTCGCCTTCGCTT
>CAZWJX010000202.1:0-3582 GCA_964634695.1 uncultured Syntrophobacterales bacterium | reverse complement strand
CGTCATTGCGAGGCTGCCGCAAGGCAGCCGTGGCAATCTCTTGAATCAGGCCACAATTGGCAGAGCCGTAGAGGCAGGTCACGTGCCTGTTGGTGGAGTTTGCAACGATGAGATTGCTTCGCCTCCGGCTCGCAATGACGAGATTGCTTCGCCGCTTCGCTCCCCGCAATGACGGTATAAGAAGGCTCGCAATGACAGTATAAAAGGCCTGCAATGACGGTATAAGAAGGCCCGCAATGACGAGTTTGCCCTGTCGTCGGTAAGAGGCGGACTTTTCGTAATAACGGAAAATAGACTCGTAACGACACAAAACAGAAAGGAACTCAGGAACCACTTATGCTTTCAGAACTCATCAGAGAAGCCCGGCGCGAATTTTACGAACTCACCAGGCAGAGCCTGCCGGGTATAGAAGAGGCTCGAACCTTTAGTGCCAGAATATCATCCATAATAGGCGACTTTTTCTCGCCAATGGATTCAGATGTCCCCTGGGCCGTTATCGGTGTAGGAGGACTTGGACGTGGCGAACTGAGCTTTCTTTCCGATATAGACGTCCTCTTTCTCTATCGGCGACGCCTTACCGATAAATTCGAGAAATTCATTCAAAGATTCATTTACTCCCTGTGGGACGTAGGTGTTGACATCGGACACAACGTGCTTTCTCTATCGGGCGTTATGAATCTTGCAACTCAGAATTTTTCGGTTCTCACAAGCCACATAACATCAAGACTGATAGCAGGCGATCCCGAGCTTTACAACGAGTGGAGGAAGAGGCTACGAAAGTTTCTCAGGGGAACCAGAGGCAGAATGTTTTTCCTTGAGGAACTCAAAAAATACATCCGTTCCAGATTTGACCGGTATGGCGATAGTTCCTATCTTCTTGAACCCCACATAAAAGAAGGCATCGGTGGGTTAAGAGACGTTCATATCGTCCGATGGATATGCTGGGTCATGACGGGAACTACAGACTATGAAATCCTTCCCGATAACATCCTTTCACGGGATGAAAAGCTGTGGCTTGTGGAAGCGGAAAACTTCCTCTGGCAGGTAAGACTTCAGCTTCACGCCATCGCGGGACGACGGCAGGATCAGATCTACTTCGCCGATCTTGAAAGGCTTGTATCCTCGGCTCTGGGTGAATTCATCGGAGCATACTCATCACTGGAGCATCGACGCCAGTTTCATCGTGAAGATGCTCAGCGCGACGTGCGAGAATCGGTAGAAACTTTCATGCGCAATTACTATCAGCATACATCCCGGATCAGAAGAACGGCAACGTTTTTATTCGAGCGATTCAAGCTCATGGTGACAGAAAAGTCTTTATCATCTCTTAAAGATCATTCCTATAAGCCTAAAGGAGAACCAATAGATGAAGGTCATTTCCTGCTTGAAGGGCATCACATTAGATTTGCCGATCCGTCGCTTATTCCGGTAAATCCTGTGATTATCATGAAGCTGTTTCATGAAGCATCGTTAAGAGGTTGCCATTTCCACCACAGGACAGGCCAGATTATAAGAAATCACCTACCACTGATAGACGATAACCTTCGACGTTCCCCAGAAATGGCCAGACTGTTCTTCGATATTCTTCTAAACGAAAAAAACGCCTTTAACGTGCTCAAGATGATGATGGAAACAGGCTTTCTTCAGACTTACATTCCTGAGTTTAAAAACGTAAGGTATCGCGTTCAGTATGATGTTTATCACCTGTACACCGTGGATGAACACCTGCTCAGAACGGTCAGAGAGCTACACCTGATTGAAACCGACCCTGATATTTCGGTTGAACGGATGGGGGCGCTCGATATTTTACGTAGTCTCTCTTCCTCTCAGAGACGCTGTCTGTTTCTTGCAGCTCTTATTCACGACATAGGCAAGGGTTACGGGAAAAATCACGCAGAAAAGGGTGCTCAACTGGCTGAACAAATCTGCCGACGTCTGGGGCTTTCAGATACTGAGACAGATCTGACAACGTTCTTGATCAGGCACCACCTTCTCCTTGCAGAAACAGCTCTTAAACGGGATCTGTCGGATGAAAAGCCTATTGTTCGCTGTGCAGCAGTTGCGGAAAGCGTCGATAAGCTCGATATGCTCTACCTTATAACAAGAGCCGATTCTAAGGCGACGGGGCCCGCTGCCTGGAACACATGGCGAACATCGCTTCTTCGAGAGCTTTACGGGAAAGTCAGGCGAGTGCTCACCGGGCGCGACTGGCAAACCGATGTTGGTGAACGAATTAAAAATCTCCAGTCCAGAGTCCTGGAGCTTTTCAGAGCAAAAACTGTAGATGAAGCTGCCGAAAAGAAATTGCTTAAATGGTTTGAGACATTATCTCATCGTTATATTCTTACTCAAACGCCAGAAAACGTTTTGAGCCATTACTTTATGGAAAAGGAACTCACGAGTGAACGTCCGCTGGTTATCAAATCTCATCAGGAAGAAAAGGATATCTGGCAGGTTACCGTCGCTACTTATGATCGTCCCGGGCTTTTTGCACTCATTACGGGCGTTTTATGGTGCTGTGGAGTAAACATACTTTCTGCTGATATATTCACCAGAAGCTCGGGCATTGCTCTGGACGTGCTGAGAGTTAACGAAATTCCCGATCCGCTGAATCCAGATAAGTTATGGCAGCGATTCGAAGAAGATATGAAAAAAGCTCTGGAAGACCGGCGTTACCTGGAAGAGCTTATCCAGAAACGCACAGAAGCATACAGTATAAGAAAAACCATACCCCCGGTAAGACCGGATCGGGTTGTGATCGACGAAGAATCGTCCGACTTTTACACCATCATTGAAGTATATACCTGGGATCGTCCCGGAATCCTCTACGCCATTGCCGATGAACTATTCCATTCGGGGCTCTCTATTCAGCTCGCAAAAATCACAACCCCCGGCGCTCAGGTGGCCGATATCTTTTATGTAACCACCACGGAAGGATCTAAAATAATGAACACGTATAAGCACGAAGAGATTCGAAGAAATATCTTGCAGAGGCTGGAGAAGGTTCAGTAGAGGCTCAGACCGGATACACCTACGGCATCTCAAAGTTATCGCGAATCAGCCAGAGGCGGACTCACCGCAATGACGCCCTTATTTCGTCATTGCGAGGCCACGCTGGTCCTTTACGTTATTGCGAGCGCCCGAAGGGCGCGTGGCAATCCTGCCGAGGTCGTCATTGCGAGGCCACGAAGTGGCCGTGGCAATCCTACCGAAGTCGTCATTGCGAGGCTGCCGCAAGGCAGCCGTGGCAATCTCTTTTTGCCAAAACAAAGAGATTGCTTCGCTTCGCTCGCAATGACAATGGTTGGGTGTCATTGCGAGCGCCCGAAGGGCGCGTGGCAATCGTACCGAAGCCGTCATTGCGAGGCCACGAAGTGGCCGTGGCAATCGTACCGAAGCCGTCATTGCGAGGCTGACGAAGTCAGCCGTGGCAATCTCTTTAAAGGAAAAACACCAGGAGATTGCTTCGTCACTTCGCTCCTCGCAATGACACACCCGTTCCCGTCATTGCGAGCGCCCGAAGGGCGCGTGGCAATCCTACCGAAGTCGTCATTGCGAGGCTGCCGCAAGGCAGCCGTGGCA
>CAZWJX010000201.1:0-3621 GCA_964634695.1 uncultured Syntrophobacterales bacterium | reverse complement strand
GCCGTGGCAATCTCTTATTTGTCGCAACAGAGAGATTGCTTCGCCCGCCACAGGCAGGCTCGCAATGACACATTGCAATGACACATTGCGAGCTTGCTTCGCCCGCCACAGGCGGGCTCGCAATGACTCAAAAGGGTTACTTCATTCGCAATTCCACGAGTGAGAAGCCTTCGCAATGACTCTTGGTCACACATTACAAACGTTGAAAAAGGAGCTTTACAAATGGAAAAATTTTTAAGGATTCAAAATCAGAAGGATCTGTCTCAGGTTGTGGAAGTAAACTGGGACAGCGAAAGTAGAGCTTTTGTCACAAAGGGGCTTAAGGATCTTTTTAACGTCAAAGAATTAAAAATCAGATCCGATGATTTCTTGAGCCGGGTCGAAGAGTATGCCCGTCTTATAGGCTGGCTCCTTGAAGCTATGTCCCAAGCAGAAGATCTTCACCTGCCTTTCGGATATGAAGGACACTTCAGTTTTGGAGGCAAACAATACGATCTGGTGGACGATGGGGACTACAAACTTCTGGTTCCCACAAACCCTGAGAGATCATAAAAAATGGGTAAAATTATGAAGGAAGAATTTCAACAGGGAGAAAAGATCAAACTCGGCGTCAGCGCCTGTCTTCTTGGGCAGAAAGTCCGCTACGATGGAACTCATCAGCGTGATCCCTTCGTAGTTGATATGCTGGGACCTTTTGTGGAATACGTTCCTGTATGTCCCGAGGTTGAATGCGGACTGGGTATCCCAAGAGAGGCTATGCGTCTTGAAGGTGATCCCTCTTCTCCAAGGCTTGTTACCCATAAAACTCGCATTGATCTGACCGATCGGATGGTTGAATGGGCTCGAAAAAAACTTGTCGAACTGGAAAAGGAAAATCTCTGCGGGTTTATCTTCAAAAGTCGATCTCCCAGCAGTGGTATGGAACGGGTTAAGGTGTACAACGAAGCGGGAGCCGTGATAGGTCATAGTTCTGGCATCTTTGCCAGAATGTTCATGGAACGTTTCCCCTACGTTCCGGTGGAAGAAGAAGGAAGACTTAACGATCCAAGGCTTAGAGAAAACTTCATAGAACGGATTTTTGTCTTTCACAGATGGCAAAAGATGGCAAACCCGGGAAAAAGTTTCAGGCATCTTATTGAATTTCATGAACGTCACAAGCTCATACTGATGTCTCATAGCCCGGAAATTCTGAGAAAACTCGGTCGCATTGTTGCCTCAGGATCAGACCGTTCTTTTGGAAAAGGTCTGCTTCAAGACTATGAAGCTCTTCTCTGGAAAGCCATGAAACTCATAGCTACCCCCAGAAAACACGCCAATGTGCTTTACCACTGCATGGGTTATTTCAAGAAATACCTTTCTCCCGACGAAAAACAGGAACTGGTTGAGATTATAGAATCGTATCGAAAAGAGAACGTGCCGCTTATTGTGCCAATAACCCTTATTAACCATTACGTCAGAAAGTATAAACCTGCTTACCTTGAGAAGCAGTATTATCTCAATCCCCATCCTATAGAACTGCGATTGAGGAATCACGTATGAACGGTTATATTTTGCGATCGTTTGCATGGTTTATCATTGTCCTGATTGTGTTTGTTGTTGTTTGTTCCACCTGCGTATTTATCCCGGCTGTCTTCTGGGCTTTTTCGCCGGTTCCGACGCCAACTGAACGAGTGGTTTTTGTTCCTCAAGGAGCCGGCGTTTTTGAAATTTCAAATCTTCTTGCAAGGGAGGGCGTGGTCGAAGATCCCTATCGTCCGATGGCTCTCGTTTATGTGCTGCGATGGAACCACAAGCTTAAAAGCGGGGAGTACGCCTTCAAGTTCCCGATGAATAAAATCGACGTATGGCAGAAAATCGTAAAAGGCGATGTGGTTCATCATTTCGTGACGGTAATCGAAGGTGCAACAATATTCGATGTAGCCGAAGCGCTTGATAGATCGGGAATTACCGGAAAAGACGAAGTAATCAGGCTGGTAAAGGATCCCTACTTCATAGAACGCCTTGGCTTTGAGGGGATCAACAGTCTGGAAGGCTATTTATTCCCTGCAACGTATGATTTTACGAAGAAAGACACTGCCGAAACAGCGCTCCGGCGCATGGTGAAGGAATTTCGAAAACGCTTTAAACCGGAATGGATTGAAGAGGCAAAACGTCATAACCTTACTGTTCATCAAGTAGTTACACTTGCCTCGATAGTCGAAAAAGAAGCCGTTAAAGATGAGGAACGGCCGATTATAGCCGCCGTGTTTTTAAATCGGCTCAGGATCGGCATGCCGCTTCAGAGCGATCCCACGGCTGTTTATGACCTTGAAAACTTCCGTGGCCCCGTTCTGAAAAGTCATTTAGGACGCCGATCCCCTTACAATACTTATCTCATCAAGGGATTGCCACCGGGCCCTATATGCAACCCGGGATTGCCATCCATCAAAGCCGTTCTATTTCCGGCAGACGTGAAATATCTTTACTTCGTAAGTGATCGCAGAGGATCTCATAAATTTTCTGTAACTTACGAGGAACATTTGCAGGCAATAAAAGAAATCGCAGCCACTATAGATCAACAGGATAATAGAGGGCGGAACTGATGGACGTGACAAGTGTTGTTCTGGCCGCAGGTAGAGGAACCAGAATGGTTGGCTATGGAGGCTGTAAAGCTCTCCTTCCGCTTTTGCCATCCGAAAGATCCATATACGAAGGCGAACATCCGTTTATCCTGGAGATACTGGAGCAACTCCCACCGGGACCAAAGGCCGTGGTAATTCATCACGATGGAGAAAAACTGCGAGCTACCCTGAACCGCTATTTGCCCCCAGATTCCATGCCTGTATTAGTCTGGCAGCCTGACCTGAACGGCACGGGCGGAGCAGTGCTTGCGGCAACACCTTTTTTGCAAAGCATCAAGTCGCAGCTTTGCCTTATAACAATGGCTGATGTTCCCCTGATCTCACGCCGCACCTACGAAAATCTTGTGTCAAAAGTTCTTGAATCGCCGGGCATGGCCGGAGCCGTATTAACCTTCCGTCCATATGACAGAGCTCAGTATGGATGCCTGATTACCAGGGGCGAGAAGGTGATAGAAATCGTGGAATGGAAATACTGGAAAGATTTTGATGAGGAAAAACGACATGCTCTGGAACTATGCAATGCAGGAGTATATGTCTTTCGAAGGGATTTGCTCCTTAAGTATCTTACCGAACTTGCTCAAAAACCCCATGTGGTCCAAAAAACTATTGACGGAAAGCTCGTGAATTTTGAGGAATTTTTCCTGCCAGATCTTATAGCCATCATGGCTCGAAACGGACTGGACATTACCTTTTTAGAAGCCGATGAGAATGAAGTGCTGGGCGTCGATACACCGCAACAGCTGGAAAAAGCGCAAGAGATTTACTTGAAACGAATGAAATAAGCTAACCTGAGGTTTTCAAGCCAATGGTGTTTTTTGGCGATTTTCAGCCGTTGCTGTTTGATAAGTTATTGAAAAGTCTGACCACCTGGGATTAAAAATTCGAAGTGTAAGGAAAACAGACAGGGTCACAAAAAAAGTAGAGGCAATCCGACGGGTTTTCAAGTGCTGAAAATTGTATTGGCATCAGTATCAGAATATGTTTATATATTCTCACCATG
>CAZWJX010000200.1:0-3622 GCA_964634695.1 uncultured Syntrophobacterales bacterium | reverse complement strand
CGTGCTGTAACCTGTCATTATAAGAAGATGAACCAGCCACTGTTTCTTAACCTCGCACTTGGAAAATTGCTTCTGGGTCAGGAAATGGACAATCAACTCTCGTAGCTGTTCCTTATAGTATTTGAAAGGTATTTTCCCCAGCAAGTCACCCATAATAAACTTAACGCAACGATAGGCATTGCTCAGTAACAGGAAAGAAAGAACTGCAGCCATCACAAGGTCAGCAATTTCGATTTTTTCCTTTGGCCATAAAGAGTTCAGCCTTGCGTGTTCCCAATCCGGTTTTCCGGTGTTGAAAATGAGAAGGGCCGCTCCAACCAGAATGGCAACAATGACTATTGCTATAATCTCAAACCGTTCAGAGGTATAGAACTTTCTGGAAAAGCCCGTCCAGTCATATTTAGAAGTTAAATAGCGTCTCATAACCATCATTGTTTCCCCGGGATCGGCTCCTCTGGGGCATTTTTCTGAACAGGTGCCACAGTAGTAACAGAGCCAGGGCTCAGGGCTCTTAAGGATCTTATCCTTAAGGCCCAGCTGGACATACTTCACGAGCTTCCTCGGAAATGGTGTTTTCCCCTCCGAAAGTGGGCAAATCGCCGTGCAGTTACCACAATGAAAGCATTTGCTTGCATCCTTTAGTCCGAAGCTTTCCAGCTCCCTCATGAAATTCGGATCAACCTTTACGCTCATGCCGTTCTCCTCCTCAATTTGTTTCTTTCATCTTGAGGGACACGGCGGAAACCGAGTCCCCATGTTTTTCTAGAAACCTTTGTAAGGATTAGGTCCGATTTCCTGAATACGTTCTGCAAATTCGTCCAGTATCTTTGGCAACTTATCGTAATCGGATATCGAAATCGTTTCAAAGCGAACTCTGTCGGATTCTAGAGCGAGTCGATCCAATGTTTCCTTAATTTTGCTCAGTCGGATATTTGCCAGCTCGCTTCCTCGAATGAAGTGACACTGATAATCGTCCCCGTATTTACAGCCAAGAAGCACAACTCCATCGATACCCGAAGACAGAGCATCGGCAATCCAGATGAGGTTCATGGATCCCAGACATCTCAAGGGAACCACTCTCACCCACGGATTGTATTTCATTCGCCTTACGCCTGCCATATCGAGCGCTGGGTACGCATCGTTTTCGCAGGCTAGCACAAGAATTCTGGGTTTTTCTTCATACTCATCCGGCACATTAATAGCCTTAATCATGTCGCCTATCATGCCCACCGAATAGTTCTTGAAGGAAATGATTCTTTCCGGGCAGGCTCCCATGCAGACTCCACACCGTCTACATCTGGTTGGTTGAGGCAGCGGATTGGCCTTCTCATCTTCGTTAATTGCTCCAAAGGGACATTCAACTGTGCATCGTTTACACTGGGTGCATCTCTGCATGAAAAATTCGGGAAAAGACGTATCCCCAGCTCTGGGATGAACGGCCATTCCTTTGTGGACCAATTCGATGCACTGGATAGCTTTCATGGCGGCTCCGGCACCATCTTCCATTGCCGACGCAATGCCCATTGGCCTTCTGACGCATCCTGCCGGATAAATACCGGTTCTTCTGCTTTCGTAAGGGAAGCAGATAAAGTGCGAATCCGGAAATCCGTATTTCAGTATAGGCACTTCAGGCCCCTGACGATACTGGAGATTCAAAATATCGGAGCGCAGGATAACATCGGGTGGAATTGCCTCTTCCTCTTTTTCTGCTCCTTCTTTCTTTTCTGCCGCCAGAACATTTTCGCCGAAAGCAGTAGTAGGAACCATACCGGTCGCAAGAACAACTAAATCAAGATCATCGATGATAACCTCGTCTCCTATCAAATCCTCAAATCCCTTGACCGTAAGCCCCTGAATACCTTTTGTTACTTCCGGCTTCTGGCTCCTTATGAAGATAACACCGGCTTCCTGCGCCTTACGGTACAAGTCCTCGGACTGTCCCGGGGTTCTCATTTCCCTGTATACGATGCAAACATTCGCATCAGGATTGAGTTTCTTTATTTCTAGAGCCTGTTTCAATGAGGCAAGGCAGCATACAGTAGAACAATAGGGGAGATGCTCTGGATCTCTCGAGCCAGCGCAAAGTATAAAGGCCACGTTTCGAACTTCCCCGCCATCTTTCGGCCGTTTTACTGCCCCAGTCGCGAGCATCTCTTCTAATTCCACTCCGGTTATAACATTGGGAAGTCCATAGCCAAATCGTTTATCCAGTCTCTGAGGATCATAGGGCACCCAACCGGTGGCAAGAACTATAGCCCCGAAACGATGCTGTATGGATGATCCGTTCTGAGAAATGGTAACATCGAAAAGCCCAGGACCTCCCGCTGTAGTTTCGATTCTGGCACCTGTGTAAACCGTTATATTTTCGTTCTTTTGAACTTTTTCAATCAGTTCGGATATGGGGTTATTCTGGGGACCTTTATTGTAAGGGAAGGTGGCAACACTTTTTACGTTCTTCTGAAAGCCACCAAGTTCGGACTCTTTTTCCACAAGTGTTACCTTATAACCGGCATCAGCCGCTGCTAGAGCCGCCGAAAGACCAGAAATACCTCCTCCGACAACCAAAACATCTTTGGACATTTCAGTGTCAGGCTTATAAGGCTCCGGAAGCTCCATTCTGCCGACTTTTGTAAGTCCCATTCGTAAATAGTCTTCTGCCATCATCTGGGTATTTTCATCACCCGGAGGCTGACACCAGGCTACCTGCTCTCTTATGTTTACTCGATCTAAAATGCAGCCGTTAAAAGAAAAAACATCATACATAACGCGGGGTGAACAGGCGGCTATAACTATTGTGTTGACCCCTTCCTGTTCTATATCATTCTTTATGAGTTGCACACCTTCTTTGCTGCAGAGGATCGCGTGGTTTCGGCACACAGCCGCTTTATATTCTTCTGCGATCCCGGCCAGTTGCTCAATGTTTATGGCCTCCCCTATTCCACAGCCCGAACATATATAGACACCGATCTTTTTTTCCATGGAATTACCTCCTTCCCACGATCGACTTTATAGCTCGAATCGCTGCCGATGTGCCGTCCTGGACCGATTCAGCGACGTTAAGAGGGCTTCTCACACACCCAGCAGCATAAATACCCGGTTGAACAACGATGCCCGGCAGAAACTGGTAATCATCATAAGCAACAGGAATGGGAAGTGGTGTTTGAACGGTTGAAGGCTCCATGCCGGTCGCCAGGACCACAAGATCAAAGGGCATTTCCACGAGTTCTTCCGTCATGGTGTTTTCCACTCGAAGGATAAGCTGATCGGATGTTTCGCTCGGAAAGATTTTTGCTACCTTGCCCTTGAAAAAGATGATCTTTTCGTCTTTCTGAACTTTAAGGTAAAAATCTTCGTAGCGGTCTGTGGCTCGAATATCTATGTAGAATATGTATACCGTCGCATCGGGAAGTTGCTCTCGAACATAGGTGGCTTGTTTCATAGAAGCGAGACAGCAAATACTGGAGCAGAAAGGCAAATGGTTTTCATCTCGAGAACCTGCACACTGGATGAAAGCCACGTTTCTTGGCGGTTGCCCTGTGGAAGGACGGACAATTTTACCCTGAGTGGGGCCGTTATTAGCGGCCATGCGTTCCATCATAACGTTAGTTATAACGTCAGGATA
>CAZWJX010000199.1:0-3709 GCA_964634695.1 uncultured Syntrophobacterales bacterium | reverse complement strand
CCTGTGGAGAGGATGGTAACATCCTCGGTGAAGCAGGAATCAGGCCATGTTATATGTTATATTTGACTATGGTCTGAGCAACGGTGAGTGGGTGACACACGCATGAGCTGAACCCCGGCCTGACTCTCGAGCGCATCAAGTAGAGAACTTCCCAACGTCGGAATGTTGATTACCTCTTCTTGAATTACGCTCACCTCATCCAGAGGAGTCCCTATCACCAGAACCTCCTCTACTTCATAATCTCCCTCCTTTTCCCCTCCTTCCTTTGCGAAGCTCCATATTGCAGAAAACAGCACCATTAATAATCCCAGAAAGATCACACAAAAGATTGTGTCTAAACGAACAACCTCCCTTTTTTTCATCCTTCTGCCCTCCCTTTATCCCCTCGGTTATTCAAATCAATAAAACCGACATCCGCTATTTAAAGATAGCATCCACGACAGGCGCCATCTCCGTCAGGGCTCTACTGCAGGTCGGAGCCATTCCAGCAAGGGAAGCCTTTTGAATGTCCTGATGATAGCTAATACGGCCGATAATAGGGATTTTAAGTTCACCCATAAGCGAACGAAGATTCATCTCTTGGTCTTCATTCACAACCTTGTTGAGTATAACCCCCTTAAAGGAAGCGCCTGAAGAGTAAGTCAATTCCATAATTTTTTGGGCAACAAGGACGGACTCATACGAAGGTTCCACAACACAGACAACTCCATCGACACTGGTCTCAATACCCCGACCAAAGTGCTCGATCCCTGCCTCCATATCCACAAGCATCACTTCATTGTCTCCAAGCGAAAACTTTTTCAAAAACTCTCTCGTAACAACCCCCATAGGGCACGCGCACCCTTCCAGACTATGCTCGATCTTGCCCGTCTGAATCAGACTAACCCCTTCCCCTACAACCACATATTCCGAGGGGAGATCATTCAGGCTTATACTATTTTGTTGCCACATTGATACCGCGGGTTCTTGACTTCCTTGTGCCAGCGCAGCGCGCAGTTTTCCCTGAACGGCCTTTTTGCCTCCCAGCGAATCCATCAGCGGACGAGGCGGATTGGGCAACCCCAGGGCTCGATACAAGGCTGGGTTTGACTCATCCGAGTCTAGGACAATCACTTTGAAACCACGATTTTTTAAAACGTCGACCATTAGTCTCACAATCGTGGTTTTCCCGCTACCACCTTTTCCACACACACAAATTTTCATCCTAAAATCCTCCACGTTAAATGGTCTAAAAAATAAAAGACCACGAGGCCCAGGTACCTTCATAGCACCTAAGGCCTTCGTGGCCTTGATTTCTTGCTACTTTGGTTCTATATTAGATGGATTTTAACTATGCATTTAATGCAATTTCCTCATATCAACTTTATTTTATCAAGTCAATATTCTTCTTTTATATTGCAGCATGACAACTCAGATAACCATAGTAAGATTAGCAAATGTTGTTCCAGTTCGGAAGATAGGATGACCTATACAACTTTCCAATGAGGCACAAAAATGAGCCTGTTCGAAAAAAGCGTAACTGGAGAATGTGTTTATTGTGTCATTACGAGCCGGAGCGAAGCGAAGGCGAAGCAATCTTTTGTTGTTCTTCCTTGATGAGATTGCCACGGCTGCCTTGCGGCAGCCTCGCAATGACACTCCTCTTTTTTCGAACAGGTTCGCACAAAAATTGTCTTGACAAATTAGATGTAGTACACTGTTTTAAAATTGCTTCTGGTTTCAGGGCAAGTTGAGAGACCTTTTAGAGGCGCAAATTCCTGCCTTTTGGGACAGGGTAAAGTAGATTTCCGAATTCCGCCAACTGGGGCAGGGGATTTGGTGAAACACAGATTACAAAAAACCCCAGCCTAAACTGAGTAATTTTGTACAGTTTGGGTGAACAGGTGAAAATCTTATGACCAGCAGGGAAGACCGGATTTTTAAGGCTGTTGACTCGAATTTAGACAGATTTCTGGATGAACTTTTTGAATTTCTTCGCATTCCGAGCGTAAGCGCTCGATCGGAACATAGAGAACACATGATGAAAGCAGCCCAGTGGCTTAAGGAACGGCTGGAGAGTCTGGAACTGGACGTTCAGATATATCCCACACAAGGTCACCCCGTGGTCTATGGGTCTTGCTGCCCCTATCCCGACCGTCCAACAATTCTTATTTACGGTCATTATGATGTTCAGCCGGAAGATCCAGTGGAATTGTGGCAGACTCCGCCATTTGAGCCTTCCGTTCGAGACGGCATGATTTATGCCCGGGGAGCAACCGACGATAAGGGTCAACTTTTTACATGGGTCAAGGCTCTGGAAATATTAAAAGCCGTTCATGGAGTTATTCCGGTCAATGTAAAAATAATAGTGGAAGGAGAAGAAGAAATAGGAAGTCCAAATCTTTATGATTTTCTCGTGACGAACAAAGAAAAATTTTCCGCCGATCTTATAGCCATATCGGACGGATCGAAGTATTCTCATGACACTCCAGCCATTACCTATGGTCTTAGAGGGCTTTCTTATCTCGAAATAGAAGTGGTAGGCCCCCGGATGGATCTTCATTCAGGTGTTTACGGCGGAATCGTCGCAAATCCTATAAATGCTCTCGTAAAGATACTCTCGGCTCTAATTGACGATAACGGTCGAGTTACGGTCCCGGGCTTCTACGATGATGTGCTACCTCTTGAGCCGTGGGAAAGAGAGGAAATGAAACGACTGGCTCTAAACGAAGATGAAATCAAAGAGTATCTGGGGGTGGACTTGCTAACTGGCGAGAAGGAATTTTCGGCCCTTGAGCGCAAAACTGCCCGTCCAACTCTTGATATAAACGGCATCTGGGGAGGCTATCAGGGGGAAGGAGCAAAGACGGTCATACCGTCAAAAGCCGGAGCAAAATTAAGCATGAGGCTGGTTCCCAATCAGTCTCACAGGAAAATCGACAAACTGGTGACGGATTTTATAATGAATAACGCCCCACCGGGCGTAAAAATTTCGGTCACTCCTCTTCATGGAACAGATCCTGTAATTATCCCCCGGCAGGTTAAAGAAATCGAATTGGCTAGAGATGCCTTACGCAAAGGTTTTGGAAAAGAGCCGGTTTTTATACGTGAAGGAGGATCAATTCCTGTAGTTTCTACGTTTGCTACGGTTCTCAACGTTAAGCCCATTCTTCTGCTGGGCTGGGGAAATCCCGACGACGGAGCTCATGGACCTAATGAACATTTTGCTGTTGAGGATTTCAGACGTGGTATAAAAGCGGCGGCTATTCTCCTTGATTCTCTGGCGAAGTGATTTTTTGTTTGTCATTGCGAAGCCGCCGAAACTCAAGTCTGTCACACCGATGGTGCTTTTGGGTAATTTTCGGTCGTTGCTGTCTGATAAGTTATTGAAAAATCTGTCTACCGGGTATTGAAAATCGATATTTAGTGTTAGATTCTAGACTTTTCTATTGACTTCGGCCTAAAAATGTGATACATGTGCTCCGCATATATTCGAAAGGCAAGAAAAAACAAACTCACAAAAAGAAAGAGTTATTTCTACTACTACCAGCTCGTTGAGGCCTATTATACCCCAAGAGGGCCACGCCAGAGGATTCTCCTGAATCTGGGAAAGCTGGACCTCGATGACCGTGAGCGAAAGCTCCTTGCAGACCGTTGTGCGTGATCCAGAAAACACTTCACAGCCAGGGGATACATTATTCATGGAAAACAATAAGAAACTTTATGAAGT
>CAZWJX010000198.1:0-3799 GCA_964634695.1 uncultured Syntrophobacterales bacterium | reverse complement strand
TCCAGGGCGAGACTATAGGGACAGTAAAAATGACCATGAATGCTAACCATCATCACCACCATCATCATGTCGCAAGCGATGGCAAAATTTTATCGACGGAAAAGCGGCTGATAATCGCCGTAGTTATAAATGTTCTCATCCCGATAGTTCAGATTATCGGGGGGCTTTATGCTCATAGTGTAGCCATCCTATCTGACGCTCTTCATAATCTTGGCGATGTCCTCACTCTGGTATTGACCTATGCGGCCTTTCTCATAGCCAGACGCATGGCGAGCACTTCCCATACTTACGGATACAGGCGAGCAGAAGTGATTGCCGCCTTCTTCAACGCCATTGTCATCATTGGCGCTTCGGCCGTAATTCTTAAAGAAGCCGTCGAAAAATTCTTTAATCCTGCAGCTATTTCGGGCCAGTGGGTTATGGGGCTTGCAATTGTGGGCATGATAGGTAACGGCATTTCGGCATTGCTTCTTCACAGTCATGCGGCTACCAACATCAACGTAAAAAGCGCTTTCGTTCATCTTATGGGCGACTTTTTGACTTCCTTTGCAGTTCTTGTGGGGGGAGTGATTCTGCTATTCAAACCGTGGTACTGGATCGATCCGCTTCTTTCATGTCTTATCGTGATTTTCATTGTGAAGGGATGCTGGGGAATTTTCAGAGATGCTCTTAGAATCCTCATGGAAGCCACGCCTCCCGATGTCGATCTTAAAAAAGTCAAGGAATCTATTGAAAGCATACAGGGTGTTCTTGGCGCTCATTATCTTCATGCGTGGACTTTAAGTCCTTCCAACGTCGCCTTTTCGTGCCACGTTGTGGTCGAAGATCAACCGCTCAGTAGAGTTGGCGAAATCAGGAAAGCTATAGAAGATACCCTGGCAAGTCAATTTCGAATAAACCATCCTGTCCTTCAATTTGAGACGGCTCCATGCGGCACCGGAGGTATTCTCTGTGAACAGCTGTGTTTCAGGAATGATACGCCTTCTGAGAAGAAATCACAATCGAGTTCCCATCCCGGCCATTCATTTTCTCAGGCTCTGACCCGACACAAAAAAATTATCTTCAGTGTTTTGAGGATTTGTTTTGGAGGGCTATTCATCTTTGCGGGTGTGAACAAGATTCTCCAGCCGAAAGCTTTTGCCGAGGTCGTCTTTAACTATCGTATTTTGCCCGATGTCCTTATAAACCTTGTTGCGGTAGTGCTGCCGTGGGTCGAGGTTATTTCGGGCCTGTGTGTTGTACTGAAACGCTGCGTTACAGGTGGTCTTACTATACTGAACGGATTGCTTATTCTTTTCTCAGGCTTGATCATTTTTAATATCGTTCGTGGCGTGGATATAAGCTGTGGCTGTTTTTCTACGGAAATCGAAACGGTTTCCACAACCGCTATGTGGCTTGAAGTGGCAAGAGATATTGGACTGCTAGGAATTGGTCTGTTGCTTTTCAGGCATTACTGCGGAGTAGGTGGTGTTAAGTCTGGCACATCTGGCGCACGGGAAGGGTAAGGGACCTTTCACGAAACCTTCACGGAAAGCTTGATAACTGGGCCTGTGCCAGATTGTTTCCACCTCGCTGAAAGCCAGGGATCCGAAGCTCATCGATACGACGTTATGTATGGTTCTTTTCAGCGGAAGCCCCAGAAAAACACATGGAGCAATACGTCCGTCTGATCCAACAAAGAACGATTCCGTGGGTATTTCAGGACAATGGAACGTTCCTGAAGAAGATTTTCGAAGCCATTCTATTTTGTTTTCAAACTCTATTTCTATTTCTCTGGCAGATCCGAGATTCGATGTGATAAAAGAAATGGCCTCCCTTAATTCCACCGGTGAGGAAAAGGCTTCCTTTTCAAGATCGGCATCCGGAATCAACGAAAGAGTGCTGATAACGATCTTTTCCGCTCCGGCTTTCGACACAAGTTCCGGTAAATCCTCGAGTTCCGAAGCAAGCGATTTCAAAAGAAGATAGGATACATGAATGCGCGGTTTTAAGACTCCCTGTTTTTCACGCTCGTTTCTCACCCATTCCATTGCCTTTAACACATGATCGATTGATGTGCCCTGCCGAACCACGTCGTTTTTTGATGAACTTGCCGCAAGCGAAAAAGAAATAATGTCCAGCGCCGAATCAACAATACGCCTCGCCGTGTCTTTAGTGATAAGCATACCATTTGTTGTGGTTCCAACCAGAGTTTCCTGATCTTTAGCCCTGTGAACAAAATCGAAGAAGTCGGGATGCAGGAATGGTTCGCCCCATCCCTGAAGAAAAACCAGATCGGCTCTGGAAAACATAGGCACGAGCTTTTCAAAAAGCTCTTTAGAAATGAGCCTTCCCTTCCATAGCTTCCTGTATGCCGTGTGAGGGCAATATATACAGGACGCCTGACAGAGAGAGCTTACCTCTATTTGAATCCATTTAAACCTGAGATTGCAATGACATTCAACGCTGTCATTGCGAGGCGGGGAGCGACGAAGCAATATCATTGTTGTCCTTCTTCAATGGGATTGCCACGGCTGCCTTGCGGCAGCCTCACAATGACATCCACACTCGTCATTGCGAGCGAAGCGAAGCAATCTCTTTGTTTTGGCAAAAAAAGATTGCCACGGCTGCTTCGCAGCCTCGCAATGACGGAGGAAGGGGCGTCATTGCGAGGAGCGAAGCGACGAAGCAATCTCGTCTTTGTTTTTTTATGAGATTGCCACGGCCACTTCGCGGCCTCGCAATGACGGGTTCGGTAGAGATTGCCGCGCGCCCTTCGGGCGCTCGCAATGACACACACTCGTCATTGCGAGCCGGAGGCGAAGCAATCACCACGCCTGCTAATTCGTGCTCTCGCAATGACAGGGTGAAAAACGTGGCTTCGCAATGGCATAACGCTCTTTCTGTCCTTCTCTTCTTACTCCTCCTTTATTCTCCATTATGGTATGATACACGAATATGATACACTAGACGAGTGCGATATACGATGACACACACTAACAGATTGCTTCGCCCTAACTTCGTTCGGGCTCGCAATGACATCCGATATTGTCATTGCGAGCCTTGATTATGAACAAGTTTTTCGGCGATGATCATGTCTGCTGGAGACAGGTTGTAACCGGCAAGGTCACCGGGAGACACCCAGGCAAAAGCTTCATGTTCGGTGAGCTTCAGTTCTCCACTTACCCAGGAGCACCTGTAGGCCATCAGCCGGATAGATACATGGGGATAGTGATAAATGCATTCCCCCACATACTCACGGACTTCAACGGTTATGTTCAATTCCTCGAAAAGCTCTCGTTTCAGGCACTCCTCTGGTGACTCTCCCGGGCGAATTTTACCTCCCGGAAACTCCCATGTGCTGGCAAGGGGATCACCGGGTCTAGATCGTCTGGCAATAAAGATTTTTCCATCCTTAATTATGATTCCAGCAGCAACAGGAACCAGATCTAACATTTTTCAATCCTTTAAAACCGCTTGCTCACAATATCGAAACATTCTTATAAAAAAAAATTCACAAAATCCCTTTCAAAAGGCTTGAACTCTGAAAGCAACTGGTATATGAAAGATAATCAGGATGGCGTTGGTCGCCTTCTCCTAACCCCTCCTGGCCCTGTTCGGCTTTCCCCCTCCAGCCGGACAGGGTTTTTTAATTTCACTTAACGTTCCACATAAGCAACGGGAAAGGCCGATCTTATTGGAGATTGACCGGTAGAGTACAACTCAACAGGGACTTTGTCGTAAACCCGATCCAGAGCCTTACCCAGCCAGCTTACCGCATGAACGGAAGAAGATTCATTAAATCTGGAAAGAAAAGTTA
>CAZWJX010000197.1:0-3805 GCA_964634695.1 uncultured Syntrophobacterales bacterium | reverse complement strand
AACCGAAAACGCCCTCCTTATTAGCCATATCCCTCATATAAGCTCTGAAAAACACTCCCTGAACTCGCCCGTCAATCCACACATGAACTCTTTTCTTCATTTGTCATCCCTCCGGCTAGCGTTTCACGAGTTCTAGAAATTCGCTTTCCGTAATTATCTTGACTCCCAAGGATACGGCTTTTTGATATTTTGACCCAGGATTTTCTCCAACCACAACAATGTCGGTATTTTTGCTCACACTTTTCGACACTTTCCCGCCCATCTTTGTCACCAATTCCTCAGCCTGATCACGAGTCATGGAAGATAGTGCTCCCGTAAAAACCACAGTTTTCCCCCGGAAAAAGGACTCTTCACCTAATTTCTCTACTTCATACCCCTCGGCCCCCCTCATCACAATGCCGGCCTCAAGCAATTTACGAACCATCTCACGGTGATCCGGATCGGCAAAATACTCGACAACAGCACCTGCCACTTTTTCTCCAATGCCGGGAATGGCCATAAGATCTTCTTTTCTGACATTCATGATCATATCAATCGACGGGAAATTCTCGGCTATCAGTCTGGCTGTGTAACGTCCAACATATGGAATACCAAGAGCAAATATAAACCTCTCCAGCGTTGTATTCTTGCTTTTCTCGATGGCGTTTATGAGATTTTCAGCGGAAAGATTTCCAAAACCCGGAAGATTCACAAGATCTTCTTTCTTGAGGGCGTAAATATCAGGAACGGAAGATAAGAGCCCTCTGTCCACAAGCAAATCCACAGTCTTTTCACCCAACCCTTCAATATCCATAGCCTCACGACTGGCAAAGTGTATAATAGATGCTTTGATTCTGGCAGGACATCTGGGATTGGAGCATCTATGAGCCACCTCTCCTGGCTTTTGCACCACATCGGCTCCACATACAGGGCAGACAGACGGCATGACGAATTCCCGCTCGCTACCCGTTCGTCTTTCCGCGATAACCTCAACAACTTCTGGAATGACATCGCCGGCCCGCTGGACAATCACCCAATCACCAATACGAATATCCTTGCGCACGATCTCGTCGTAATTATGAAGCGTTGCATTACGCACCACTACGCCACCGATGGTTACCGGATCAAGTTCGGCAACAGGGGTTAAAACTCCCGTTCTGCCGACCTGGACTCTTATGTTCTGGATCCTCGTTTCGGCACGATAAGCTGAAAATTTATACGCTATTGCCCATCGAGGACTCCTCGTAGTCTCGCCCAGAAGTCGCTGAAACTCAAGATTGTTTACTTTTATGACGGCTCCATCTATTTCATAAGGAAGATCATGGCGTTGATCTCTCAACTCATGAGCAACGACCAAAGCATCACGAATGGAGCTACAGGGTTTACTCAGGGGATTTACCGGAAGTCCCCACCGCTTCAAAAGATTTAACACTTCCCAGTGAGTAGACACTTCCAGCCCCTGCACTCTGCCGATACCGTAACAGAAAATCTTCAAATTGCGCTGAGCCGTTATTGACGAATCCAACTGTCTGAGAGATCCGGCGGCTGCATTTCGAGGATTAGCAAAAGTAGGAAGCCCTTTTGCTTTTTGATCTTCGTTAATCTTCTGGAAATCCCTCTTATCCATGTAAACTTCGCCTCTGACGGAGAGGAATAAAGGTGGATCGGGAGCTCCATCAAAAGGTATAAGACGTAACGGCAGTCCTCGCACCGTCTTAATATTTGGCGTTACGTCCTCTCCTACTCTGCCATCCCCTCTTGTCCCACCAGCGACGAAAACACCGTTTTCATAGATAATCTCTACCGCAACGCCATCAATCTTTGGTTCCACTACGTATAAATTCTCTGTGTCGGTTTTAGAAATAGCACTCTCCAGGACTTTCCGAACTCGTCTGTCGAACTGAAGAACCTCTTCCTCCGTCATGGCGTTTTCCAGACTCAGCATGGGAACCGTGTGTTCAAAGGGCTGGAACTCTTCTAGCGGGGGATGGCCGACTTTCTGAGTCGGAGAGTCGGGAGTAATAAACTGGGGATAGGCCTTCTCCAATCGTTCCAGCTCTCTAAAGAGCGCATCATATTCTTCATCGCTTATGATTGGACGATCAAGGGCATAATAATAGTAATTGTGAAGAGCTATTTCTTTTCTTAAGGCCTCTATGCGCTCTTTTATTGCTTTCAAGTCTTCCATGCGTCAATTTCTCCCGTCGAGCAGAAAAGGTTAAATAAAGCGCTGAATCGATTAATTGATTTTAGCAAAAAACAATCTACTGTTCGACGCTTATCTGCTCCTCAATAAAATCACTTAAGCTCTTTAACAGGATTTTCCTGGTCCGTGAAAACTCGTCTGACTTCATACCGGGTTTCCATTTCAGTCGACTAAGGTTGTCCGATATCATCAATAAAACTCCAAGAGATACTCCTCTAAACCTTGCCACCCCAAATAACGCAGAAGTCTCCATATCAACGGCCAGCACGCCTCTATTTTGATAAAAAAGCACCTTGCCAACGGTTTCGCGATAAGGAGCATCTGTTGTCCACACAAAACCTTTATGCACATTAAGCCCACTTAAAACAAGCTTGTCCACCAATGTAGATATTCCGATTGGTGCCTGACAGGGTAAAATCATTCTGGGCAGGGAATCCGATGGTAAATAATGCGCCGTAGTTCCCTCTTCCGAATAAGCTCCCGTTGGAACAACCACGTCCCCTATCTTTACGTAGTCCTGAAGGGAGCCGGCCCACCCTAAAGCGACGATTTCACGAACACCAAGTACAACAAGTTTTTCAATAACCATGGCCGCCTGTGGAGCTCCTAGAAGGGGCCCAACTATACAAAATTCTTCATGGTTTTCAGGCTGGTAAACGTTGCTCAAAAACAAACTTCTCGAACGGCGACAGTTAAGAAGCGATACAAATTCCTCCAGATCTTCAGGCACAATAATGATTAAAGCCCTTGATGGAAGAAGCGACTCTCCCTTTCTACGTCGAGGCTCTATCAAAGCTCTATTGTCACAGGCCAGTAACATTCCCGGTTTTACCTCTGTCTGAAACGAAAACTTTACGAACCAGATTAGAGAACAGAAGCGAAATCTTCTTTGAGCTTTCCAAAGATAAATCCTCCAAAAACATAAAAAGCCAGCGAAACAACGAACAGATAAAGTCCATGCTCCACACCAAATCGACCATCCCCTAGCAAAACCCACCGATAACTTTCAATCAGGCAAAAAAGAGGATTCAGGTTGGTAGGGACTTTGAAAACTTCGGGCACGAGATCGTAGGGATAAACTATTGGCGTGGTGTAAAACCATACAGTAATCGCAAGAGAGAGGACATGCCCCACATCTCTCCAGAAAACGTTTATAGCCGCGACAAACCAACCCAACCCCACAGAAAACATCAGCTGCAAAGCAAAGGGAAGAGGTAGCAAAAGCAGATGCCACCAGTATGTTTTGAGAACGTGGAGCTTCGCTAGAAAAACGTAGACAACAAACACTCCGCAACCCACCATAAGGTGTGTCATGCTACTCAGAACAACCACAGGCACCAGAATCTCGGACGGGAAAAAAACCTTCTTCACCATATAGCCCTGTTCAACGATAGCGTTACACGACCGTGAAACACTTTCACTGAAAGCAAGCCAGGGAAGCAATCCACATACGAGGAATTCAAAGAAATTGTACGAAGATCCTTTCAAAGACAGCCGAAACACGAGAGAACAAACCAAATAGTAGATGATAACCATAGCGACGGGTTGACTAAACGCCCAGGAATACCCCCGACCTGCTCCAGTATAACGAGTCAAAAGAGCGCGTTTTACTAGGGGTCG
>CAZWJX010000196.1:0-3827 GCA_964634695.1 uncultured Syntrophobacterales bacterium | reverse complement strand
CGGTAGTTTTCCGGTTTTCCACATCCGCCAGGCGGTCATGTATGATATTCCCTTCCGTTTCGCCCATTCGCTCAGCTTCATAGTGAGTATATATGAATATATTCCTATACTAAAGTCAACACATTTTTTAGCTGTTAACAACCCATCGATTCTTCTTTTCATACCGGTAGTGATCACGTCAAGACGTTCACCTCCCACGATCATAACAGCTCGATCTCCTGGTGATAGGGAAGACAAAATATCTCTGACCAATATTGACGACCGAGGCTGGCTATGAAAATGGGATAAGAAGTCGCTTGTTGACAAGAATTCCTGAGGAACTGGATAGAGGATAATTTTTTCTGATTGAGAGTATACAACGCCCGGCCACACCATAGTTACCAACATAAAAAGACTGACCAGACCGATTAAATGCAATTTTTTCATGGCGTATAACTCCAATTATTAGTTTTGTGATGTATAATATATTTTTTTAACTTTACTGTAACCACTAACCAATGATATTTTTCACTTTATCGAAAAGTCAAGAGCGCAAATTTGGCTGAATTAATCCGATACGTGGAACAAGCAGGGGCAAAACGATGAAGAAAGTAACAGTTCCGGATGTAATTGCTTCCAAGGGTCAGAGAAAACTTACTATGGTTACTGCCTACGACTACGCCACGGCAGTCTGGGTTGATCGAAGTGGTATTGACATGGTGCTGGTGGGAGATTCCCTTGCCATGGTGATGCTCGGACATGAGGACACTCTGTCTGTAACCATGGAAGAAATGCTTCACCACACAAAAGCCGTGGCTCGAGCAGTGCAACGAGCGCTCGTTATAGGCGATATGCCTTTTATGTCCTATCAAGCAAGCATTGAACAGGCGGTGATTAATGCCGGCAGGTTTCTCAAGGAAGGTCGGGCGCAGGCTGTTAAGCTCGAAGGCGGGACTTCCGTGATTGATCAGATTAGAGCCATAGTAAATGCGGGAATCCCGGTTCAAGGACACATCGGGCTTACTCCTCAGAGCATAGCCCAGCTTGGCGGTTTCAGAGTTCAGGGGAAAACTGCTGAAGCGGCAAAACGGCTGATCGATGACGCGCTCGCTCTCGCCGATGCAGGCTGTTTTAGCATCGTTCTTGAAGCTATTCCAGCCCCGATTGCCGAGCGTATTACCGATGCCGTTCCCATTCCCACTATCGGCATAGGAGCCGGGGCTAATTGCGATGGACAGGTGCTGGTCCTCCACGACATGGTAGGCCTTTTCGATCGCTTCGTCCCCAGGTTTGTGAAGCAATACGACCTTTTGGGACAGAGAATGTTGAAAGCTCTGGAGCAGTTCAAGCAGGAGGTAGAAAATGGAATTTTCCCGGGACCTGAGCACACTTTTAGTATGCCAGAAGAGGAACTGAAAAAACTATGAGCGTTGTTGAAACCGAAACTCGTAAGAATCTAGAAAAAGCTTTTATAGGCGAAGCTAAAGCTTATTTCAGGCTTCTTAATTTTGCCAGGAAAGCTGAAGAAGAGGGGTATCCCCACATAGCTTTGCTTTTTCGAGCCGTGGCTGAAGCTGAAGCCGTTCATGCGCGAAACTATTTTTCTCTTATTGAAGGTGTGGGCACAACGGAAGAAAATCTGAAACGGTCCTTTGAAAACGAAACCTTTGTTAGTGAACTGGCTTACCCTGAGATGTTGAAACAGGCATGGAGGGACGAGGACAAAGCGGCTATCTGGTGGTTTACCGCTGCAAGGAATGCCGAAGAACGTCATGGAAAGCTCTATAAATACGCTCTTGATCATATGCTTGCCGAACGTATGACGGTCTATTACGTTTGCAGCCATTGCGGCTGGATTGAAGATGGCATCTGTCCTGACACTTGTCCAAATTGTGGTAAAGATAAAAGCTGGTTTATGCGTATCGGGTAAAAATAGGAAGAGATTGCCACGGCCACTTCGTGGCCTCGCAATGACTCTCCCTTGTGTCATTGCGAGCCGGAGCAAAGCGAAGGCGAAGCAATCTCATCAGTGTGTCATTGCGAGCGAAGCGAAGGCGAAGCAATCTCTATTTGTCCTTCCCCTGCGTCATTGCGAGGAGCGAAGCGACGAAGCAATCTCTTGAGATTGCCACGCGCCCTTCGGACGCTCGCAATGACGCAACAGGAAAGGGCGGCCTCGCAATGACTTTCCTTTACCCGTCTAAGCTCTACATGAAATACACCTGTTGTCATCCATTAAGTCAGTTTTTTAGAACAGGCTCAGCACCATATTGAAAATCTCTGATAGTACGTTAACAGTAGGTGATCCCGAATTAAATAAGCTCCTGGAAGGACGACTGCTTCCATGAAGAGATTGAGTTGCAAGCAAACGCTGGAGAATAAAATCCGGAAGAGTCCGCCCATTCACTTCAGCGCCCTGCTCTGAATTTTCCAGATTTTCGGCTATGTCCTGAAAATTAAAGACGTAAGGCCCCCAACATACGGGAATACCGTATATTGCCGGCTCCATAAGGTTATGTCCACCTTTGGGGATGAGGCTTCCGCCAACGAAGGCCACATTGGCTATACTGTAAAATCGCATCAATTCGCCCAGAGTATCAATAAGGTATACCGTGGCCGGCCGTGAAACCCTTTCTCCCCCCGACCGTTTCACAACTGTAAACCCCATTCTTGTGCAGACCTTTTCAAACCTTTCCACATCCCCCGGAACGTTTCGGGGAGCCAGCATTAAAATCGCATCAGGAATTCTGGAAAGAATCTTTTTATGCGCTCTCAGAATTGCCTCTTCCTCGCCAGCGTGGACACTTCCTGCTATCCACACTGGCGTATTTTCGGCTATTCCCAGTTCTTCCATAATTGTTGATCTTTCTTCCACTGGAACAGCTTTTTCTCTGGCGGCATCCCATTTCAAATTTCCCAAGAAAAAGACTTTAGACTCATCGACAAATTCACAGTAAAATCTTCGCATATTCGGAGACGCAAGAAATATCGCGTCAAAATAGCTGAAGATATTTATCCCCAGCTTGTTTAACCTCTTGTAACCAAGGAAAGATGCGGGAGACATTCTTGCGTTCACGAGAAAACATCTTGTTCCTACGGACTTTAGCGACCGAAGCAAGTTCGGCCACACGTCTCCTTCAATGAGAACAAAGATTGAAGGGCGAATACGGTTAACAAGTTTCGTCATAAGCCATGGGGCATCCAGTGGCATTATGAAAGCCTCGTCCAGAGAAAGTCCACTTGATGTCAGTATGTTAAATCCGGAAAGAGTCGAAGCCGACATTATCAGGGGAAGAGTTATTCCGGCGTGCTTTCTTATGGAACAAAGAGTTTTAGCAAGGGGTAGAGCGGAAAGAACCTCTCCCGCCGATAACGCATGTATCCACAGAGCCCCAGGTTTAGTCAGGGCTAGATTTTCTATCATCATGCCCAGTCTGGCTTTTAGATGCAGGTTTCGCATGGTTCTTTCAGACGAGCTTGTTGACAGATCACGGAAAGGGGCTGGACAAAGAACAGACAACGACCACCAAAAAGGCTTGAAAATATACCAGATCAGGTTGTAGCCCGTCACTGCCAGATCATTCATATTCATGATACAGTCCTTGCTCCGCTGGGTTATCTTTTTAGAATCGCAACAAGCTTTATACCACGATTTATGAAATTGAAAGTCACTGTCACCACACCATTCGGTTTTTATTTACAAAGAAATCATGGAAGGTGTGCGGGCTATAATGACAGCCAAGAAGCGTCATTGCGAGCACCGGAAAGGCGCGTGGCAATCTCTACCGAATCAGTCATTGCGAGGCCACGAAGTGGCCGTGGCAATCTCTTTTTTGCCACAACAAAGA
>CAZWJX010000195.1:0-3844 GCA_964634695.1 uncultured Syntrophobacterales bacterium | reverse complement strand
AGCGCCCGAAGGGCGCGTGGCAATCTCATTAAAAAGCAATAACGAGATTGCTTCGCTTCGCTCGCAATGACACAAGGGAGGATAACGAGAGATTGCTTCGCCCTTCGCTTGCGCTCGGGCTCGCAATGACACCTTTTTACGTCATTGCGAGGCTGCCGCAAGGCAGCCGTGGCAATCTCAGAGATTGCTTCGTCGCTTCGCTCCTCGCAATGACTCATAAAGTAACTACAAGGACTCGTAATGACACAAAGTTGCTTGTCATTTATTCAAGATCAGGACGAGGATGCATAAAATGAGTGAAGACAGAAGAAAACCCGAAGTGTCAGAAATTGTTTCGCTGGCCAGCCCTTACTATCGCTGGAAAAGGCGAAAGTGGCTACTGTTAGCCCTTGCAGTGATTATTGTCATTGCGGGAATTATCGTAAATCGTTCCTCTGGCTCTAATTCAGGTCCGAAGTACATCACGGAAAAGGCGGTCATTGGAGGCTTTACCGTGATCGTAACCGCCACGGGGACTCTTCAACCAACGAACACGGTAAGTGTGGGTAGTGAGCTTTCGGGTATTATCAAAAGCGTCGAAGTTACCTACAACGACCGCGTGAAGAAAGGGCAGGTGCTGGCAAAGCTCGATACCTCAAAGCTAGAGGCTCAACTTGCTCAGGCCAAAGCGACTCTGGAGTCGGCTCAAGCGAAAGTATTGCAGGCTCAGGCAACGGTGAAGGAAACGCGAACAAAACTTGCCCAACTTCAGCATGCCAGAACTCTCAGTGGCGGCAAGGTTCCGTCTCAAACGGAAATGGACGCGGCGGAGGCTGCCTATGAACGGGCACAGGCTGATCTTGCAAGTGCAAAGGCTGCCGTGTCTCAGGCGAAGGCAACCATTCAATCCATCGAAACCGATCTTTCCAAATCCTTTATACGCTCTCCCATAAACGGCGTGGTGCTTAACCGCAAAGTCGAACCGGGGCAAACCGTTGCGGCATCGTTCCAGACTCCGGAACTTTTTGTGCTGGCAGAAGATCTTACGAAGATGGATCTTCACGTCAACGTGGATGAGGCGGATGTTTCCAAGGTGAAGGAAGGACAGGAAGCAACGTTTACCGTGGATGCTTATCCACACCGGGAATTCAAGGCGGTGGTCAAACAGGTTAGATACGCCTCTACGACCGTTTCTGGAGTCGTCACCTACGAAGCGATTCTGGATGTGAATAACGAAGATCTGGCGCTCAGACCTGGTATGACCGCTACGGCTCGCATCGTGGTGCAGGAAGTAAAGGATGCGCTGGTTGTTCCGAGTGCGGCTTTCAGGTTTTCACCGCCGGATGCTCAGCCAAAGCCGGCGGCTTATTCTTCCGGTTCAGGGCTCGTAGGAAAGCTTCTTCCGAGATTTCCCGGCCGAAGCGCGGGTGGGGGGTCTCCGGTAAGACCGGCAGGTTCCACAATGGCGTCATCTCTGCGAGAAAAGAAAATCTGGGTGCTTGAGAACGGTAAGCTGAAGGCGGTAACGGTCATAACGGGTGCAACAAACGGTGTTTTGACCGAAATTACGGGCGGGGATTTAAAGCCCGACACCGATGTTGTGGTCGACGCAGTTTACAGTAAGAAAAAATCTTAGCAAGAGATAATCGTCATGCTTATCGAATTCAGGTCTGTAACGAAAATCTACGGTACCGGTAGGGCTGCCGTCCAGGCTCTTCGTGGAGTGAATCTCCGGATTGAAGAAGGCGAATTTGTGAGCATCATGGGACCGAGCGGATCCGGAAAGTCAACCTGTCTTCACATCATGGGATGTCTTGATACGCCCACATCGGGTGAGTATCTTTTCAAGGGCGTTAATGTTGCCGGTATGAGCCGGTATCAGAGAGCTCTTCTTCGCCGATACCATCTGGGTTTTGTCTTTCAGGGATTTCACCTTCTTGGACGCACGACCGCTCTTGAAAACGTTGAACTTCCGCTAGTTTATCAGGGAATTCCGGCGCGGGAACGTAAAGCTCGAGCCGCCGAAGCCCTGGCAATAGTTGGACTCTCTGGCTGGGAGACTCATACGCCTGCGGAACTGTCGGGAGGACAGCAGCAGCGGGTTGCAATCGCACGGGCGATCGTAACGAGGCCTTCGGTCATTCTTGCTGACGAACCGACCGGGAATCTCGATTCCGTCCAGAGCCATGAAATTATGAAGCTTCTCACGGTTCTTAACAGAGATCACGGCATTACGGTTGTAATGATCACTCATGATCCTGACATGGCGGTCTATGCAGGGCGCATAATACGCTTTTTTGACGGGCAGGTCGTATCAGACGAAACCAATGGGGGTAATAAGGCATGATTTACAGCATGCTTAAGGTTGCCTTACGAGAAATCAGGCGTAACATCATGAGATCCTTTCTGACCATTCTCGGTATCGTTATAGGTGTTGCGGCCGTTATAACAATGGTTACGGTGGGAAGAGGAGCTACAGAACAGATCCGCCAGCAGATTGCCAGTATGGGAACCAACGTGCTGATTATTACTCAGGGGAAGCGATTTGGACACGGACAACCCTTCGGAGCAAACATCCCCTTCAAGGAAGATGATGCAGAAGCTATTGCGAGAGACGTTTCGGGTGTTTCGGCTGTAGCACCTGTTTCAAGTCAGGCTGTTACGGTAGTTTATGGCAATCAGAACTGGACAACTCAGGTTAACGGGACGACGAACGATTACTTTACCGTGACCAACAGGCGCATCAAGGAGGGGAGGCTCTTCGACGAAAGCGAAATGAAAAGTGGTGCGTCGGTATGTATTCTCGGCGAGACGGTAAGAAAGATGCTTTTTGGACCGATGAATGCTCTGGGGGAGCTTGTAAGGCTTCAGAAATTTTCATGTCAGGTGATTGGCATTCTGGAGGCAAAGGGACAGACCGCAACCGGTATCGATCAGGATGATTTTGTTGCAATACCGCTGAGGACTTTCCAGCGGCGAGTATCAGGCAACCAGAATGTGGGAATTATTATGGTGTCTCTTCAGGATGGAGTGCCTACAGAAAAGGGTCAGGAAAGCATCACAATGCTTATGCGGGAAAGGAGGCATCTAAGGCCGGGCGATGAAGATAATTTCAGCGTGACGGATATGAAGGAAATTACCAAAATGCTCACAAGCACTACTGAACTTCTCACGACTCTTCTTGGATCTGTTGCGGCGGTGAGCCTTCTGGTGGGAGGTGTAGGGATCATGAACATCATGCTTGTTTCTGTCACGGAAAGGACTCGCGAGATCGGGTTACGCCTTGCCATTGGTGCTACAGAGGAGGAAGTGCTGTTTCAGTTTCTGATCGAAGCCGTTGCTCTGTCAGCTTTTGGAGGCATTATTGGCATTTTGATTGCCGTAGGAGCATCCATAGGACTGACTCACGCAATGAAAGTTCCCTATAGCTTTCAGCCCGGAATCAATTTCCTGGCCTTTTTGTTTTCTGCTGCAATAGGAGTAATATTTGGCTTCGTTCCTGCAAGGCGTGCCGCAAAACTGGATCCTATCGAGGCTCTACGGCATGAGTAATTATTCAGCCCATCATGGGCAGGCCAGTGGCCTGTCCCTACTGTGTCATTGCGAGCCCGAACGAAGTGAGGGCGAAGCAATCTCTCGTTATCCTCCGTGTCATTGCGAGCGAAGCGAAGCGACGAAGCAATCTCGTCATTGCGAGCGAAGCGAAGCAATCTCGTCATTGTATTTTTGTGAGATTGCCACGGCCACTTCGTGGCCTCGCAATGACTCTTTTTTGTGTCATTGCGAGGAGCGAAGCGACGAAGCAATCTCGTCATTGCGAGCGAAGCGAAGCAATCTCTTTGTTGTTCTTTCCCTTGTCATTGCG
>CAZWJX010000194.1:3559-3856 GCA_964634695.1 uncultured Syntrophobacterales bacterium | reverse complement strand
ATCCACCACGTGTCCCTAAACATCCCAATGCTTCTTCGTCTTTTCCTTTTCTTTGTCGGCAAATAGGTGTTTAACGTTTTTTCCTTCCACGATGAATATAACGTTTTCTGCTATATTTGTAGCAATATCGGCCGATCTTTCCAGACACCTTGCCACTATTACAGTCTGAAGAGCCTGTTCTACGCATGTTGGATGATTAGTCATATAAGTCAGAGAATCTCTCATCACAGCAAAATTGGCATTATCAGCTTCATCATCCATAGCACATACATGCCTTGCCAGTTCAACATCCTCATC
>CAZWJX010000194.1:0-3549 GCA_964634695.1 uncultured Syntrophobacterales bacterium | reverse complement strand
AAGGTGGGGGCTGGCATACAGGGGGTAGTTTGGCAAGCCGAACAGTTCTCTGAGCAATATTAACTGCCTGATCCCCTATGCGCTCAATCTCAGCGTTCATGCGAAGACATGCTACTATTAGCCTTAAATCTTTGGCAACGGGTTGTTCCAGCGCAAGAAGATTTAGAGCTCGACGATCTATGTCCACTTCCCATCGATCGACAATAACATCCTGCTCGATAACCTTTCGGGCTTCGTCTAGGGAATAGCTTAGAAAAGCCATAATGGCGTTTTTTAAGGCATCCAGAGCAAAGAGCCCCATTTTTAAAACTTCTTGCTTTAACTCTTCCAGTTCTCTCACATACTTGGATCTGACAATTTCAGGCATATAAGTTTTTCCCTTTTCTATTAAATTTTTGGCAGCGTAAAACAAAAACGAGCTCCCTTTTCTCCTTCAACCCATATTTTCCCACCATGGTTCTTCACTATATGCTTGCAAATAGCAAGCCCCAGTCCCATTTGCAAAGCATCTTTTTCCTTTTTAGAGCCTCTTTCAACCCGATAAAATCTTTCAAAGATTCTCTCTCTATGAGCTTTATCTATCCCAGGACCTTTGTCTTCAAGACACACCAGAATTTCTTCGTCTCCGTAAGAACTGATGGATAGCTTTAAGGGGACTCCGCTGGGTTGATATCTTAAAGCATTTTCGTATAGATTCTGGAAAACCGTGAGCAGTTGTTCCCTATATCCGTTTACCATAAATGACGATGCGGTAAAAGATTTTTCGAGTTCTACCTTTTTACCCAAAGCCATGGGACGACAAACATCCCAGGCTTCTGCCGCGACTTCGGCCAGGTTAACAGGCTTAAAGTATTTAACCCAACTGGCAGCCTCAACTTCTGCAAGTTTTAATAACCTTTCAACCAACTTCATCATGTATTCGGCGTTTTTTAAAACAATTCCCAGAAAGGTTCTGCTTTGGGCGAAACTCTCTTCTGCAGGAAGAGTATCCATTAAAGCTTCAGCGTAACCCCTAATAGAGGTAAGAGGAGTTCGAAGGGCATGGGAGACGTTGGCCACAAAATCTCTTCTTACCTTTTCTATGCGCATCATTTCGGATACATCGTGGAATACAGCTACCACACCGAAGAAATCCCTTTCCCTTTCCAGTCGAGCGATGGTTACATCATAGACGCTTTCCTCATCTCTTAACGAGACCTTCAATTTGAGAGATTTTGATTTACCATATATGACATCTCTGACAGCGTCCTGAAATTCTATAGACGGGATTACCTCTATGGGATATCTCCCCTCCCAAGAAGTTCCTTCACCAATGATGTGCTTAAACATATAAGGATTTACCATGCGGATCTTGCCCCACTTATCTAGCACCAAAACACCGTCGCCCATTCCTTGCAGGACTATGGTTAGAGTCTCTTTGGTCTCGGTCAATTGACTTAGCTGACTTTCTATTGCATCTGCCATTGAATTGATAGCGGTTAATAATTCCGGAAATTCATCATTCGGCGTAGCGATCAATCTCCTTCTTATATTACCCTTAGCGATATCATCGGCAAACCTGAGTATCTCGTCCAGATATGAGTAGAGCCTTTTTGTAATCCATAAAGCCATGACACATACAAAAATAAATGTCGCCGAAAAAGAAGCTACAAACAAAGGAAACAGATCGTGCAATGATGTTTTATCCTTTTGGGATATTAATGCTATTCTCAGGAAGCCTTCATAAGATGAATTGCCTACAGAAACATCACATCGTTTTGCGACATACATAAGATCACGTTTGATTGTGGCACTGTAACGAGTTGATTTTCCAACACCAGTTTTAAGAGCCTCCTGAATCTCTTCTCTATAAAGATGGTTTTCCAGAGATTCAATTTTATCAAACGCCACTTCAGAATCGGCCAGCACTTTTCCTGAGGCTTCTATGTAAGTGAAACGAGCTCTAAATAGTAAACCGTTTTCTTTAAGCCATTCGTAAAATGAATTGAGATTATCAAATGGTTGATTTTTCCGCAGTAAAGTAACCATTGTATCCAGTTTGTCTCTGGCTTCTTGAAAAGCTTCTTCGGTCAGAACCTTGTTTATTGTGACTTTGTAGAAATAGCCAGCACATAAAAAGGCAATAGTTGATACAAGCCAGAAATAAGCGATAAGTTTTGCTTGAAAAGGGGAAGGTTTTCTAAAAATCACTTATTACTCCGTGACGTTGGTTCAAACTTATATCCAAATCCTCTTACCGTCTGTATCCAATTTCCGTAGGATCCCAGCTTTTTCCTTAACCTCCTTATGTGAGTATCAACCGTTCTGGCATAACCTTCAAAGCTGTATCCCCAAACTCGATCCAGAAGAATTTCGCGAGTGAGAACTCTCCCTTCATTACGAATAAAAGTTAGTAGCAGGTTGAACTCTGTGGCGGTAAGAGATGTTGAAATACCGTCCACCATAAGATCATGAGATTCAATATTAAAGACCAGACCTTCACGCTGCCAGATCTTGAGATTTTCTGGGAAGGATTGTCTGCGTTTCAAAATAGCTTTTATTCGCAAAACTAATTCTCTGGGACTGAAGGGTTTTACTACATAATCATCCGCCCCAAGCTCAAACCCAAGCACTCGATCGATCTCTTCACTCCTTGCTGTGAGCATTAAAATAGGTATATGCATAGTATCACTATTTCTTCTGAGACGCTTGCAAACTTCAAAACCATCCATATCGGGAAGCATAATATCCAAAATTATCAGATCTGGATGCTCTTTCCATGCCAGTTCAAGGCCTTCAGCGCCGCTTTGGGCTTTCTTCACAACAAACTGATTGGATTCCAGCTGGAACGAAACGAGATTCAGAATATCTTCGTCGTCTTCTATTACCAGAATTTTATCCTTCATTAAATAACTCCTGCAGTTCTTTCAGAAGTCATCGTCCCTGTTACGAAACTATTTTAATGTTACAAAATTTTTACAATAGAATGCCAATTTCTCTCATGCTTTTCCAATAGATCTTATACGACCACGAAGCGCTTGACGAGATAACATTTGTTGGTATGCTTATGTTCGGACTACAGGTGAGAAATCAGCAGAGACCGAGGCATTAACAGTATGATCCTTAATATCGAGTTGATAGAAACTCTTGAAGAACTAGATCCCTCGCTTAAGCAGGCCTTCATCAAAGTTCTTAAGGTTCTTGAAAAGCGTCTTGGGGAGGTAGTAAGACGTGAAGATTTTTTAGAACTCAAAAACGACGTTTCGGAACTCGTTGAAGTTCAAAAAAGAACCGAGGCACAGTTACACCAAATCGTTGAGATTCAAAAGGATACTGAACAACGCTTAAACGAACTTGCAGAAGCTCAAAGAAGGACTGAACACACTGTA
This sequence comes from uncultured Syntrophobacterales bacterium, assembly GCA_964634695.1. Taxonomy (GTDB): domain Bacteria; phylum Desulfobacterota; class Syntrophobacteria; order Syntrophobacterales; family Thermodesulforhabdaceae; genus JAOACS01. The sequence goes on along the minus strand of CAZWJX010000194.1, from coordinate 181 downwards.
AGTGAACTCGTTGAAACTCAGAAAAAGAGTGAAGGAAGGCTTACAAGACTTGAACAAGCCGTCGCTGAACTCGCTGAAGCTCAGAAAAAGAGTGAAGAAAGGCTCACAAGACTTGAACAAGCCGTCGCTGAACTCGCTGAAGCTCAGAAGAAAACTGAACAGAGAGTAAACGAGCTCGCTG
>CAZWJX010000193.1:0-3871 GCA_964634695.1 uncultured Syntrophobacterales bacterium | reverse complement strand
GTCATTGCGAGCGAAGCGAAGCAATCTCATAAGGAAGCAAGGGTGGGATTGCCACGGCCACTTCGTGGCCTCGTAGTGACGGTGAAAAACGGTGGTCCTTCGCGGCATGTCCGTCGCTGCTGGCACCTACACAAGAGGAAAATTCCGGATGGAAAATCGCCCTTTCTGTTTGACTCTCCGGAGAAGAACGTAAAATGCACCCAGTCCTCCATCACAGGATCTTGCCGCAGAAAACGCAAGAACGATGTTTCTGAGCGGGTATTGAGTCAGCCAGCGAATCAGTCCGTCCTTTAAAACCGGCTTTTTATCCGCAGAGTTTAACCCCCGTCCGGGGATGATGAGCACGCATCTATCCCCCCTGAGATAGGCTCTTTCTACGAATGCTATGACTTTTTGTTGAGCCTCCCGCTTTGTGTAGCCGTGCAGGTCAAGATAGTCCTGATAACTGAATTCGCCCCGCCGTAATTTTCTAAGTATCTGCGATGAAACACCCTGCACGGCTCCTTCGACATATTCGTCAGAATAATAAAGATCGAAGGTTGTGTTGCCAGAGGTTAATTCGAGAAGTTCGTTATAGGCCTCAAGTTCCGATATTGCAAAGTATTGAGGAGCCCTATCCGTGGGACGGGGTGGTGGGATTCGCTCCGGTTCGTCCTCGTTTTTTTTCAGAGGGGCAACGTCTTTCATGGCTTCTGCGAATAGCATTTCGTCAGATGGCTCAGGCGGCTTACAGTAAGCTTGCGCTTGGGGTTCAGATATGGTTTTAATAGCAATGTTTCTGGCTTGTTTTTTGCCAGACAGGAATTTTTCTTTCAGCTTCTCAAAAGGGGCATAGAAGGGATCTGAACTGTATGAAGACGAATTACTCCCCGAATGACGGTCCTTGTTGCGTCGGCTCATCGGCTGTTTTTCCTCCCCCCCTGGAGCATATTGAAATCATCACAACCGATGATCAGTTGCGCTCCCTTGCAAGAAAACTCAGAGGCAAGAAAGAAATTGCCGTAGATACGGAATCTAACGGCTTCTATGCGTATTACGAAAAAACCTGCCTCATCCAGCTTTCCGACGGAGCAAAGAATTATATCATTGATCCGTTGAGCGTGAAAGCCTGTTCCATTCTGGGAGAAATTTTTTCCGATCCGGGCATAGAAAAGATACTGCATCACGGAGTAAACGATATTTCCGGGCTCAAGCACGATTTTGGTCTTTCTTTTGCCGGCGTTTTTGATACTTCTATAGCTGCTCAGCTTCTTGGAATAAAAAGGAGGGGACTAGCCTTTCTTTTAAGCCGCTATTTTAACATATCGATCAGTAAGAAAGGACAGCATCACGACTGGTCCCGGCGTCCTCTGGATGAAGACTGGCTTATCTATGCGGCCGTGGATGTGTTTTATCTGATACCTCTTGCAGCTCGGATGAAGGAAGAGCTTGAAAAGCGGGGGCTTTTAGAAAGGGCCTATGAACTTTCCCGTAGTGTTGCAAACCGTATTGTGCCGAAGCGTTCTTTTTCGGAACGTGGTTACACGAGAATCAACGGTTATCGAGAGCTGGGAGACAGAGAAAAGAGAATAGTTCGACGGCTTTACCGTTTTCGGGACGAGCTGGCAAGGCAGTGGGACCGGGCTCCTTTCAGAGTGCTGGCCGATGATGTGATCGTTAAAGTTGCTATTATGAAGCCCCGTCGTCCGGAGGATCTCGAGCAGATAAAAGGCATTCCGGTAAGTTTTAAGAAAGGCCATTACGGTGAGAGATTGATTCAGATTGTGGAGGATTCTATTCTATGAAGCCAGATTCCGGGATAAGATTTCGCAGTGTCAAAAAAGGCTATCGATATGATCAGGATAAAGTTCGTTCGCCGGAAGAAACAATAGCCTGGGTGCGGGAAAGATTCAGGCTGTCAGGCTTTGATATACTTGCCCAGACCGTGCGAATTGATTCGGGGCGGCTCGGTATTCCCGTTTATATAAGCCGCTGCGGAACCGACGCTAAAGCGATAATCGGCACCAGAAAACAGATGGGAAAGGGGGCGACACCGGCTCAGTCCGAAGCGAGTGCTCTTATGGAGCTGGCAGAGCGGTTCAGCTTTTTCTCGTACATCAAAAGAGGAGATCATCTTCGAGCTTTGTGGCGAGATGTGGAAAGCGATGCCATTTCTGTCCGCCATCTCCTCGACTCCATTCACGATGAAGTTACACCGGAAGATCGTGCTCATGCATTTATAAAGGATGTTCGACTGAGATGGGTACCGGCCTTTAGTATTAAGGAAAAACGGGACAGGTGGGTGCCGATCGACTGGTTTTATATCATAAACGAGTATAACGGTCCTGCGGCTGGCAATACTATAGAAGAAGCGGTGATTCAGGGACTGTGTGAAGTTGTGGAGCGCCATGTGGGGACTGTCATAAGCTACGAAAAACTTACGACTCCACGTATAGATCCAAACAGTGTCCGTTCAGAAGCCGGAAGGGAACTGATCGGCAAGTACAGAGCTCAGAACATTGTGCTTTTTCTAAGAGATTTTTCCCTTGATACGGGAATTCCATCGGTTGGCGTGCTTGCCTATGATCCGGCTACTTTTCCGGAACGTAGCGAGATTATATTCACTGTAGGCACGACGACAGATCCGGAAACATCTCTCTGCAGGGCCCTCACCGAAGTTGCTCAGCTCGCTGGAGACTTCCAGAACCGCACATCTTACAAACCTACTTTTCCCAAATACACTTCTCTAAGCGATGCGGCTTATCTTACCGGCCTGAACGACGCTCCCGTGATTTCTCTTTCTGAGATGCCCTGCATCCGTGACGACGATATTTCGGCTGAAATAGACCGGGCATCGGGAGAGCTCAAAAATCGCAAAGGCTGGGATGTGCTGGTGGTGAATGTAACTCATCCTTTGCTGGCTGTGCCCGCAATCTATTGTATCATTCCTGGCGCTCATTTCCTTGATCGAGCAACGGGCACGGATTTCCCTCAACATATGGCCCGGACCTTAATCTCAGCTCTTGAGCCTTTGGAAGCCTCTGCATACATTCAGCGTCTCATAGAGTTTTTCGGAAAACGTTATGATCTTCTATTTTTTCAGGGGTATGCCGAATCGCAGATGGGAAATCTTACCGGGGCAGTGAAGCTTTATGAGCAAGCTCTTTCCGAAGGTGTGCCGGCCACAGACGAGAGGGCGAGCATTATCATAAACATGGCCTCTTGCTGGAAGGACATGGGAGACTATGGGAAGGCCCTGAAATGCCTTGAATCCATTGAGCACGATGCGGACAACCTGAAGGAATTTCATCATCTCAAGGGAGTGTGCCACTATTATCTTGAACAATATGAAAGCGCCATCAAATGTTTTGAACGGGTCATCGAAATAGATCCCGGCTCGGCTATAGACTATGCAAATATTGCATCCAGCCTCAGAAAGCTGGGGCACCAGAGAGAAGCCATTGCTCTATACCAGGCGGCCCTTGAACTGGATCCCACTCTGGATTTTGCTAGAGAGCATCTGAAAATTTTGAAAGAAAAGGTTGGAGAAGCGTTTAATGGTTAGGGGGCTGTTCGAAAAAACTGATTTAATGGATGACAATAGGTGTATTTCATGTAGAGCTTAGACGGGTAAAGGAAAGTCATTGCGAGGCCACGAAGTGGCCGTGGCAATCCCTTTTTTTACAACAGAGAGATTGCTTCACTTCGTTCGCAATGAGGAGATTGCTTCGCCTTCGCTTCGCTCCGGCTCGCAATGACGAATGTGTGTGTCATTGCGAGGCCACGAAGTGGCCGTGGCAATCTCTACCGAGTCCGTCATTGCGAGGCTACCGCAAGGCAGCCGTGGTGATTGCTTCACTTCGTTCGCAATGACGAGATTGCTTCGTCGCTT
>CAZWJX010000192.1:452-3879 GCA_964634695.1 uncultured Syntrophobacterales bacterium | reverse complement strand
ATGAAGGAACTTGCCAGAGCCAGCGAAATAGCCATTGTTGATACGGTGGTGCAGAAGGTAAAGGAAATCAACCCGAAGTATTTCATAGGAAAGGGTAAGCTTACAGAGGTCATGCTTACGGCCCTCAGACACGGTGTTGACCTGCTGATTTTCGATCGTGAGCTTAATCCGTCTCAGGTCAGAGCGCTAACGGATGCCACCGAGCTGAGAGTTATTGATAGAACTCAGCTCATTCTGGATATCTTTGCAAGGCGGGCTCAGAGCCGGGAGGGTAAGATTCAGGTCGAAATGGCTCAGCTTAGGTATTTGATGCCCCGCCTCAATGTGAAAGACGATGCCCTTTCACGGCTTGCTGGCGGGATTGGAACTAGAGGTCCCGGAGAAACGAAACTTGAAATCGATCGCCGTCGTATTAAGAAGCGGCTAGATCACCTGGAGCGAGAACTTGCTGAAATAAGAAAGAGCCGTTCCGAACGTCGTAGGAAGCGGCAAAAGCTTGGTTTCCCCGTTATTTCGCTAATCGGCTATACTAACGCCGGAAAATCTACTCTTCTTAATGCGCTCACTAAAAGTAATGCCGTCGTGATGGATCAGTTCTTTGCAACTCTTGACCCGCTGAGCAAGCGGTTGCGATTTCCGAGAGACTTCGAAGTTATCGTAACAGACACGGTCGGGTTCATCAGCAATCTTCCCGATGAATTGCTTAATGCTTTTGCTGCAACGCTCGAAGAACTTCAGGATGCTGATATCCTTGTTCATGTGGTAGACATAAGCAATCCACGTTTTGAAAACCACATCACTGCTGTAGAAAAAATTCTTCAGAAGCTTCAGCTCGATAACAAGCCGAGAATTCTCGTATTTAACAAGATCGACATGCTCCCTTCTCATCAGGCTATGATGCTTGCGGAGCGTTACGGGGCGATCCCCATATCGGCTATCGAAAGATCCACGCTTCATCCTCTAATTAGAGCTCTGGAGGATCATGTCGAAGAACTTCTCACCACCTGGAATGAGGCAAGCCTTGGATCTTGAGGAATACTCTCATGTGTCATTGCGAGGAGCGAAGCGACGAAGCAATCTCATCATTATTCCTTCCCCGTGTCATTTGCGAGCCGTAGGGTTCACTCTGTGTGTCATTACGAGGCTGCAAAGTGGCCGTGGTGATTACGAGTGTAGGTGTCATTGCTTGCGAACTAGCCGAAGGTGGGCATGGAATCCTTCTTATAAGTCATTGCGAGCACCCGAAGGGCGCGTGGCAATCTCACTTACCCACGGCTCGCAATGACTCTCCTTATCAGAAACAGGCACATGATCCTATCTTAGAATTGTTCTTATCAACTCGACATCCTGAGTAATCTGAGCAATGAGCTCCTCGACGGCGGAAAATTTCTTTTCTCCACGAATATAATGTTCGAACGATACGGTAATTTCCTTACCGTATAGATTACCGTTAAAATCGAGAATATGAACCTCCAGTGATAGCTGACTTTCACCGAAGGTTGGATTAAAGCCGATGTTCGTAGCGCCTTTGAATTTGCGTCCGTCGAAATAAACCCACGAGGCATAAACACCTTCTTTTGGCGGAACGTGATCGCCTATGTCCACATTGGCGGTAGGAAAGCCGAGAAGCTTTCCACCTCGATCTCGGCCTCTGAGGACAGGCCCTGTTATTGAATAAGAACGTCCAAGGAGTTTTGCGGCAAAGTGCACTCGACCTTCTCTGATAATCTTCCTTATAGCAGTACTACTTACAATGAAACCTTCAATGGAAATTTCCGGGAGAACGTCCATACCGAAACCAAATCTGTTACCATACTCTCTTAACATCTCAATGTTACCTTCTCTTCCCTTGCCGAAGTGGTAGTCGTAACCGACCACTATCCACCGGATACCAAGTCCCTGGACCAGATAAGATTGTATGAACTCCTGAGCCGTCACAGCGGCAAATTCCTGCGAGAAGGGAATTACTATCGTGTAGTCAACGCCCAGTTGAGCCAATATATTGAGCTTTTCATAATGGGGCGTGATGAATTTGAGGCCGCAATTTGGGCATAGAACCTTGACCGGATGGGGATTGAAAGTGATAACGACCGTTGTTCCTCCAAACTCTTCGGCACGCTGTTTTGCCGTATTTATAAGAGCCTGATGACCCTTATGAACTCCGTCGAAGTTCCCGATTGTCACCACGGGATTTTTCAGCCTGAGTGGATTGTCTTTCGAGAATCCTTCAATTATTTCCATAGAGTCTAACCCCCTTCCCACGAAATTTCCCGATGACGGATACATCAGGAACGTTCTGTAGATCAAGACTTCTTAAACAGCCACCCTATTGCTCCCACAATCTTGACAAGGGTGAATTTGTAAGATATGGTAAAAGCGTTCAGCGATCAATGGGTTTTCGTTTAAGAATGCCGAAGTGGCGGAATTGGTAGACGCGCTAGATTCAGGATCTAGTAGGCGTATGCCTGTCGGGGTTCGAGTCCCCGCTTCGGCACCAACCAGATGGTTGCGGACATTCAGCTACAATCTGAATATTTCCGTTTTTCTTCTCTTCATCCTTAGTTCATTCCGTATCATTGTAGCCTTCCTCTTCGGTTAGATTTGTTAGGGGCTTTTGAGGCGACCGTGATGGATCGCAGAGTGGACGTTTAGAATATCCCCACGTAAACAGGACGAACGATTAAGTATTTGTGGGCAGGCGAATTGTGTCCACTTTACTATTTTTTTACCACTACCACTTGTCAAATTTAGAGGAGGATGGCAATGCGTATTATAGTCATAGGTCAGGCGCCTTTTGGACGAGAGTGTTTACAGTCGCTGGTAAATCAGGGAGAAGAAATAGTAGGGGCTGTCACAATACCTGACGTACCGGGGGCAAAAAAACCCAATCCCTTTAAAGAACTTGCTTTAGAATTGAATATCCCGCTCGTTCAGCCTAAGAATCTAAAAAATCGAGAGTTTTACGAATGGGTAAAGGACAGGAAGCCGGATCTTCTGGTACTGGTTTTTGTGACGCAATTTGTCGCAAAAGAAATAATCGATCTGGCTACATACGGCGGAATAAATTATCATCCCTCACTGCTTCCCAAATATCGAGGCGGAAGTGCCATAGCCTGGGCGATAATAAACGGTGAAACTCAAACGGGCGTGACTATACATTACATCGATGAAGGGGTCGATACGGGAGATATAATCATACAGGAAAGTGTCCCCATTGATCCGGACGATACTACCGTGACGCTCTATTACAACAAGCTTTTCCCGCTGGGAGTCAGGCTCGTGGCTGAAGCTGTAAGGCTTATCCGGGAAGGAAAAGCTCCCAGAATTCCTCAGGATCCACGGCTTGCTTCGTTCCAGCCGGCTTTGAAACCCGAACACACGGTGATTGACTGGCACCAGCGAGCCTGTAACATTTACAACCTTGTGC
>CAZWJX010000192.1:0-442 GCA_964634695.1 uncultured Syntrophobacterales bacterium | reverse complement strand
ATAAAAGACGCTGGAGTATGGGAAAAGCCTCTTCACAAACCCGGCAGCATTCTGGATGTGACAGAAGAAGGTATTCTGGTGCAGACTGGGCAGGGCGTCCTTGTAGTAAGGAAAGTCCAGAGCAAAGACACAGGAAAAATGAACGCAACAGATTTTGCGAGGAGTGTCGGAACTCAAGTACACGATACCTTTGAATCAATTCAACCCGTCTTTTAGATACTTGAACATGTAAACCTTGAAAAAGGGATAGGCTAATGTTTCCAGTGCCTATCCCTCGCTGCTGTTAATAAAGGAATACTTCAACAAGAGCTACACCGGTCGATCCACCAACCCCTCTAACCACAATTGTATAACACCCGGGATCTGGAATATCGACAATTGCTGATTCTAGGGAGCTGGACGGTGCCATCCCTATTTGCCTTAGAATATTTGCCGTGTCTTC
>CAZWJX010000191.1:1158-3915 GCA_964634695.1 uncultured Syntrophobacterales bacterium | reverse complement strand
GTTTGTAGCGAATGTGGCGGCACTCTGTTTATTGTGGGCAAAGAAGGCGATCAACCCAGATACGTGGTTGGCTGAGCCTGACAAGAGGCGGGTTTACACCAGATAGCGGAACGGACATTTCAAGCCACTTGACAGATGCATGTCATTCGTGTATAGGGTTTTCCAACAGGTGTAGGCACGTAGCTCAGGGGGAGAGCGCTACCTTGACGCGGTAGAGGCCGACGGTTCGAAACCGTCCGTGCCTACCATCTGGAAAGTCGGTAAATTTCCTCGCAGGTTTTGCCATCAAGTTTACCAGCCATTTACATAACGGCGAAGATTTAATTACCTTTCTGAGACATTTCTTTGTGTCATTGCGAGGAGTCCGCCTTTAGCGGACGACGAAGCAATCTCTCATTGTCTCCACTGCGTCATTGCGAGCCGGAGCGAAAGCGAAGGCGAAGCAATCTCGTCATTGCGAGCGAAACGAAGCAATCTCTTGAGATTGCCACGCGCCCTTCGGGCGCTCGCAATGACCTTTCTTTGCGTCATTGCGAGGAGCGAAGCGACGAAGCAATCTCTTTTTGTTCTTCCCTAATGACATTGCCACGCCCGCCTTTCGGCGGCCTCGCAATGACGGTTCTTTGCGTCATTGCGAGGAGTCCGCCTTTGGCGGACGACGAAGCAATCTCGTGAAGCAATCACCGCGCACCCTTCGGGCGCTCGCAATGACACAATGTTTTATAATTCCAGTCCTTTGATGTTCCGATGCAGTTCTCTGGTTTTTTCCATTCTCACACGGTCTCTATCTCTGGCAAGATCGTCCAGCTCCTCCTGAAGAGGAATTAGGTGAGGAGCATCATGGGAAATACCCTGAGCATGTGCATCAATAAACGTTCTGTAAAGCTTTATCATTCTTGCTATAAGCCAGACGGGATATTCTCGCCCTTGAACCTTAAGTGTGGCAAGTCCAAGATCCATGTAATCCCACAGCTCTTTTCCGTTAATGGCAAAGGCTACGTTCGGATGTTTACGAATCCTTTCGTTTATTGCTTCAATCTCCTCGGGTGGATGTCCTCGTTTAGAAAGAACCTTTCGTCTCTGTTCATCCGTGAGCAGGCAGAGTCTGAAACAGCTTCCGCTTCTATCCGGCCAGCCTTCATACTCAACGATCTCATTACCGTCTTCATCGTAGTAGATTTTCTTGATATAGGAGTCACTGATGAGTTCGTGGAAAGAGCAGTTCCCTACACCGCCGACACATCTGTTCCCGTGAATGAGGACTTCCGTAGCAACTCCAAGCCGATCCGCCGCTTCTTTGAAGGCGCGCAGTTTTTCCACCGTGTTGATTTCGGTACTGGCAACGATCTGTGATGCCCCGTAGGATTTGTATTCGGCAATTTGTTTGGGGGTTTGAATGTTACAACCAACGCTGGCGTGAATAACAAGTTCCGGGAAATTATCTCGAACCATCTGCATTACTGCCGGCGTTTTGACTATTACACCCTCGGCTCCCCACGCCGCATACTTTGCAACCTTCTTCAAGACAAGCATGAACTTGTCCTGAGGAATCTCTGCATTAATGGCAACCCGTATCTTTTTGTTTCCGTAACTCCTCGCTATTTCAATGGCTTCGCGAATCTGGGAATCTTCCATCTCCCAGGCGCATTTCCTGCGGCTGAATCCTTTAGAACCAACATACACAGCATCAGCACCGTTTTGTATGACTGCCTCTACCATCTCCAGGTTTCCACCTGGAGCTAAAAGTTCATTAACAACCGTCATGATGAAAACCCTCCCAAACGGTCAAAATAGGAGCAAAAATCCAATGCAAAAATTACAGTTCATTTTCAAAAATTACAACTACTTAAACCAATCCCTAAAAGCTAATATGTTCTGAGAGCCAATCTAACAGTAGCCCAGGGGAACAAGCGTCCCGGACAATCGGTATTGGCTCCAGGCACATCTCGATGTCCCATGACGTTTGATGGAGGAATCCGGTAATAGCTCATGAGGGCTCGGAGGAGCTCAACGAGGGAATTCAGCTGAGCCTGAGATGGGGTTGTTTCGTTAAAATTTCCAACGAGAGCAACTCCTATTCCTGCGGAATTCATTCCACCGGCTTTGCAATGGGCTCCATCTTCCTGCTTGATCCATCTGGGTGAGACCTCAATTTGCCCGTCCCCTTTGCCGAGAGTCCCGTTATCGATCAGGAAGTGATAACCCAAGCCGTTTATGAATCCTCGCATTTGATGACTTTCATGTATTGTGAACGCCTTACCAATCTCCGTTGCCGTATGGTGCACTATAATATAACGCCATTTCTGAGAAGGATAAAGAGGTATGACGTTTCTGAATTGTGTAGCACTGGGAATGGTCAGTTTTTGACCTATTTCGAGCCTGTCGGACTTCAAGTTATTAGCTTTACGGATTGCTTCGGGAGACACCCCATACATCTTGGCTATACGCCAGAGAGTTTCAAGAGGTGCCACTTCGTGAATGACCGTTCTGGGGCTTTGCTGAATCCACAGAGTTTTTTCAACCACCTGAGGCCTGGAAGGAGATGGCGCAGTGGATGGAGGAGAAGGAGCCGGGGGTTGCGGATAGCTATAGTACGGCTGAGAAACCGGAGATCTGGAACAACCGGCACACCATACGGTCAAGGAAGCAATAACTAAAATAGCCAGTGTTTTTACAGTAACTCTAGTTTGCACCATTCGGCTCTCAAGCAATTGTCGAAATATTCTATCGTTTTTTTCAGTCCCTCTCTCAACGGGA
>CAZWJX010000191.1:0-1148 GCA_964634695.1 uncultured Syntrophobacterales bacterium | reverse complement strand
CTTTAGGTTCCCACTGAAGAACCGTTCTGGCAAGCGTAATATCGGGACAGCGACGCCTTGGATCATCGTAAGGAAGCGGCTTGAATACAATCTCCGACTTTGAGCCTGTCAACTCTATGATGGTTTCCGCAAGTTCAAGGATTGATACTTCATGCGGATTTCCAAGGTTTACCGGTCCCGTAAAGTCATCGGGAGTATTCATAAGCCTCACTAAACCTTCAATCATGTCGTCCACGTAGCAAAAGGACCTCGTTTGAGAGCCATCTCCGTAAACTGTAATCGGCCTGTTCGTGAGAGCCTGTATAATGAAATTCGATACCACTCGACCGTCATTGGGATGCATTCGGGGACCGTAAGTGTTAAATATGCGTGCTACTTTAATCCTGACCTTATGCTGTCTGTGATAGTCAAAAAAAAGGGTTTCGGCACATCTTTTTCCTTCATCATAGCAAGCTCGAATACCCAGAGGATTAACATTACCCCTGTAGTCTTCCCTCTGGGGATGAACTTCAGGGTCGCCGTAAACTTCAGATGTAGAGGCTTGAAGAATCTTTGCCTTCGTTCTTTTTGCAAGCCCAAGCATGTTGATAGAGCCATGAACATTAACTTTGGTGGTCTGAACGGGGTCGAACTGGTAGTGCACAGGAGAAGCTGGACAGGCCAGGTTGTAAATCTCGTCAATTTCTAAATAGAGAGGAAAGGTTATGTCATGGCGGATCAGTTCAAAATAGGGATTCCCCATGAGGTGCTCTATGTTTACCTTAGAACCTGTGTAAAAATTATCTACACATATTACATCGGCATGATCTTTTAACAATCTTTCGCAAAGGTGCGAACCTAAAAAGCCGGCTCCGCCCGTCACAAGAACTCTTTTCTTCCAGCCTTTCATTAATCACCTCCTGTTCTGAGGAGCGTTCTGTTGATCTTTTCATTTGATTGTAAGTGATCAATTCCGTTGATTCAAGTTTTAAAGGAACCTGTTCGAAAAAACCGATTTAATGGATGACAACAAGTGTATTTCATGTAAGAGCTTAGACAGGGTAAAGTAAAGTCATTGCGAGGTCACGAAGTAGCCGTGGCAATCCTACCGAAGCCGTCATTGCGAGGCTGCGAAGCAGCCGTGGCAATCTCTCTTTTGTCACAACAAA
>CAZWJX010000190.1:3028-3994 GCA_964634695.1 uncultured Syntrophobacterales bacterium | reverse complement strand
AGCCGGGTTGACGAGGTGATAGTTCAGGAAGAGATTTTTCAGGATGAATTTTCAAGTTTTATTATAAGACGCGAGGGAGCGGGTTAGTAATGGAAACCCTAAGTAAGTTCTTTTCTCAGTTGTGGGAGTTTATAAAAACCTATAATGTCTCAAAAATACTCGAGCTTATCCACAGCATAAACTGGATCGAGCTGGCAAAATCTCCTATAACATGGGCAGTAGCAGCCGTTGTTTTGGCGGTTATTGTTCTTACGAAGCGATATCGGTACATCATAGTTGCTCTGTCCGTTGTAGCTTTTGCCTTCTTGGTGGATAAAACTCTGCCGACCCAGTTAGAAAATGTTGAACTTAAGAACATTCTTGGTTTTTTTACTGGAACTGTGGCTATAGTCGCTATAGATTTTTACCTTCTATTTGTTAAGGAATGACCGGAGTTAATTCCGTTTGCCAAAAAATCAGAACCGCTTTGTGAGTTGGATGACGGCTCGTATTTCTGGCTTTGTAATTACAAAAAATGAAGAAGCTACGATAAGAGGCTGCCTGGCCTCTTTGTCTTTTCTTGATGATGTTGTAGTAGTCGATGATTTCAGCACCGATAAGACGGAAGAAATTTGCAGAAGTTTTCATAACGTTAGATTTTATCGCAATAAATTCGTTAGCTTCACTTCCCAGAAAGCTTTTGCTCTTTCCCTTACAAAGCACGATTGGGTCCTGGAAATTGATGCTGATGAGCGGGTTTCTGATGAAATGAGGGAATGCATTCTTTCTTTGTCCCCCGATGAATTCAGGCGATTTAATTGCTTTTTCTTCAGAAGGAAAAATTTCTTTGGCAACCGGTGGATACGTCATGGTGGATTTTATCCTGATTACAAAGGACGTCTGTATAACAAACAAAAAGGTCGCTGGAGCGCTGGCAGAGTTCATGAAAGGTTTATTGCCGATCCTCCATGGAAGAATTTAGAGGGT
>CAZWJX010000190.1:0-3018 GCA_964634695.1 uncultured Syntrophobacterales bacterium | reverse complement strand
TCTAATTTGAAAGATTATCTGGCAAAGCAGATCCGATATGCTGAACTGGGGGCTCTGGATCTTTACGACAGGGGTATAAAGTCCAGATGGTATTCGTACACGTTGCGACCTGTTTATTCGTTTTTCTATAGATATTTTGTAAGACTAGGGTGTCTGGATGGCTTTTACGGCCTTGCTCTAGCGGTTATTGGAGCCGTTTCGACATGGGCTAAGTATTCTTTTCTTGCTCAGCTTGAAGATAAAGACGGTGTTTGTCGATTGTTTTGATAATTTGCTCTAGTAAGGAAGAGTTTGAATGTTCTCGACAGAATTTTAGAAAATCTTGCCAGAGCCCATTTCCCAGTCTCTTTTCTAACCAGGCTGGCAAGTTGACACCGGCACCGCTAAAAATTTCCATCCAGCACTGGAATATAAGCTTACAGGGAAATGGGCTGTTTTCTTCCAGGCAGTAGCTGAAGCTTATTTCATGCCCCAGGCGGGGACATCGGCGTTGTAAAATGATTCTTTCTGACATTTATGCCTTGAATGTTCCCGCGCTGGTTTGCTGAGACTGCAATTGTTGTCTGGCTATTTGATCCCAGGCGTCCTTCAGGTCGGACATGATTTTGATCAATGGGTCGTAATACTCGGGAGCGGTTCTGGTATTTACAGCGATAAGTTGTCGTAACACGAAGTTGTAAATTCTACCTAGGTTGACCGCAATGTCGCCTCCCTGTTCGTAGTCAAGCCCTACAAGTAGCTCTGTGATTACGTCCTGAGCATGACGAACCTTATCGTAAGATGCTTCTATGTTTCGCTCAATGTGGTGTTTTTTCGCCTCTTGTAAGTCTTTTATAATAGCTTCATAGCACATTACGATCAGTCGCACTGGATCGATCGTTTCAGCTTGTGTTTTGCGATAGGCATCTACAGGTCGAGTCATTTGATTTCCTCCTCTTTTATTAATTTATCTATGTTTTTCATAGCCTTTAATGGCTCTATGCTTTTGTCGTATCATGACCATATCGTTATCGAGCTTTTCCATATTGACTTTCAAGCTGTGCATTGCTCGAAAGGTTATATCCTGCGCCTCTTTAAGCCTTTCCCTGAAAAGATTGTACCAGCTTCTTAGGTTATCATCATAATCGAAATACTTTGATATGGTTATCGATAATTCATTTATTTTCTCTATACTTTTGTCGACCTGAATTCTTAAAATTTGGCACCGTTTAATGAGCTTTTCCAGATCTTCTGGCTGTTCGTAAGCACTTTCCGCTATAAGTCGAGTGCAATTTTTGAGTTCATCAATCTTTATGAGACATTCTTCAAGCAGAATCTTGAATTGTTCATATTCGCTGCTGGGGAGTTCGTCAACCTGAACCATTACGTATTTTCCCGGCATTTCTTAGTGTATTACCTGCCAGATTTAACCGGTGTTACTTAGGCTTGCAAGCTGAGCACTTAGCCAGTTAGACTGAGCCTGCATATCGGCCATGGCTGATTCCATAGCTTCGAACTGTTTTCTCATAATCTCAATTTGTCTGTCGATCCGATTCTGCTCCGAATTTATTCTGTCATCAAGCTTTTTTATGCTGTTTTCAAGACTGGCTTCTTTAAGAGTGAGAGTTCCGTCGATTGGATCCATGAGTCTGTCAAGTTGTCTGTACATGTTTGTTGCGAAGGTCTGGAGTCTTGATGTAACTTCATCAAAATCAGAGCTAATCGCCTGATCAAACGCTGTTTCGTCAAATTCCAGACGGTTTTGGTCATTTATCTTGATTCCCAATCCGAATAATTCGGCGTTGAGATATACATTCTGAATGTTAGATTTTACCGTTTGCAGAGTAAAATCGGAACTGAGGATACCATTTTTTGCTCCAGCTGTTGTGTTGCCTGTTATGTGTTTTCCTATTTCATCAAGAACGGCATTATAAGCGTTTACGAATTGTTTTACCTTGTCTTTTATGGCGGAGATGTCTCGATCAATTGTCACTGTTACTGTGGTAGATGGATCGGCGTTATTTACCTCAAGTGTAACTCCCTGAATGGCGTCGGATATGGTGTTCGTGGGTCTTTCTATCGTGATTCCATCTATACTTACAATGGCATTTTTTCCGGCCTGTTCGGTAAAGGTCATATTGGAATTGGATGCGTCAAAGGTGAAGGCGTTTGCACCGGTAGTTTTGCTTATAATGACCAGTCTATAGTCATTATCAGCCACCTTTAGAATGTTAGCAGAAACTCCTGCATCTAAAGCGTTGATATCGTTTCTGATCTGATCGAGGCTTTTTCCGTCAAGGCTTACGCTTTGTCCGTTGATAGTTATATAACCCGTTTTACCGGCATTCTGATCTGTAGAGGTAAAAGACTCACTAAATTCCTTCTGATAATCGGCTTTCTGGAGTACCTGAACCCGGTAAACCCCGGTTGATGCGTTAGATCCAACGGTCGCAGATAATAGGGAATCAGGTGATACGGAAGCGCTGGAAGACGTCATTTTCGCTTTGAATACATTATAGTCCCATGGATCTTTTAGATCGTTCATGGCGTTTTTTAAATCTGAAAGCTTGGACCCAAGATCTTTCCAGGCTGTAAGCCTGTCATTTAAAGTTTTTTGCTGATCCTGGATCATTGTCACTCTTTTTTGCATTACCTGCTGGAGCTTATCCAGGATATCCTGCCAGTTTATTCCACTGCTGAGCCCGCTTACGCTGATTCCCATGGCTCAAGACCTCCTGTATGTATACCTTGCAATACTCTACACTTTATATATCGATACGCTTTTCTTATCTCTTCAATTATTTTTAGCAGCAATCTTTATGCCAAAAAATAAGGCGGGTATTAAACCCGCCTGTAGATATTTCGCTGTAGTTATAAGAATAGTTTATCCGAGTAGCTGCAGTAGTCGTTGTGGTGCCATATTAGCCTGAGCAAGCATTGCAATACCGGACTGCTGGAGGATCTGATTCTTGGTTAAGTTCATAACTTCTTCAGCCATGTCTACGTCTCTGATGGTGGATTCAGAAGCCGAGAAGTTTT
>CAZWJX010000189.1:0-4061 GCA_964634695.1 uncultured Syntrophobacterales bacterium | reverse complement strand
GAATACGCGAAATTGGGAGAAACGAACCCGGACCGAGTTCTTTTCTGGAGCTGGAACAACCCGTCAGCCCATGCACTTATCGCCAGTGACAGGCTTATTGTAAAACTTCCCGGAAGAGACGAAGTGATGATACCTCTTGAACAGAAGACGGGAAATCACAACAAGGAAAACATGGCGGCGGCAGCCATCGCAGCTCTTGTCTTCGGCGTGCCGGCTGAAATTGTTCGAGAAACTTTCCGGGATTTTGTGCCGGGGCATCACCGTATTGAATGGGTAGACAGCGTTGACGGTGTGGACTTTTACGACGATTCCAAAGCCACAAATGTGGATGCCGTCGTGAGAGCCCTCCAGTGTTTCGACGGAAAACGCGTGTGGCTCCTTATGGGAGGCAAGGACAAGGGAGGAAGCTACGACCGGCTTTTTGACGAAGCGGCCAGAAGATGCCGTGGTCTGTGTCTTTTTGGAGAGGCACGGTTTCGCATACAGGATGCCATAAAAGGCTGGATGAAAGGGAAAAACGACTGGGATAGAGCGTTTGTGGAAATCCGGGAAGAAGCTTTTATGACCGCCGTTAGCAAAGCCGAACCCGGTGACGTTGTTCTTCTTTCGCCAGCCTGCTCGTCCTTTGATCAATATCGTAGTTATGCAGAGCGAGGCGATCATTTTAAGAAGCTGGTGCGGCAATGGAAAAAGCTCAAAGGCAAGTAAACGGCAAAACCGTTAACGGTTTTGCTCAAGCCGGCCAGATAGAACGAAAAAGCGAAAGAACCAGAACCTGCGAGGCGCTAAGCGTCGAACTATGGGTTATCGTCATAGTGCTTCTTGCTTTTGGTATCGTTTTTGTTTACAGCGCAAGCGCTCCCTACGCCATCCGCAAAGGGTTAAATAGCTTTGCATACGCAATACGCCAGGGAATGTATATGCTGGCCTGCATTGGTCTTATGATTCTTATGCAGAGGGTTCCCGTTGATGCTCTCTTTCGCTATTCACGGCTTATGCTTTTGGTCACCGTAATCCTGCTTGCAGGGCTTCTTATTCCCGGCGTGGGTGTGAGCTACAATCAGGCTTGCAGGTGGTATCAACTTCCCGGCGGCATTCACCTCCAGCCGGCGGAGTTTGGAAAAGTCGTATGGATTATATATCTCAGCGAGTCCATAGCCAGACGAAAGGAGAAACTGGGTAACTTCTTTGAGGGATTACTTCTTTACACGCTTATAACAGGTTTCGTGGCAGGACTGATTCTCAAAGAGCCGGACTTCGGGAATGCTTTTCTCATCGGACTGATAAGCCTTGTGCTGCTCGCAGCAGCTGGAGTCCCATGGAGACACTTTGCCGTTTACGTTCCAATTGCAGCATTCGTTTTTTATTTTTTCATTTACCGGGTGCCCTACAGGTGGCTCAGATTCAAAGCGGCTTACAACCCCTGGACTAACCCTCTAAAGGAAGGTTACCATCTCATCCAGGCCTGGACGGGAATCGGTTCAGGCGGGCTTACCGGTCAGGGACTGGGTATGGGCATTCAAAAGCTTTCTTACATTCCGGAACCTTTTACGGACTTTATCCTTGCCATCATAGGGCATGAACTGGGATTCATCGGAATCGTCTTTGTTGTTTTGCTATTTTTCCTGCTGTTTGCAGTGCTGAGAAAGATAACACTCATTGTCAAGGAATTTCGCAGAAAACTTCTGGCTCTGGGCATTACGACCCTGATCATGAGTCAGACCATAATCAATATGGGGGTCGTTATGGGAATATTTCCAACCAAGGGACTCCCCTTACCTTTTATTTCTTACGGCGGCAGCAGCCTTATGGCAAGTGGGCTGGCTATGGGAATTATGTTGAGACTTCTTAAAGAATCCGCCGCTGCGGGGCTATCTGATAATGGTGAGTGATCTTTCGATACCGGATTGATGAAGGGTTTTCGAAAATGGCGTAACTGTATAGTTTTGTGTCATTGCGAGCCCGAAGCGAAGGGCGAAGCAATCTCGTCAGTGTGTCATTGCGAGCGAAGCGAAGCAATCTCTTTGTTATGGTAAAAAAAGATTGCCACGGCCACTTCGTGGCCTCGCAATGACGGGAAAGAATCAGCTTCGGCGGGCTCGTAATGACTCTTCATGACCGTCATTGCGAGGAGCGAAGCGACGAAGCAATCTCGTCATTGCTTTTTATAAGATTGCCACGCCCGCCTTCGGCGGGCTCGCAATGACGGGAAAGAATCAGCTTCGGCGGGCGTGGCAATGACGGAAAAGAATCAACTCCGGCGGGCTCGCAATGACTTTCCTTTACCCGTCTAAGCTATACATGAAATACAGCTATTGTCATCCATCAGGTCAGTTTTTTCGAACAGGTTCAAGACCTGGTTGACAAGCAACCGTCTGTGGTTCATCTATTCGATCGTATCTGATTGCACAACATGGTAAGTTTGCAGGCTTGAATCTTCAGCTCAAGGCATGGAGGCTTAAACTATTGAAAAGGCGATATCCACCATATCAGCATGTTCACTTTGTTGGAATCGGCGGTTCGGGAATGAGCGGGATCGCCGAAGTTCTTCTCAATCTGGGCTATCACGTATCGGGCTCGGATCTAAAGGAAAGCGATACGACCCGGCGACTTGCTTCTCTCGGGGCGAGAATTTTCATAGGACACCGTAGTGAGAACATCCACGGAGCCGATGTTGTGGTATATTCTTCGGCAGTCAAACCCGACAATCCGGAGCTGGAAGAAGCAAGGCGTCTCAAGCATGTGCCCATCATCCCCAGAGCCGAAATGCTTGCTGAAATCATGCGGATGAAGCATTCCATTCTAGTCGCTGGCGCTCACGGCAAGACCACAACCACCTCCATGATAGGAACCATGCTGGTTGCCGGCGGGTTTGATCCTACGGTTGTTATTGGCGGGCGACTTCGTGCCTGGGGATCTAACGCCAAAATGGGAATGGGCGATTTCTTCGTGGCCGAAGCTGATGAAAGTGACGGATCCTTTCTGATGCTTTCGCCCACAATCGCCGTCGTGACCAACATTGATCTTGAACATCTTGATTACTACCGCGACATAGAACACATAGCCGAAACTTTCGTGAATTTCCTCAACAAAATTCCTTTTTACGGAACCGCCGTTGTCTGTCTGGATAACATTGTCACGGTGGATAGCTGCGGTAACGAATCTTTAGCTCGGCCATCAAAAGAAAATTTCATGCGCGCTATGGTCTTACCCTACATAAAGAGAAGGGTTGTTACGTACGGTTTTTCTGAAGAGGCGGATATTCGGGCGGTAGATGTTGTTCGTAACGGTTTTCAGACTAGATACAGGCTTATTCTGGAAGGCAAGGATTCAGGGATTGTGAACCTGAGGGTTCCCGGCATTCATAATGTTCTGAATTCTCTAGGTGCTGTTGGAGTAGGGCTCGAACTGGGAATGTCCCCCGAAGAAATAGCCAGTGGCCTTTCGCAGTTTACCGGTGTAGACAGACGTTTTCACTTAAGAGGAGAAGTTCAGGACATCATAGTACTTGACGATTACGGCCATCATCCCCGGGAAATACAGGCAGTGCTTCGGACGATGGTTGATTGTTTCCCGGAACGCCGTAGAATTGTTGTATTTCAGCCTCATCGATACACCAGAACAAAGGCTCTGATGGACGATTTTGCCGTATGCTTCGACGGCTGTAACGTTCTTATCATTACAGACATTTACCCGGCCAGCGAACCGCCGATACCGGGAATTACAGGGGAAGTGCTGGCAAAGAAGGTTGCAGATTCTAGATCGGGGAACGGGGAAGTAATCTACGTGCCGGATCTGGAAATGGCTCTGGAGGCCTTAAAAAGTACGGTCCGTCCCGGAGATGTTGTTCTGACGCTTGGAGCCGGAAATGTCTGGACGGTGGGAGAAAAGCTACTTATTCATCTGGCCGATGGTTTGAGATGAAGGCCGGAGCAGCCCACTCCAGGCAATCCATAAAAGCAATGGTGAGATTGCTTCGTCGCTTCGCTCCTCGCAATGACACAGGGGGAAGGACAAATAATGAGATTGCTTCGCCTTCGCTTCGCTCCGGCTCGCAATGA
>CAZWJX010000188.1:0-4190 GCA_964634695.1 uncultured Syntrophobacterales bacterium | reverse complement strand
GACCCACACTCAATGATTTCAATAACTTACAAAACGCTTTGACAAACTCGGGCTACTTCTCTTCTCGCAATGACACGGGGTAGGGCAATAAGGGATTGCTTCGTCGTACGCCTCCGGCGGACTCCTTGCGATGACGTAAACGGTTGTCATTGCGAGGCCGCCGCAAGGCGGCCGTGGCAATCTCTGACCGGGGATTTTGCTGAAGTCTCTGCAGCGAAATTATAGTGTAGAATTTTCGACCTGCGTCCAGTATCTTAAATGGCTTACAAAATGCCTTGACAAACTCAGGCTAAATGAGCGAGCACTCGCACATAGCTGAATAATCGCACATTCCACACGTGTCTTCATCATCTGTGGCGGCGAAGGCTTCAGATTCCAGTATATTCTTCACAATAAGATCCAGCACGCACCTAACGTCGGAGCAGAGTTCTCGCAAGTCCTTTTCCTTGCGATCTTCTTTAAGAGAGACCTGATAATCATCCTGTCTTCCGGCTCCGATAAGGTGGTAACAGGCTTTGATGGGCATTCCTGTCAGATCTTTGCTGCTTATAAAATTGGAGTTAGCCAGCAAAAAGCCGTAAAAAGGTAGCTGTAAATCGCTGATGTTATCTCTCAAAAGAGGTAACAAATCATTATCGGGATTTTTTTGCATCTCATCATTCCATGAGAACTTTGGTTGATCCGGGCTGCCGGATTTAAAATCGATAATCCAGAGTTCTTCGTTGTGAAGAATCAAAAGATCTATTCTGCCAGTAAGGGAGATGCTTCTATCAGCCAGCGTAATGTTATTAACAGACAATTCCAGCTCCTGTGCTATAATTTGAAAAGGTGACCAGTTCTCATAAAACCAATCAAGATAACGGAGCAATCTGTGAACCGCTGTTTCTCTGACAAAGAAACGTCGTTCACGCCCCAGTCGTTTAGCAAGGGAAGATGAATCAAAGAGTTCAGTGAAAATCTCTGCGATTTTCGTTCTGTTGTCGCTCCTGTTAATGTTCGAAAATTTTTCGAAATAGCGCCGAAGAGCCTCATGAAGAATTATGCCAAGGTCTCTGTAACCCTTTCCTTCCAAACCTTCTTCCAGATCACTTTTATAACTGGCGAGATTAAGAACATACTGATAGAACCACATGACCGGACATCTGAGGTAAGCGTTGAAGAAGGATGCAGAAAGTTTTCTCGTAAGAATTTCGCCGAGCTTTTCTTTCAGCGGGAAATGTTCCTTCGCAAGTTGATGATTACGTTGCAGAATTTTCCGGGGAATTCTTACCGGGATCGGAATAACCGGCTCCTGAATAGATTTTTTCTCTTTGTCCATTTCCCAGAGGAGTTCTTCTACAAAGCGACTTCTCACTCCGGAAAATCCAGAAAGCGAACTTCTACCGGTTCTCTGTAGAGAGCTCATAGAAGTGTAAAAGATATGCACTTTTCCGGCAGACTTCACGAGACGCCTGAATACGGCCCGCTTTACCATCGCTTCCTGTTCCGACGTTGCAAGCCCCAGCAAGGCTCTGAGTCCTTCAGGCAGAAACGGATTGGAATTTCGTCTTGAAGGCAAAAATCCCTCATTGGCATCAAGTATGAAAACTTCATCAAATGACAGCAAGTTGCTTTCCATGAAGCCCAGCACCTGTAATCCCTTGAGGGGACTTCCCGAAAAGGGAACACGAATAACTCCCACCGTTTCTTTTAAAAGGCGGTATGCCGTATGAATTTGTTCAATCGGCTCAGATGACCAGGGGGAATTGATAACCGGTTTCAATATGGTTTCAATAAACCTTTTTCTGAAAGTTTGCTCCAGCGATGCTTTATGATTTTCTGTGGTGGATTCGTCCTTTTCGGCAGTGGATGTGGAATCATAAGTATCAATTTCTCGAAGAATTTCTTCGAGCCTGACGAAAACGCTTTTTATGGTTAACTGAGGCTCCGGGTTGTAATCTCCCGGTTTTTCATGAAAATCCGATAGGATTACATCTGTAATAACTTCAAGAGTTTTGATTATAATAAGTTCGTCTTACCGGTATTGCGAATAGTCAAGGAGGCTCTGGTTGACCAGATCTTTTAATTCTTCGGGGCTCATGTAAGCCGAACCATAATTCTGAATAAGAAATTCGATGAAAACGAGACCGGCCTGAGTCGATTTTACGGGAACCTCTGTTTGCGTGTTGGTGATTTCTTCGCACCTTTTGGTGACAATGATTCTGGTATAAGGATGCCTGATCAGGTGAAGGAAGGATGGCATGTAGAAGCGGCCGTTGTCTGTTTGAGATGAGTGAAGTTCAAGTAGGCCGAGAACAAAGGATGCTACAAGGCTCCGGCTAAGAGGATAACCCATCGTTACGTTTACGTTTACGTCCCTTTCCATTGATGACAGTTCATAAAGCAGGGGAACAAGAATACCTTCGTCCGGCACGATAATAGCCGTGTGGTCAGGAGTATCGTCGTGCGGTGAGTGGTTAAGATGTTCAACAATTTTTTCCATGGCATGATGTCGATCGGGAACTTCATAGATCGAAATGTCCTGGGGGCGGTCGTTTTCGTGATTGGCTGTATTGTCCGTTGGGTATGGATCGGGAGCAAAACCGAGTGCTTTCAAAGTCTTTTTTGTTTCTTCGGACAAATCTTCCGGATCGGATTCGATCCATACTATGACATCGCAATCTGATGGAATAGCCCGAAGAAATGCCTTTTCAGCCGATCTGAATTCCACAAATCCTGCAAAGTGTATTTCCGAGGATTTCAGGAATGCTGGCAGGTTTTTCTCCCTCAAAGCCTCCATAAAAGTGCGATAGCGCATACCGAGCGATGTCTTTTCGGCTTTGTGAACTACTTCCAGCCATAAGTTTCGAAGTTCATGGAGAGATAAAGATCTCCCGATGGGATAACCTTCAGGCAACTCCAATGATGAAGGGACATTGATTCCTTCTCGTTCTATTTCTTCTAAAGCGGTGATAATCTGGACTCCCCAGGGGATGAAGTGTTCGAAGCTATCTATCAGAGGGTTTCCTTTGATTTTTTCCTTTAAAGCTCTGTGAAGTTCCCAGATCTGGTCGAGAAAATGCATTACAGGTTTTGGATTTTGAAAGATCGCAAACTCATCGACCAGATCTTCGAAAGCATATATTTTGGGTAATACAATGGTTCTGCCAGAGCCGATTATCTGGCGTCCAAGGTAGTATCTAAAATACAGGGTTGCACGGCGGGAGGGGAAAATAAAAACGGGTTTTTTCGCCTGCAAAGGCAAATTATTCGGTTTGTCCGGGATACTTCTCAGATACTCCGTTGCAACAAGTTTCAAAAATCGCTTCTCTGGTGACGGTGAAATTAGCCTGAATACCTTCACTGTAGTTTTTCCGTTTTTGGTGGATCCAGAAAAACAATGAACCCATTGACTTTCCAGTCAGCGCCAAAAGCTTTTTTGATTAAGGTTACATACTGTTTTAGTTGGCTCGGAGCTTTGAAATCATCCGTTGCGTGAGTCTTGAATTCCACCACTTCTATTTCATGACTCGACGAATTGATGCGAAGAAGGTCAATTCTAAATATGCGCCCTTTCTCGTCCATAATTTCAACTTCAGGCTGAATTTCCACATTAGGGCTGTCGGCAATTAACAGTTCACGAATTTCATCAGATAAAAGGGCATTTTTAAGAATCCTTATGGCTTCATTCTGGATTTTATCCGCTGTTTTTCTGTCGTAGAGTCCATTTTCTCCAGATTGCTCCACAACCCACGCTGCTCTGACAATATTTTCTACAAAGTTTGAGACTGAATTGTCGTCCGGAGATCTAGAGTTATCGGGTGAACCGTATTTTAGGAGAAGTTCTATCGACTTATGAAGAACGGTGCCTATAAGACGTCCTTCATACTCCTCTCTGTCTGTTGCTGATGATTCACTTCCCGAAACAAACCAGAGTTTTAAGTTTCCACGCTTTCCGGTCATTGGAATGTCTCGTGATTTTGACCAATATGCCTGAACCATGAAAACTCCCAAGCATCGCTAATTATGTAAGATTCTGATCCTGGTGTCCACTACTGAGCCTGTTCGAAATTTGTGTAACGGTGTATTTTTGTGTCATTGCAAGCCGGAGCGAAGGAATCCCCCAGTGTGTCATTGCGAGGAGCGAAGCGACGAAGCAATCCCGTTATCACTTTTTATGAGATTGCCATGCGCCCTTCGGGCGCTCGCAA
>CAZWJX010000187.1:0-4194 GCA_964634695.1 uncultured Syntrophobacterales bacterium | reverse complement strand
CAGTCTCAAGAGATTGCTTCGTCGTCCGCCAGAGGCGGACTCCTCGCAATGACGGCATAAGAAGGCTCGCAATGACACAAAAAGTGCACAGTTACGCAATTCTCGAACAGGCTCAGTTTAACATTCATTCCTCATTTTTCGAAAAAATATTTTGCACTGACAAATAAATTTTGCATGCATGACCATCAGATACCGGTAGCTGTGAAAACAGGAGAATCTCAGCAAGCCTTAATTTTATAACAATCTTTTCTTCTTGAACCCGGTGGCACGGCTGTTGCCTGTAAAGATATTCGGCTGATGGGGGACCCCCGTTTAACTGTTCAGATCAATTACCGGTGTCTGGAGGATAGATGCTATGAAAAAACGTTACAAGGTAATGTTAATCCTGGCTCTAGTTTTAATTTTTGCCGGATGGATTCATCCATGTGAGTCTGGCTCAGGAGAAGGTCGGAACCATTACGGGTATTTCTAAGAAACTGGCCGACATTGTCGCTAAGACCCCTAAGTGCTCTGCCGAAATAACAAAAGGCTGTATAAATCCCGATGCCCCTAGAGGTTATCTGGAACTGCCGGGAGCGCCAAAGCCTTCCTATATTCTTGCCTTTCTCTGGGCTGCATGGGTTGGCTGGATCTTTTCGACCGTAGGAGCTTTCGGTGGTATCATGGCAGGAGTTGGACACATAACGGTTTTCGGGTTAGGAGACTACGCCAAGACTTTTAGAGAGACCAACCCTGCTCTGAACAAGTTCATAACCGATACCATCCGGGTCTCGAATCAGTTCCTTGTTGGGCTAAGTGCCATTATATCTTCCGTTGCCTACGCCAGAAGTCGGCAGCTCTGTATCCCTCTTGGAATAGCTCTGGGTGTAGGATCCATAATAGGGGCAACGGCCATCCCGTGGCTTACAGCGGGTAAAATTACCGCAAAGGCCTACATAGGCTACTTTGGGCTGATCGTGTTCGTGGTGGCCGGATTCATGTATTACGGCACGACAAAGAGAGCATTAGAAAAGCGTAAACAGACTCAGGAAGCGGCCAAGCGCTTTCAGGAAGCAGCCCGTCAGGGAGCGACCAAAGGAGAGGGTGTTAAGCTTGTATGCTTTGGTTTGAATAAATGCACCATCAGTTTCTACGGAGTCGAATTCAGTTTTAACCTTATCCTTGCAGCACTCGGTGGTCTTGTCATTGCGGCAATTTCAGCTCTCATTGGCGTTGGCGGTGGCTTCCTGCTGGTTCCACTTCTAACAGACATTCTAAAGCTCCCCATGTTTATAGCCGCTGGCACATCTGCCTTTGCCGTATTGATCAGCATGATCACAAGCATCTTCAACTACATGGTTCAGGGTGTTGTGGTCTGGTGGCCCCTTATTGGAACAGAGCTTGTGGGCATCTTCGTCGGTTCTCTTATCGGCCCCAGAACTCAGCGGTATATACCTGACATCTGGCTGAAGAGACTTTTCGTGCTCCTTGCAATTTACGTGGGTATCCGATACGCCAGTGAAGGATTTCTGGGCAAACGACTTCTCCCGTAAGGCAAAAACAAGGGAAGGAGCAAAGACTCCTTCCCTGACTCTAAGGCAGAGAAAAAACGATGGAAAAGTTTTACGAACTAATCGATCCGTTCGTGATGGGGTTGTTCCGGATTATCGGCGAACCCATTACCGACTTTTTCCTGGGGAACTTCTTGCTGGCTATGATCAGCGTTCTTACAGGACAAATAACTCTCTCTTTTGCCTTCCTGCTAAATAGAAAATACATCTCACAGCTCAATGCCGATCTTGTTAAGTGGAACAACCTCTCTATAGACGCTATCAAGGAAGGCAACAAAGAAGCATACAAAGCCACAAACGAGCAGGCCAACAGCGCCTTTGGAAGACTCTTCTTTCTTTCCTCGGCCTTTTCAGCGGCGTCTCTCTGGCCCGCTCCTTTTGCTCTCGGCTGGATGCAGAGATGGTTTGGCGACATTGCTATCCCTCTTCCCTTCGCCATCCCTTACATCGGCTCATCTGTGAAATTTGCGTTCGTGTTCATAATGAACTTCATCCTTGCTTCGCTTATATTCTCTCTTATAAAGCCGCACCTGCCTTACTTCGGATGGATCCACAAAATGTTGAACGCTCCCGAAAAGGAACGGGAGCGCCTGAGAAGCTTTACAGAATTGTTTGAATCTCACGGGAACTCATGAAGAGACGAGGTTCCCGAAGGGCCATGCCATGAGTCCGCCTTCTATGAACCAGACTCTCTCAAAGCCTTCGGCGTTAAGGATTCTCTGAGCTTCATAGCCTCGCATGCTTACCTTGCAAAATGCAAGAATATCTCTGTCTTTCGGAAGTTCCTTTGCTTTCTGACGAAGCATCCCGAGCGGGATGTGAATTACTCTCGGATCGTTCAGTCGAAGTTCTTTAAATTCCTGAGGCGTCCTGACATCAAGGAGAATTAGATCCTTCCTCTCCTGCATCCATTTATAAGCCTCCGCAGGGTTGATTCCTTTAGCCAGCCCGTTCATTTTGTTGAGCAATACGTGAGTTGCTGTGAGTAACGGATCGAGAGGCGGAGCATAAGGGGGCGCATAGCCCAAATCAAGATATGCCACCTGATCAAGGGTTGCGCCAAAAGAAATTGCTGTGGCGGCAACATCGAGTCTTTTAGCGGCGTCACCCGGCCCTAGGACTTCGCATCCTAGAAGAGTTCGGTATCGTCTGGATGCTATCAGCTTGATAATTAGCAATTTTCCACCCATGTAGTGAGGCTTATCGGGTCCAGCCCATATTGCGGTTTCCACATCAAGTCCTAGATTATGTGCCATCGCCTGAGTTATACCGACTCGCCCCACCGTATAGTCGAAGATTTTGCAAATAGATGTAGCAGCGATTCCCGGAAAGGGCGTAACAATGCCGGCAATGTGATTTGCTATTACCCGACCGTGCTTATTGGCCGTCGATCCGAGGGGCACATAAATAGGCCTTCCCGTGAAGGGAGTGATGTAAGGATTCAGCACGCAGTCCCCACCGGCGTAAATATCGGGATCGCTCGTCTGGCAATAATTGTTTATGATGATACCGCCCTGAGGATCACAGGCAAGCCCTGCTTCTCTTGCGAGCTTATCGTTTGGCTTAACGCCGACAGACACCACAACTAGATCAGCATCAATCGTGCGCTTATCTGTTGTAACCGATTTCACCGTTCCATCGCCATTTATAGATTGGACCTTTTCACCCAGAAGCAGTTCCACACCCTTCTGTGTAAGATAATTTTCCATAAGCAGAGCCAGTTCAGGATCGAGCATATGGGACAGGATATGATCGAGCATTTCGACAACGGTTACCTTCAGCCCCTTGAGAATAAGCGCTTCCGCCATTTCAAGCCCTATGTAACCGCCGCCCACGATCACGGCTTTTTTAAGCCCTTTATCTTCAACAGCCTGTCGAATAGCCTGAGCGTCCTCAAGACTCCTTACGTTCCAGACATTCTGAAGATCCATGCCTGAAATGGGTGGGCGAATGGCCGTAGCTCCGGTAGCCAGAATGAGCTTATCGTATGGGAGGTCTTTCTCTTCGCCCGTATCAAGATTGCGAACTCTGACGGTCTTTGATGCCCGGTTAATGGAAAGAGCTTCTGTCCTTGTAATAATTTTTACTCCCTTAACCTGTTCAAAAAACTGGGGAGTTCTTCTAACTCCCACCGGTGTTTCGTTAAGCACCATAACATCATCGAACAGCCCCTCGACATAGTAAGGAATTCCGCAGGCTCCGTAAGAAATGTAAGCAGATCTGTCCACTATGGTAATATCCGCTTCGGACATGAGACGTTTAAGTCGAGATGCCGCTTTGGGACCACAGGCAACGCCTCCAATGATCAACACACGAATGGTCTTTCGGTCTGTCATGGTCTGCACCTCCGAATGGTTTAACCGTGAGTCTTTTTAACAAAACCGGTTTTACATGAGCATTTCTAGGATTGTTGATTGGATGTGTCAATTTCGTTATACGCTGATATGAGTCTTGATTATACATTTGACGTTGCTTTAAGGGCTGGCCTTCGTAATGACGAGATTGCTTCGCTTCGCTCGCAATGGCGAGTGTAGGTGTCATTGCGAGGCCACGTTGTTCTTTTCTGTCATTGCGAGCAGTCCGAAGGACTGCGTGGCAATCTCAAGAGATTGCTTCGCTTCGCTCGCAATGACACAGGGAAGGA
>CAZWJX010000186.1:2420-4383 GCA_964634695.1 uncultured Syntrophobacterales bacterium | reverse complement strand
TCCTCCTTTTGATACTACGCCAACCATTTAAAGATTTTACCTTCCTGATAGAAACAAGGGAGAGAGTCCTAATGCAGCAGAAGGGCTCTCCCTTTTTCCCCTTCATGGAGCAGCAAAATCCTGTCAAATCATTTCAATGTCTTGCTGGATTTAATTAAATAAAATGTTTATACTACAAGAGAGCCATTCGTGGGAATGTCGGAAAGGGAAGAAGCAAGATTTTCCCGGTTCCGGCATCTGCGAAAGTGGCACGGCATTTGACTTGCGTCTCTGTTGCCGACATTCCCTCGGGGTGGCCAGATTTTCGATGGGGCGTGTAGTCTTTACAGCCCTGAAAGAAGGAGGAACTCATAATGGCACGAAGAAGAGATGATCGCATGGGAGAACTGAGATGCTCGTTCTGCGGGAAAGGGCAGGATGAAGTTAGAAAACTCATAGCGGGACCGGCGGTTTACATATGCGACGAGTGTGTGGAACTCTGCAATGACATCATCGCCGAAGAAAACGAAAAGGAAGAAGCCGAACGAGCAGCAAAACTTCCGAAGCCATCGGAAATTAAGGCTTTTCTCGATCAATACGTTATAGGTCAGGAAACGGCCAAAAAGATACTTTCTGTCGCAGTATAAAACCATTACAAAAGAAACGAAACCAAGAGTGACAAGCGAAAAGGCGATGTTGAGCTTGAAAAAAGCAACATCCTCATGATCGGACCCACGGGAAGTGGTAAGACTCTACTTGCTCAAACCCTTGCGAAGATGCTAAACGTCCCCTTCACTATAGCCGATGCCACAACTCTGACAGAAGCCGGCTATGTGGGAGAGGACGTAGAAAATATTCTGGTCAATCTAATTCAGGCGGCCGACTACGATATTGAACGGGCCTCAAAAGGTATAGTTTACATTGACGAAATAGATAAGATAGCCAAGAAATCGGACAGTCCTTCAATTACCAGAGACGTTTCTGGCGAAGGCGTCCAGCAGGCTCTTCTGAAAATCCTGGAAGGAACAATTTCAAATGTTCCACCCAAGGGTGGACGTAAACATCCCCAGCAGGATTTCATCAAGATAGATACGACAAATATTCTGTTTATATGTGGTGGAGCTTTCACACATCTTGAAAATATCATTCAGGCCAGAATAGGCGTTCGAGGGTTGGGCTTCGGCGCTCAGGTCGTCAGCAAGAAAGAAAGAAGGGTTGGCGAAATCCTTGCCGAAGTTCAGCCAGAAGACCTCATCAAATTTGGCATGATTCCAGAATTTGTGGGTCGACTTCCCGTGATAGCTACTCTCGATGAATTGACCGAAGATGAGATGGTAAGAATCCTTGTCGAACCCAAGAACGCTCTGGTAAAACAGTACCAGAAACTCTTCGAGATGGAGAAAGTGAAGCTGAGATTTACCGACGCCGCATTAAGAGCCATTGCGAAGGAAGCTCTGAGGAGAAAATCGGGCGCCAGGGGACTTAGAGCTATTATGGAAAGCATCATGCTCGATGTGATGTATGAAATTCCATCCATCAGGGGAGTAAAAGAATGTGTGGTTGATGAAGATGTGGTCTTGAGAGGCCATAAGCCTATGCTTATCTTTGAAGGGCAAAACAGAGAAATAGCCTGATGGATAGAAAGGGGAATAGGGTATGTTCAACTTAATCCGTCCCAGAGAAAGAGCTAGAGGATCTTCGCAAACACTAACTCTACCTCTTTTGCCTTTAAGGGACATTGTAGTTTTTACTTCTGTTCCGTTACCACTCTTCGTAGGAAGGGAAAAATCAGTCAGAGCACTGGAAAGGGCGATGGGGAGAGATAAAAAAATCTTCCTCGTCGCTCAGAAACAGGCAAAGCTCGATGCTCCAAAAGAGCAGGATATTTATCGAGTCGGCGTTGTAGCTAACATACTCCAGATTCTCAGGCTTCCCGATGGAACCGTCAAAGCTCTGGTGGAAGGAGAGGAGAAAGGACGGATTA
>CAZWJX010000186.1:0-2410 GCA_964634695.1 uncultured Syntrophobacterales bacterium | reverse complement strand
TTATAAGATACATCCCCGATCCGGAGTGCTTTGTCGTAGAGGTGGAAATACTGGAAGAAGAGGAAATTCCTGAGGACAAGTATATTGAAGTTGAAGCGCTCTGCAGGGGAATTGTTGAAGCTGTAGAGGAGTATGCAAAGTACAACAAGAAGATTACAAACGAGGTGGTTGAATCGATCAAATCGATAGACGATCCTTATCGTCTCGTCGAAATGTCAGCCACCTACCTTCCGCTTAAGTTAGAAGCGAAGCAGAACATACTTGAAGCGCCGAACCTTCTGAAAAGTCTTGAACTGGTGCTGGGCTACATTCGTGGAGAAATCGAGATAGCAAAGACGGAAGAACGTATCAAAACCCGCATAAAGAAGCAGATGGAAAAAACGCAGCGGGAATACTATCTTAACGAACAGATCAAGGCCATCCAGAAAGAGATGGGCGAAAAGGATGACTTCCGTTCTGAACTGGAAGAACTGGAAAAACGCATAAAACGCAAACGACTTCCCAAGGAAGCGGCAGCTAAGGTTCGGGCTGAGTTCAAGAAGCTGAAGTTAATGTCTCCCATGAGCGCGGAAGCTACGGTGGTGAGGAATTACATAGACTGGATCCTTTCAGTTCCCTGGTATGAAAGAACCAAAGACAAAATCGACATTAAAGAAGCGGCCCGCATTCTGGATGAGGATCACTTCGGACTTGAAAAACCTAAAGAGCGCATTCTCGAATACCTTGCCGTGCAATCTCTCGTTGACAAAATGAAAGGACCGATACTCTGCTTTGTGGGGCCTCCCGGAGTTGGAAAAACATCCCTCGCTCGATCCATTGCTCGAGCTATGAACAGAAACTTTGTGCGTCTTTCTCTGGGTGGAGTGCGTGATGAGGCCGAAATCAGAGGGCATCGTCGCACGTACATTGGAGCTCTTCCAGGGAAAATCATTCAGAGCATGAAGCGGGCGAAGACCAAAAACCCCGTTATGTGCCTCGACGAAGTGGATAAACTGAGTTCTGACTTCCGCGGCGATCCGGCAGCGGCTCTTCTTGAAGTGCTGGACCCCGAACAGAACTACGCATTTAACGACCACTATCTGGATCTCGACTATGACCTTTCAGAAGTTTTCTTCATAACAACGGCAAATACGTTACACTCCATACCGCTACCTTTACAGGATCGAATGGAAATCATCCGTATTCCGGGCTATACAGAGTGGGAAAAATTGCAAATTGCAAAGCACTTTCTGATTAAAAAACAGTGTGCTCAGCACGGAATTTCGGAAGAAAACGTGGTCTTTTCCGAAGATGCGATTTTGTTCATCATAAGACACTACACTAAGGAAGCCGGCGTAAGAAATCTGGAGCGAGAAATAGCTTCAATATGTCGTAAGGTGGCAAAAGAAGTTGCAGAAAAGGGTCGTCAGATCAGAGTGGAATTGAACGACGAGCTTATTCAGCAATACCTTGGTGTTCCCAGATATCGCTACGGACAGGCTGAAGAGAAAGACGAAATCGGAGTAGCTATGGGCCTTGCCTGGACAGAGTTTGGAGGAGAAATTCTCGGTATAGAAGTGGTAACCATGCCCGGTAAGGGTAAGGTTCTCATTACTGGAAAGCTCGGAGAAGTAATGCAGGAGTCGGCTCAGGCAGCCGTAAGTTACGTAAGATCTCGTGCAAAGGACTTTGGTATAGATCCCAATTTCCATGAGAACCTTGACATTCACATTCATGTCCCCGAAGGTGCAATACCAAAAGACGGTCCATCGGCAGGTATTACTATGGCAACGGCGATTGTTTCCGCCCTAACAGGTATCCCTGTAAAACATAGTGTCGCCATGACGGGAGAGATTACCCTGCGAGGCAGAGTACTCCCCATTGGCGGATTAAAAGAAAAAATCCTTGCCGCTCACAGAGCGAAAATTTCTACTGTGTTGATTCCTGCGGAAAATGTGAAAGACCTTAAAGAAATTCCCGACCAGATTTTGAAAGATATTCATGTAGAACCGGTAACCATGATGGAGGAAGTGCTAAAACAGGCTCTTGTTGATCCAGATCAACTCAAACCAAGAGAGGATGTGACACTGGAAGATTCAACCGCAATTCATGAACGAAAAGAAGAAGGTGCCGTAGCGACCGACAGGATTTGTTAATAGTGCCCGTTGCAAAAGTGTCATTGCGAGTCCGAAACGCCTTTCAAAATATGTCATTTTGAGGCCTTTTCCTCTTGTGACATTGCGAATGTCCGAAGGGCGCGTGGCAATTCCTGTCGAAGGCGTCATTGCGAGGCCACGAAGTGGCCGTGGCAATTTCCTTCCACCGTCATTGCGAGGCTGCCGCAAGGCAGCCGTGGCAATCTCATTAAGTAAGAATAATAAGAGATTGCTTCGCTTCGCTCGCAATGACACAAAGAAAAGTCATTGCGAGG
>CAZWJX010000185.1:0-4389 GCA_964634695.1 uncultured Syntrophobacterales bacterium | reverse complement strand
GGTCAAAAAAGGTTTCGGCAGTGAAAGAGATCTTGAACACATCGAAGAAGGCGGATGCATAAGCTGGGCTAATCCTGAGGAGGTTTCGCCCAAGGCTTTGGAACGGGGCAAGTCACAGCTTGGCACTCTAGGATCCGGCAACCATTTCATAGAGCTTGGATTTGTGGAAGAAATTTATGACGAAAAGGTCGCTCAGGTCTTCGGGCTCTTCCCTGGACAGCTTACCGTATTTGTTCACACAGGTTCTCGAGGCCTTGGACATCAGGTCTGTGACGATTTTATAGCTCTGCTTCTTAAGAGTGTAGCGAAATATGGTATTGAGTTGCCCGATCGGCAACTTTGCTGTGCTCCCATTTCGTCCCCCGAAGGCAGAGCCTATCTGGGAGCTATGGGAGCGGCCGCCAACTTCGCTTTCGCAAATCGCCAGATGATTTCCCACTGGGTAACCGAAACCTTCGAAGAATTTTTCAAAATGCCAGCTGAACGTTTAGGTCTGTCTCTCCTTTACGACATAGCCCACAACATAGCAAAGATTGAACGGCACAGGGTCGGTGACAAAGAAATAGAAGTATGTGTCCACCGCAAAGGAGCTACTCGATCCTTTGGCCCCGGACGGATGGAAATTCCGGCAGTTTTCAGAGCGGTAGGACAGCCGGTTCTTATCCCGGGTGATATGGGACGATACAGCTACGTTTTGGTGGGAACGGAAAAGGCCATGGAAGAAACATTCGGCAGCACCTGTCACGGAGCCGGACGGGTTCTCAGCCGTCATCAGGCTATCAAGGCTTCCAAGGGTAGATCCATTGCGGACGAACTGGCACAGCAGGGAATATACGTGCGGGGAGCAAGCAAGGAGACAATTAAGGAAGAAATGCCCGAAGCTTATAAGGATGTAAGCAAGGTGGTTGAGGTGGTTCACAATGCAGGTCTCAGCCGCAAAGTTGCCAGACTCAGACCGGTAGGAGTCATGAAAGGTTGATGAATGACGATTTATGTTTAGGATTGCTCAATGCAAAAAGGGGGGGGTAACTGCTGAAAATTGTATTTACATCGACATCAAAATATGTTCACCTGTAACGTGTCCATCATGTAAGACAGAATACGATCGTGGCGTGAATGCGGCTTTGAATATCCAGCGTTTATCGCTGGCTACCGTGAGTTGCACGGGAAGTTACGCCTGTGGAGATGATTCCTCGATGAAGCAGGAATCAGACCATGTCATATTTGAACATGATTTGAGCAACGGATCGTTGTTTTTGCTTTCCTGAAAGGATCCAAAACAATGATCATTTTTCGCCGTATTTTTTACAACAGAAAAAATCTCTATCCCACCAGCACTTAGCAATAAACCGAAGATGGTGCATTTTACTCAGTAAGTTCTAGCAGGCCAGACTGGTCGATTTCAGACGTCCTCTGGTCAATCTATAATCTTTACCCCGGCAGGCAACCTACCATTAATTTGCCACAGCCTTTTTTTTGTGTTATTTGAAACATTCTAATAATAGCACCTTATTAGTCATTACCTTTTGCATGTTACTTCATGCAGAAGGGTGGCTGGTTTTTGTGTGGAATTCATAAAGCGAGGGGGAGATTAAATGAAGCGCAAAAAAAAGGAAACAGAGGTAAAGGATGTAGAACCTGTTATCGAGTTCGAAAATGACGACAGCGATGTAGATGAAGTTTATCTCCCCGCAGAAATTCCGGAATCCGATGAAACAACAGACCTCCTTCCCGTATTAAGTGGTGAAGTGCTTCCAGCCCTTCCCGATGTGCACGTTGACGACAAAACCGCCCTTGATCCGTTGTATCTATATCTGCAGGAGATAAAAAAATATCCCCTTCTTACTCGCGAAGAAGAAATAGAACTGGCCAAAAGATACCGTGAGAAAGGCGATCTTGAGGCTGCTTACAAGCTGGTTACATCGAATCTCCGTCTGGTAGTTAAAATCGCTCTCGAGTTCCAAAAATACTGGATGCAAAATCTGCTGGACCTTATTCAGGAAGGCAATGTGGGATTGATGCAGGCAGTCAAAAAGTTTGACCCTTATCGAGGTTATAAATTTTCATACTATGCGTCCTTCTGGATCAAGGCTTACATAATAAAATTCATCATGGACAATTGGAATCTCGTAAAGATAGGAACTACTCAGGCTCAGAGAAAACTGTTTTTCAATCTCAGAAAGGAAAAGGAACGGCTGGAAAAGCAAGGAATTGAAGCAACGCCGGAACTTCTGAGCAAAAAGCTTCATGTAAAGGAATCGGAAGTCATAGAAATGGATCAGCGGCTAAGCGGATCGGAAGTTTCTCTCGACAGCCCTCTTTCCGTGGACTCGGAAGATACCCATATCGCTTTTCTTGCCGACAACACACCTCTTGCCGATGATCAGATGGCGGATCAGGAAGCAAGAGCTATATTGCATGAAAAACTCATGAACTTCAGAAAGCATCTTAAAGGTAAAGAAGCCGTCATATTCGATACCAGGCTCATAGCCGACGAGCCGCTTACCCTTCAGGAGATAGGTGATCAGTTCGGCATAAGCCGTGAGCGGGTACGTCAGATAGAAAATCGCCTGAAACAAAAGCTGAAAGCCTATCTTGAGGAAGAAATAGACGATCTGGAACTGCTAAAGGAAAGTCTCATAGAAGCGGACTGATTGAAGATCTATGAAACAGAACGGACAAAATTCTCTCAGCATCATACTTCCTGCAAATTTACAGGAATTTATAGACTGGCTGCATGATAAGGGCTTTTCGGCCTGGCTGGTCGGCGGAGCGGTGCGGAATGCTCTCCTCTCCCTGCCACCAAAAGACTGGGACATCATTACCGACGCCCCGGAAGAGGTGCTCTTTTCTTCGCCGTTCAAAACGGTCGGAGTCGGTGCCCGCTTCGGAGTCGTGCTCGTGATTCTCAACGGCATGCCCGTGGAAGTGGCCTGCATAGGGAAAACAACACCGGTCGGAACACTGGAAGCAGATCTGGCAAGGAGAGATTTCACCATAAACAGTATTGCCCTGTCGCTCGATAGCGGCAAACTGATAGATCTCTTCGGTGGTATGAGAGACCTTAAAAAGAGAATAATACGAGCCGTTGAGGATCCCGAAGCCCGGTTTCGTGAAGATCCGCTGAGAGTTCTTCGAGCCGCCCGTTTCGTCTCAGAGTACGGTTTCACCGTAGAAAGAAAAACTTATCATGCCATGAAAGCGATATCGCCGCTTCTTGAACGTGTTGCGATAGAACGTATTCGAGATGAGTTTTTCAAACTTCTGGTGGGAGAACACGTAATAAGAGGTCTGGAACTTCTCAGAAAAAGCGGATCTTTTAAAGTCTTCTTCCCGGAAATCCTCGAAGGCTGGATGAAAAAGCAAAACAATTTTCACCGCTTCCACATTTATCGTCACATTGTTGAAACTGTTGCTCACACGCCGCCGCGCCTTAGAGTTCGGCTGGCCGCCTTGTTTCACGACATCGGGAAACCGAGGGTGCGAAAAAAGCTACAGGGACGTTTTCGCTTCTTCGGTCACGATAAGCTCAGTGCGGAAATGGCCGCAGAAATCCTCACCAGATGGAAAGTAAGCCAGGCCCTTATAGACGATGTGGTGATTCTCGTAAGGAATCACATGGTGTATGAAATAGACAGGTGGTCAGATTCTGCGATAAGACGTCTTGTAAACAGAGTTGGAAATGAGTTACTGGAAGATTTTTTTGATCTGATAAGAGCCGATCGGATTGCCTCTATGCCCGATGCGCCGGACACTACCGACATAGATCTGCTGCGCCAGCGAGTGGAACGACTGGGGAGTTATGCCGGGACGTTAAAAGAGCTTGCCGTTAACGGAAACGATGTTATGGCAATTCTCGGCGTCGGCCCCGGCCCCCATGTAGGATATGTGCTGAAGGCTCTGCATGAACACGTTATTGATCATCCGGAAGACAATAATCGCGAATTTCTTCTTGAGATGATTCCGAAAATGTGGGAGTCCATAAAAGTTAACTGTAAAGCCGTGTAAAAAGATTGTGTGGTAAGAAATGAAACATCGAAAAACAAAAATAGTCGCAACGCTGGGACCGGCTTCTGATTCTCCAGAGATGATAAGATCCCTCATAAGAGCCGGCGTTAACGTCTTTCGCCTGAATTTTTCGCACTCTACCAGAGCAAAACACGGTGCGGTCATAACTCATATCAGAGAAATTTCCCGGAAAGAAAACCTGTGTGTGGGGATTCTTCAGGATCTGGGGGGTCCAAAGATTCGCCTCGGAAGCATTCCGGGAGACGAAATGTCCCTTACTACGGGTGAAAAAGTCTATCTTGTGCCCTCAGACAGGGCGAAGTCGTATCCTTCTGAAGTCCTGCCGGTTGATTATCCCTATCTTGTGGAAGATGTTAAGGA
>CAZWJX010000184.1:0-4403 GCA_964634695.1 uncultured Syntrophobacterales bacterium | reverse complement strand
TGGCAAAATTCAGGAAAGCCTCTTCCCATTCGGACACACTTGACTAAACACTATGACTGCTCGCAATGACGTATTCGGTAGGGATTGCCACGGCTGCTTCGCAGCCTCGCAATGACGGGAAGAAAGATGTGGCCTCACAATGACGTGATGGGAAACATCGGCCTCGCAATGACTTCCCTTTAACCGTCTAAGCTCTACACGAAATACTCCTGTTAGATCCATTAAGTCAGTTTTTTCGAACAGGCTCTCTTATCTTGACCAAAATGAACTTGTCAATAAGATGAGAACCTGATCATAATACGACCTCTTCGGTGTGAAGATCTTACATGTTGATATATTTTCGAAGAAGGGAGTCTCAGATGGAGTTCAAGTATCACCCGCACAGGATTGAAGAAAAGTGGCAGAAAATCTGGGAGGAAAAGAACGCCTTTGCTGTAAAAGACGATGACAGCAAGAAGAAATTTTATCTCCTCGAAATGTTCCCGTACCCTTCTGGCAAAATCCACATGGGCCACGTCAGAAATTACACCATAGGCGATGTGGTGGCTCGCTTTCTTCGGATGCAGGGTTACAACGTGCTTCATCCCATGGGATGGGACGCCTTCGGCATGCCCGCAGAAAACGCCGCTATCAAAGCAAACACTCATCCCGCAAAATGGACTTATGACAACATCGCCTACATGAAAAAACAGCTCAAGCGTCTGGGCTTCTCCTACGATTGGGAGAGGGAATTTGCGACCTGCGATCCTTCTTACTATCGCTGGGAACAGCTCTTTTTCATCAAGATGTTTGAAAAGGGACTTGCCTATCGCAGAAAGGCTTACGTTAATTGGTGTGAGACATGCCATACGGTGCTTGCTAACGAACAGGTAGAAGGTGGGGCCTGCTGGCGCTGCGGAACCACGGTTATCCAGAAAGAGATGGAGCAGTGGTTCTTAAAGATCACTCAGTACGCCGACGAATTGCTTGATTATACTTACAAACTGGACGGCTGGCCCGAAAGAGTCCTTGTAATGCAACGCAACTGGATCGGCAAAAGTTACGGCAGCGAGATCGATTTCCCAGTGGATGGCCTTGACAACACGAAAATCACGGTCTTTACGACACGAGCAGACACACTCTTTGGTGCCACATTCATGAGCCTTGCTCCCGAACATCCACTGGTTCACGAACTCTGCCACGGAACCGAACATGAAACCCGAGTGATGGCCTTCGTTGAGGAAGCCAAGAAGGCCAAAAGAACGGCTCGCACTGAAGAACTTCTTGAAAAGGAGGGCGTCTTTACCGGGCGCTATTGCATAAATCCCATGACCGGTCATCGCATGCCAATCTATGTTGCCAACTTTGTCGTAATGGAATACGGCACCGGAGCCGTAATGGCCGTTCCGGCTCATGATCAGCGGGACTTCGAGTTTGCCCGAAAATACGGACTGCCTCTTAAGGTTGTTATACGCCCTGCCGATTCCGATACCATACCCGATCCTGATGCTCTGACGGCTGCTTATGAAGAAGACGGAGTGCTTGTCAATTCAGGCTCATTTGACGGACTGACATCGGAAGAAGCCAGAAAGGCAATCACCGAAGATCTGGCAAAACGAGGATTGGGGCGTTTCAGCGTTCAGTATCGATTGCGGGACTGGGGCATATCGAGACAGCGCTACTGGGGTGCTCCCATACCTGTCGTATATTGCGACAGATGCGGAATCGTTCCTGTTCCGGAAAAGGATCTTCCCGTAGTTTTGCCGCTTGATCTTGAACTACTTCCCAACGGCGGATCGCCTCTTCCAGTGACACCCAGTTTCTATCAAACCAGTTGTCCAAAGTGCGGAGGGACCGCCCGTCGGGAGACCGATACGATGGACACTTTTGTTGAATCGAGCTGGTACTTTATCCGGTTTGCCTGCGCTAACGAACATCAAAAGCCTTTCGATGAAAAGGCTGTTTCATACTGGCTTCCCGTCGATCAGTACATCGGCGGAATAGAACACGCCGTCCTGCACCTGCTTTATTCTCGATTCTTTACGAAAGTTCTTCGAGACCTGGGTTACATAAACTTCGATGAGCCCTTCAAGCGCCTTCTTACTCAGGGGATGGTCATAAAAGACGGCGCCAAGATGAGCAAATCAAAGGGCAACGTTGTAGACCCCGATGATATGGTTAATGCTTACGGAGCCGATACTGTAAGGCTTTTCTGCCTGTTTGCTGCACCGCCCGAAAAAGACCTGGAATGGAGCGATCAGGGAGTGGAAGGCGCTTACAGGTTCCTTTCCAGAGTTTGGCGGTTTGTTGCAGAAAATATCGAAACCCTGAAGAAAGTTACGCCTTTCAAGGGCAAGGTGGAAGACCTTAACGGAACGTCCCTTGCGCTTTATCGCAAGACCAATCAGACCATCAAGAAAGTTACGGAGGATATTCGAGATCGCTACCACTTTAATACAGCTATTGCGGCCATCATGGAACTTGTAAATGCCGTTTATCAGGCAAAGGAAGGAGACGAAGCCGCAAAGGGAGAAGAACAGTTCTGGCAGGTTGTCCGCCATGCCATAGAATCCGTAATCGTTATGCTTTTCCCCTTTGTTCCGCACATTACTGAAGAGCTCTGGCAGGAACTGGGCTACACTACATCGCTTTTCGACACAGCCTGGCCTACGTGGGATGAAAAAGCCCTTGTGGCCGAAGAAGTGCTTGTTGTTATTCAGGTCAACGGAAAGCTCAGAGACAAGATGATGGTTCCCGCCGATGCAACCGACGAAGAGCTTAAAGAACTGGCTCTATCGAGAGAAAAGGTGAGGCAGTTTATAGCCGGCGGAGAGATAAAAAACATCGTTGTGGTTCCGAAGAAGCTCGTTAATATTGTTGTGGTCGGGAAAAAGTGATGGGTAATGTTTTTGTAGCAAAACAGCGTACCGTCATTGCGAGGCCATGTTCTTCCCTACGTCATTGCGAGACTACCGAAGGCAGCCGTGGCAATCTCTACCGAATATGTCATTGCGAGCGCCCGGAGGGCGCGTGGCAATCTCATTAGGGAAGAACAAAAAGAGATTGCTTCGTCGCTTCGCTCCTCGCAATGACCCCTTTTTCCGTCATTGCGAGCAGTCCAAAGGACTGCGTGGTAATCTCTTCCGAATACGTCATTGCGAGGCCACGAAGTGGCCGTGGCAATCTCTACCGAATATGTCATTGCGAGCGCCCGGAGGGCGCGTGGCAATCTCATTAGGGAAGAACAAAAAGAGATTGCTTCGTCGCTTCGCTCCTCGCAATGACCCCTTTTTCCGTCATTGCGAGCAGTCCGAAGGACTGCGTGGTAATTTCAAGAGATTGCTTCGCCCTCACTTCGTTCGGGCTCGCAATGACGTGAAAGAGTAACGTCGTTCGGGCTCGCAATAACGAGTCATAAAGGTCGGCCAGATAATTACTTCGCCAATTAACAGGAAGCAAGCCAATGCCTAAAGGTCCTTTGTTAAAACGATTCTCAGTCATTCTCCTGTTACTTGCACTATGGGGATGTGGCTACCATATCGCAGGATCTGAAAAACCTGCTTCTCGCGGGTTTTACGCTGTAGCGATCCCCATATTCGATAATCGCACGTCAGAGCCTCAGGCGGAATTTATTTTTACGGAAGCTTTGCGGCGAGAATTTCTGAAACGAGGAGGACTCAGACTTGTCCCTGTTGAGGAAGCTGACGTGGTTTTCAGAGGAAAAATCATAAAGCTTGCCGCCACAGACGTTGCTCACGCTCGTTTCAATCAGGCTATTGAGTCCCGATTTTTCGTAACTCTTGATGTGCGATGCGAAGATCGCCGCACGGGAACAATCATCTGGCAGGATAACCAGCTCACCTACTCGCGATCCTACCCTTACGGTGAAACGGCAACCGATAGCTATCAGGGAAGACGAGCAGCCCTGGAATACATAGCCGAACGAGTAGCAGAACGAATTTATGACCGGTTTGTAGAAAGCATAAAATGACCATAACAGAAGAAGCCTTTTACAGGGCTCTTCAAAAGGGAGAGCTTTCGCCCGTTTATCTGTTTGAAGGAGAAGCCTTCTTCGCCGATGAAGCGTGGAAAGCTCTGGTAGAAGCGGTTCAGCGGTCGCTGGGCAACAAAAGAGTTGTCTGTAAGCGCCTTTCTTCCAGAGAAATCCCTGAAGCAGAACTCGCCGAATTTCTGATTACACCTGCTCTCGGTGCGGCAAAGAAAGTTGTATGGGTTGGTGAAATCAAGGGGGGAAGTCGTGAACTGGGAAAAATCCTCTTACGAGCCATAGAAAAGCCCAATCCGAGAATGCACCTTGTTATTTTCATGGAGGGCGAGCAGAAAATTTTAAAAGAAATTGTGGAAGCCGCTAAGAAATCGAACATCCCGCACGTAAAATTTTCTCCGCCAAAGGCTTATCACCT
>CAZWJX010000183.1:0-4472 GCA_964634695.1 uncultured Syntrophobacterales bacterium | reverse complement strand
CTGAGTACCTGAAGAGCGGATAAAATGCCGTCCCCTGTTGTGTTGTGATCGAGAAAAACAATATGCCCTGACTGTTCGCCGCCCAGTCTGTAACCGTTTTTCTTCATTTCCTCAACAACGTACCGGTCTCCCACAGGCGTTCTGACAAGGCGAGCGTTCATGCTCTGGAGTGCCTTTTCTAAACCGAGGTTGCTCATTACGGTCGCTACCACGGTCATTCCAGGAAGCCGTTCTTCTCTGATCATCTGTTCTGCGCAGATCGCCATAAGGACATCGCCGTCCAGCACATTACCCTTTTCATCGGCCATGATAACTCTGTCGGCATCGCCGTCGAAGGCTATGCCGGCCTGAGCCCCCTCCTGACGAACCATTTCACACATACGTTCGGGGAAAAGAGCCCCACATCGATCGTTTATGTTTCTTCCGTCCGGCTGGACGCCCATAGTAACTACATTTGCGCCAAGCTCCTGAAAAACCAGCGGCGCAACTCTGTAGGCCGCTCCGTTGGCGCAATCCACCACAAGTTTTATCCCTTCAAGCCCCAAGTTTGGTGGGAAAGTATGCTTGAGAAATACGATGTACCGTCCCTGAACATCCTCGATCCTTTTGGCTCTTCCGATACGATCAAAGGGTGCCAGAGAGATTTCGGCAAAGTTAAAGATGATCTCTTCAAGCTTCTTTTCGATTTCATCCGGAAGCTTGTAACCATCCCCGCCGAAAATCTTTATACCGTTATATTCGTATGGATTGTGGGATGCCGAAATGACTATTCCCGCATCTGCTCGCATGTCCCGAGTAATAAAGGCTATTCCGGGGGTGGGAAGTGGGCCAACCAGATACACATCAACGCCCATGGAACAGATGCCGGACGTCATGGCATATTCGAGCATATAGCCGGAAAGTCTAGTGTCCTTCCCGATAAGGATCTTCGGACGATGGGCGTTACGTCTCAGGACTGAAGCTACAGCGGCGCCCACCTTCATGGCAATTTCGGCCGTTATCGGATAAGTATTAGCAATACCCCTTATTCCGTCGGTTCCAAACAATCTTCCCATTTTTCTCGCTCCTGGATCGATGACACAAAGGCATTTCAGGACTAAGCTTCAAAGAATCCAGCTCTGAGGGCATCTGCCATGCGTATGGCATCCATATGGAAAGCTACGTCGTGGACTCTTACGATGTGAGCCCCGGCCATAATACCAACCGTATTGGCTACGGCGGTTCCCAACTCTCGCTCTTCAACCGGACGGTTCAGGACAGCGCCTATAAATCGCTTGCGCGAAAGTCCCAGAAGAATGGGGCGTTCAAGCACGTTTAACAGACCGAGATCTCTTATGAGCCGCAGATTATGCGTGACGTTTTTTCCAAAACCGATCCCGGGATCGACTATTATCTGATCCCGCTTTATGCCTTCCCGGACGGCGTATTGAATACGTTCCTGAAGAAAGGAAATGATTTCGCCGAAAAGGCAATCGTAATGAGGGTTCTGCTGCATGGTTTTCGGTGTTCCCTGCATGTGCATGAGAACGACCGGCACGCCCGAATCAGCAACCACGTGAGCCATCTCCGGATCAAACCGTAGAGCGCTCACATCGTTTACGATGTCGGCTCCGGCGGCAAGGGCTCTTCGAGCCACTTCCGCCTTTGTGGTGTCTATCGATATAGGAATGTCCGAAAAAGATCTTATTGCTTCGATAACGGGAATGGTTCGAGCCAGTTCCTCTTCGAGTGGGATTGGGTCTGAGAAGGGGCGAGTGGATTCGCCCCCTATGTCAATAATGTCGGCGCCTGCATCGATGAACTCACGAGCTCGCTCGATAGCTCTTTCTATCCGGTAAAACTGCCCTCCGTCTGAGAACGAGTCAGGCGTAACGTTGAGCACTCCCATAACCAGCGTTCGATCTCCGAGCAATAGTTCCTTTCCTCCGGGCAATACAAGCCTATATGGACGTCTTTCGACAACAAATCCGGTCATCTTTCGCTCCTTAACGTTTGAAAGCCACCGTCTAGCTAGAGGATTCTTTTGAATCTGATTTGATCAAACCCGGTTTTATGGATTCTATTATGCGATCCACGTCAGCCCTCTGTAGAGTTTCCTTCTCAAGGAGTTCCTGAGCTATGGCATGGAGTATATCCAGATGTTCCGTAAGAAGCTGTTTCGTTTTCTGATAACATCCTTCGACGATAGATCTCACTTCCCGGTCTATTTCCACGGCCGTTTGTTCGCTATAGTCCTGATGTCTTGCGATTTCTCTTCCAAGGAAAAGGTGTTCCTCTCTCTTGCCGAAAGTAAGAGGTCCAAGCCGTTCGCTCATGCCCCATTCGCAGACCATGCGTCGTGCTATGCTCGTGGCGCGCTCAATGTCGTTTGCCGCTCCCGTGGTTTGCTTATTAAGCACGATTTCTTCGGCAACCCGGCCACCCATCAGTATGCATATGTTGTTCAGCAGATAATCTTTGGAATAGGTGTGGCGATCGGTTTCGGGAAGTTGCTGGGTAAGCCCGAGTGCTCTGCCTCGAGGAATAATCGTTACTTTGTGCAGGGGATCGGTGTTAGGAAGCAGTCTTGCTATGAGAGCGTGTCCAGCTTCATGATACGCTGTGGTTTTCTTTTCTTCTTCACTCAGAACCATGCTCTTGCGTTCAAGCCCCATTAGAACTTTATCTTTCGCCTCTTCGAAGTCCTCCATTTCGATAACGTCCTTGTTTTTGCGGGCGGCGAGAAGGGCAGCTTCATTGACCAGATTTTCCAGATCGGCACCGGAAAATCCCGGTGTGCCTTTGGCTATCGTTCTGACATCAACGTCTGGTGCAAGGGGCTTATTCTTGAGATGCACCTTCAGAATGCTTTCTCTGC
Organism: uncultured Syntrophobacterales bacterium; assembly: GCA_964634695.1. Taxonomy (GTDB): domain Bacteria; phylum Desulfobacterota; class Syntrophobacteria; order Syntrophobacterales; family Thermodesulforhabdaceae; genus JAOACS01. Next base: position 1,615 of record CAZWJX010000183.1, on the reverse strand, counting down.
CATTTATGTCCGGAACAGGAACGACAATCTGGCGGTCGAAACGACCGGGGCGGAGAAGGGCAGGGTCGAGGACATCAGGACGGTTTGTTGCAGCAATAAGTATTACCCCCTCGTTCGATTCAAAACCGTCCATTTCGACAAGAAGCTGGTTTAGAGTCTGCTCACGTTCATCGTGACCTCCACCAAGGCCGGCTCCACGCTGTCGCCCTACGGCGTCAATTTCGTCGATGAAAATGATGCAGGGAGCGTGCTTTTTGCCCTGGTAAAAGAGATCGCGGACTCGAGCGGCTCCAACTCCCACGAACATCTCAACAAAGTCAGAGCCGCTGATGCTGAGAAAGGGGACACCGGCTTCACCGGCGATGGCTCTCGCAAGGAGAGTTTTTCCTGTTCCGGGAGACCCTACAAGCAGAACCCCCTTAGGAATTCTTCCACCAAGGCGAGTAAATTTCTTCGGATCCTTCAGAAACTCCACAATCTCCTGCAGTTCCTGTTTTGCCTCGTCAACGCCGGCAACATCCGCAAAGGTTACCTTTGTCATGCCTTCCTGAATGATCCGGGCGCGACTTCGCCCAAAGCTCATGGCTTTGCCGCCACCGGCCTGCATCTGCCTCATGAAGAAAATCCACACGCCTATGAGAACGATCATTGGAAGCCAGCTAACGAGGATCGTCATATACCACGGTGAATCTTCCTTGGGCTTTGCTGTGATCTCGACCGAATGTTTCCTGAGAAGACTGATCAAATTCGCGTCCTCAGGTGCATAAGTCTTGAAAGGCTTTCCGTCAATCAGTGCACCTGACACATTATTACCCTGGATTGTCACATGAACAACACGACCCTTTTCCACAGCATCGAGAAAGGCGCTGTAGGATATTTCAAAGTCGCTGTGCTGGGGTTTGTTAAATACGTTGAAAAGAAACACTACCATTAATGTTATGGTTAGCCACAGGGCTAAGTTCTTGTAAAACGGATTCAATGCACAAAACCTCCCGTTATTGATTTTTTTAGCAGGTTCCCGGTTAACTCAGGCCTGCTCCTTTAATATCATAATGCCTTTTCCTCCCGTGAGCCAAGGGGGAAGGAATTATCATTTTAAGCGTCAATGCCTTATTGTTGCAATGATTTTTGGAAAGATGACAGGAAAATGTTTTTAGGTGTTCTTTCCAGATTTTGATCTGTTCAAAAATGAGTTATGTGCGAAAAGATTTTATAATGGGTTTTGTTCCTCAACCGTCCGTCTTTCCAAATGAGACATTACATTGTTAAAGCAGTCCTCACATAATCCATGGGAGTTTCTTGGGGGTTTATCGCTCTCGAATATCCCGAGCTCCCTCAATCCGTTTTCTATTTCTTCCCATAAGCCATCTTTTAGCTTTATTTTTTTACACATACTACACATCACCACAATCTCAGGAGATCTGGGAACATTGGGCATCAGTGCAACAACAGGTTCTCGCCGTTCTATTCTCAACAACCTCGTTACTACTTCTATTGATCCCTCTGGCGATGGGTAAGGACTTAGATAAAGTTCCAGAAATCGTCTTGCATAAGGAGCATCACATCTAAATGGAATTGGACCTATTTTTTTTGCCCTGCCTGACAAATTCAAAGA
>CAZWJX010000182.1:2819-4504 GCA_964634695.1 uncultured Syntrophobacterales bacterium | reverse complement strand
GATTGCTTCGTCGCTTCGCTCCTCGCAATGACGAATGTAGGTGTCATTGCGAGGCTGCCGCAAGGCAGCCGTGGCAATCTCTTGTCCGTCATTGGGAGGCCATGAAGTGGCCGTGGTGATTACTTAGCTTCGCTCGCAATGACACAATAAACAAATTCTGCAGTTACGCATTTTCCGAAAATGAAATGTAACAATCACCAGAATGGTGTTTACTGATGAGATGGCTGACGGTCTGGATAGGAATTGTCATTTCGGCTGTTTTTAGCTGGATAACGCCATGGAGCAATATCGTCCACGGGACTTCTCCTCTTGGCGGGTCGCATTTTTCCACGGCGTCTCTGGGACTTATTGTAATTCTTTCTTTGCTGTGGAACGGGCTTCCGGGAAAGCTTTCCCCGAAGGTTCGCCTTCGTGCGGGGGAAATGCTTTATATCTGGATTATGGGCACCATTGCTACCACTTTATCTTATACCGGGTTTGCAAGAACTTTTATACTGAACATATCCTGGCATCCTGAATTGGTTAGAAAGTTTTTGCCTCTGGGTAACATATTTCCGGATAGCGAGCGGCTGGCAAAGGCCGTTCTTCAGGGAATAGAAGGGGGCGAAAGAGCAGGGATTCTCAGCATCCTTGAAATGATTCCATGGTATGAATGGATTCCCATTCTTCTGGTGTGGATAGTTTTCATAGCCTTTGTCATTGCCGCTCTCTTCGGCATTGCTTCTGTATTTTCTCATCAGTGGATTGATAATGAAAAAATGGCTCTTCCGTTACTTCATATCCCGAAGGTTTTTTCTGAAGAAAGCGAAAGGTCATCCATTATCAAATCCATCGGGAATGCATTTTTCATAACGGGCTTAATGATCCCTGCGTTCATACACACAATAAACGGGCTTGCCACTTACTTCCCCAATATTCCCCAGATTCCCACACTTTTTCTCGCCCAACCCTACATTCCTCAGGAGGGAATTTTAAAGGGCTTTGCGAAACTCAAAATCTACATTTATCCTGCCTTTGTTGGGTTTGCATACATGGCCCCACGACAGATTTCTCTGAGCGTATGGTTCTTTTTCCTGCTGGGCTTTTTGATTCCTGGGCTCCTTGGTATTTTCGGTGTAGCTATTCCCAACATCGCTCTCGGGACAACATTTGGTCCCGGAGTTGCGAAAATAGAAGAAACTCAGATGATCGGCGCCTACGGTGTATGCGCTCTTTTTATACTGTGGCTTGCCAGAAGCCATATCAGGGCTCTTATTTTCGACAGGAACTACCTCGCTCATGGCGTGGAATACACTGGACTTGTACATCCAAGGATAGGCCTGATTCTGTTCGTTGTTGGTTATGCTGGTACTGCCGGGTGGCTCGTAATGGCGGGAATGGACATAGCCGTAGTGCTGCCCTTTCTCGTGATTTGCTTCATGCTTCAGATTGTTGTGACCAAGATGATCTGTCAGGGAGGACTTCCGTATTTTACACTTCCCGTAGCGCCAAGCGATGGCTTTCTGGCATTCCTTCCTACAAAAATTCTTTCGCCGGCGTCCATATACATTGGTGCAGTTGTTCAAAAGATGGCTTTTCTTGATGTGCGTGAGTCCATCGTGCCAACGCTTGTGCACGCATCAGCGATAGCTCGATATGTTTCAGAAAATCGCCGGAAGATTCTAACCGGAGTGATAATCTCCATA
>CAZWJX010000182.1:0-2809 GCA_964634695.1 uncultured Syntrophobacterales bacterium | reverse complement strand
CTTGCCGATACATGGGCCATCGAGACCGTTTCCAGAGTTCACGAAAAGGCTCTGGCTCTGATTCAACATCCGGAAGCACCGAAACCGTGGATTGCCGGATTTGTTATAGCCGGAGCGCTGGTCATGGTTGCGCTAATAATCGGCTATCATCGGTTTGTGTGGTGGCCCCTTCATCCAATGGGCTATCTAATGACCTACAACACGGCAACACAGCTTCTCTGGTTTTCCTTTTTTCTGGGTTGGCTCTGTAACCGGTTTGTTTTCGTTTACGGCGGATTGAAAACTTACACGACCGTTAGGTGGTTTTTTGTCGGGCTTATAGTGGGAGACGTAATCATGGCCATACTGTGGATCGTCGTGGGGTGGTTCGCTCCAACGGCTTATCACGTTTTCCCAACGTGATACTAAGGGGTTTAAGATGAAGGAAGATCGGGAACTTCAGGAATATCGGGAGATTCTTTCCCCACCGGATCGTTTTGAAGACGGTTTTGGATGGAAGTCCGTGGTGGGAGCACTGTTCATAGGCTTCGTTATGATGCCCGCATCCATGTATCTCAATCTTGTTATAGGAACGGGCGTTGGACCTGCGGCCAGATGGGTAACGGTTATTCTCTTTGCTGAAGTTGCCAAGCGAGCCTACACAAAACTGAGGCAGCAGGAAGTTTTTGTGCTTTATTACATGGCGGGAGCGGCGCTTTCATCGCCTTTTTCCGGGCTGTTATGGAATCAGTATCTGGTTCAGTCGGAGGCCGCTCGTATTCTGGGACTGAGTCATCTCATTCCATCGTGGGTTGCCCCGCCGCCGGATTCAGAATCATACCTTGAACGAAGCTTTTTCCATCGAGACTGGCTTGTGCCAATCCTGCTGCTGATCGGGTTCGAATTAATTCAGGCTGTGGATCATTTTGGTCTGGGATACGCTCTGTATCGCCTGACATCAGATGTGGAAAAACTGCCTTTTCCTCTCGCACCCGTTGGAGCCCTCGGGACTATGGCTCTCACAGAATCTGCCAACCGTGAGGAGACCGGATGGCGATGGCGGGTGTTTTCCATAGGAGCCGTCATAGGGTTGCTCTTCGGCCTTCTCTACCTTTTCCTTCCGGCCGTAACGGGTGTTCTTTTTTCCGAACCGGTTCGATTGATTCCCATCCCCTGGGTGGAACTTACTGACGTTACACAGGATCTTTTTCCTGCCGTGGCCATGGGCTTGCAGCTCGATGTCGGGCTTATTTTCATAGGCATGGTGTTGCCTTTCTGGGCGGTAATCGGCGGGCTAATTGGTTTCATTATTACACTCATTGCCAATCCTTTGCTGTATCAGCACGGCATTCTTCATCACTGGCACAGGGGTATGAAAACCGTAGAGACCGTCTTTGCCAACAACTTCGACTTTTACATGAGCTTCGGCATGGGACTTGGTCTTGCTATAGCCGTGGCGGGTATGGTTCATGTGGTGCTTATGCTTAGAAAGAGTGAGCAGATTTCCTGGCGGGAAAAGCTCAAAAAACTGTTTACTCCGCCGCCGGGAAGGGGAGACTTCCCCATAAGTATTTCTCTTCTTATCTACGTGGGTTCAACTCTGGCTTATATTATTCTGTGCAATTATCTCGTTCCGGGGTTCCCGATAATCTTTCTTGTGGCATACGGTTTTATTTACACTCCAATAATTTCTTACATCTCGGCCAGAATGGAGGGCGTTGCAGGACAGTTTGTAAGTCTTCCGATGGTAAGAGAAGCAAGCTTTATCGTGGCATCGCGACTCTTCGGGTATCACGGGCTTGATATTTGGTATGCTCCAATCCCGATACATAATTACGGCAAGGCAACGGTAAAATTTCGCGAAATCGAACTCACCGGGACAAGCTTCAGAAGCATAATCAAGACCGAAATTTTCGTGTTCCCCGTCGTTATGATCGCAAGCCTTATTTTTTCGCAGTACCTGTGGCGACTTGCTCCCATCCCATCGGTGCATTATCCCTACGCTCAGGAGTTATGGCATCTTCAGGCTCTGAATACGCTTCTTCTCCAGAGTTCGACTCTGGAAGAGGGGTCTCCCTTTGCTCAGGCTTTCAACGTCTGGTATGTAGTGGCAGGCTTCGGGCTGGGTGTTATAACCTACGGAACTCTGGCGGCTTTGAACTTACCAATTCTTCTTGTTTACGGCATTACCAGGGGGTTGGGACAGACCACGCCTCATGGAATTTTCCTTGAAGTGGTGGGAGCCCTTCTCGGGCGTTACTACTTTGTGAAACGCTACGGGCTAAAGTGGAGACAGTACGCCCCAGTGCTTCTTGCAGGCTTTTCCTGCGGCGTGGGGCTTATGGGGATGCTGGGTATGGGATTTACACTGATTGCTAAGTCGCTTGGAAGACTTGCATACTGAGCGCCGCCAGATCGTCGTTTGTGGGCAGGGATTTTTCCTGCCCATACAGTCGCTTTGAACTCAGGATTTATGCAAAACGATGGTGTTGATAGCCTGATTCGCTATTAAAAGCCGTTTTCGGTGTTTTCGTGGACGTTTCTGCGAAATTGCCTATAATTAAGTTTCCCGTGGGAAAATAAAACCTGAGAAGGCCGAAATATTAATCGTGGTGAAATAAGTATGGGTATCTTCAAGACGAATCATTTATTGGAACCGAAATGCGATCAACCTCAAGCCATAGAAAAGCTTGTAGAAGGCATACGGGCGGGGCGAAAATTTCAGACACTTCTTGGAGTTACAGGCTCCGGCAAGACTCTCACAATGGCGCACGTTATAGCCCGTGTCCAGCGGCCAACTCTCGTTATCGCTCCCAATAAAACTCTTGCT
>CAZWJX010000181.1:0-4588 GCA_964634695.1 uncultured Syntrophobacterales bacterium | reverse complement strand
AGTAGGGGCACGGCGGTGCCGTGCCCCTACCTTTGTTGTGACAAACTCGGGCTAGCAATGACACAGTAAACACATTCTCCGGTTATGCATTTTTCGAACAGACTCTCTTTTGCCTTGACATTTTAGCAGTTGTATTAATGTATGATCCCTGCCTGTAGAGAGACTTTTGTTTACGAGGGAACGGAAGCGCTATGATAATATCCTGGGGCATGCTTAAGGATGTCTGGGCATTTCGGGGATTTATTTTTTCAAGCGTAAAGAGAGAGTTTCTATCCCGCTTCGTTAATACCCGTCTTGGGGCTTTATGGCTTATTCTTCAACCTGCGGCAATGATCTTCGTATACACTATTATATTTGCAGAACTGATGAAACCATCTCTTCCGGGTAAGACTTCCAGATTTGCATATAGCATTTACCTCTGTTCCGGCCTTATTACGTGGACTCTTTTCGCGGATCTCTTGAGCCGATCCATTTCGATCTTCGTTGATAACGCCTATTTGCTACAGAAAATCCAATTTCCCAAGCTATGCCTGCCCATCGTGGCGATACTTTCAAGCCTTCTGGACTTTGCGGTCATCATGGGCATATTCTTAATATTCCTGGCTGTGACCGGAAACTTTCCCGGTCTGGTGATTCTGGGAGTATTTCCGCCTCTTGCCGTGTTAATATCTTTTGCGATTGGTTTCGGGATATTTCTCGGCGTTATCAATGTGTTCTACCGAGATGTGAGTCAAACAATGAGAGTAGTGCTGCAGTTCTGGTTCTGGCTTACTCCCATTGTTTACGTTGATGTTCCTGATGCTGCCAGGATTTTTCTCAAGCTAAATCCCATCTTTCCCATAGTCGATGCCATGCATCGGATATTTGTTTATGAGTCCTTTCCAGAATGGGGAAGCCTTCTTTATCCTGCTTTGCTCTCGGTTGTGATGCTGTTTCTCGGTATGTATGCCTTCTGGAAGCTTCATGGTGAGATAGTGGATGAGCTATGAGCTACATCAGAGTGCGTAATCTGGGGAAGGCTTACAGGCGGTATCGATCAAAATACGGGCGGCTCCTTGAGTGGCTTAACCTTGGACGGCACCACGATCTTCGTTGGGTGCTTAAAGATGTTAGCTTTGACGTTAGCCCCGGCGAATCCGTTGGCATAATTGGAGTGAACGGCGCCGGAAAGTCCACGCTGCTTAAGATCATAGCGGGAGTGGTAAAACCGACTACGGGAACAGTGGAGAAGGGCGGAAGAGTGTCGGCTCTTCTTGAGCTTGGAACCGGCTTTCATCCCGATTTCACAGGACGACAGAACGTCTATATGTCCGGTCAGCTGAGGGGACTTACGAGGAAGGAACTCGATAAGAAAATCAAAGAAATCGAAGATTTTGCCGAAATTGGGGATTATTTCGATCAGCCGCTCAGAACTTACTCAAGCGGTATGCAGGTGCGTCTTGCCTTTTCTCTTGCAACGGCGGTCCGGCCGGACATCCTCATCGTGGATGAAATTCTTTCTGTGGGGGATGCCTATTTTCAGCACAAGAGTTTTGATCGCATAAGAACATTTCGTAATCAGGGCACGACTCTTCTCTTTGTTTCTCACAGCCCCAGTTCAATAAAAACTCTCTGCGATCGAGCTTTGCTTCTCGATGGAGGCATTCTGGTAAAGGACGACCTGCCCGATGCGACACTCGATTATTACAATGCGGTTATTGTCAAGCAACAGGAAGAGCGTAAGATTCGCCAGGTAGAGGAAGAAACGGGCCGTAAGGTAACAAGATCGGGTAACGGGAAAGCCTATATTTCATCGGTGGATCTGTTTAACTGCGAAAAGCCTGTTAGAGCTGTGAGGAGCGGGGATACTGTTACAATTCGGGTTGGGGTCACCATTAATGAACCTGTGGATGAACTTACCGTGGGCATCCTTATAAGGGACCGTCTTGGTAACGATGTTTTCGGCACCAACACATTTCACCACGGGTGTTCGCTTTCTAATCCACCTGTGGGGGAGAGTCTTTTTGTGGACTTTCACATACCTCAATTACTTCTTGGCCCCGGTAGCTACAGCTTAACTGTGGCTGTTCACAGAAGTCATGTCCATCTTTCCGGAAATTACGACTGGTGGGATAGAGCTGTTGTCTTTGAAGTTGTTCCGGGGGATTTTCCATTTTCCATAGGGGTTTGCAATTTACCCGTGAAGGTAGAGTGGATTAACAGCCGGTGATTTTTCTGGGCACACCTTTATTAGATGAAGCTGCTTTATAAAGAAAAAGCCTAATTAATTAAGGCGTTCCCGCAACAGAGTTTCAAGAGATAGCCCCGTTATTGTTTCGGGATAAGGTTTTTAATTGCTTTTCAATTTCATCTTTTAAAGATGATTTCCTGGGAAAGGAAGATATTAAAGACCTTAAGAATTCCTCGGTACGCTTCCGCCCTATAAGCTCAAAGATAGGATGACTTGCGGAAAGAAATTTACGGTAAAATTTGCGGGAAGATTTATCACGCAACAAAAAGGGCACAGCCTCAAGCAGGATCTCCGCGGCCGTATATCTCTTATCCACTGGGAATTCCATTATTAAAGAAATCGTTTTTTCCCAGATTTCCAGATCGTAAGTTATATGCCGAAGGCTTTCTTTTAGTTTTTCGAGGAATTTCTCATATTCTTTTTCTTCGGCCAGAAATTTAAGAAGTGTGTAATTTGTAAGTATCTTTTCGGCGTTTTCCTTGAGTTCCTGCCACCTTTCCTCTGAGGCTATTTTCTTGGCCCGGTGCAAGAATTCAAGCGATAGCGTTTTCTCAAAAAGCTGGTGATAAATCCTGAAGGCTTCATCCTTATAATCAAGATTTTCCAGAATCTGGGCCTTGATCTCGAGGAAATCCTCTTTGCGGGGAATTTCTGGTATGGAAAGCACCAGATCCACATATTCCAGAGCCTTATCGAAGGATTTTTCTTTCATCAGCTTTTCCAGGTGAAACTGGGCTATTTCCCGGTTGGAGATTGCTTCTCGGACAAGTTTATCATAATCTTCAGGAAAGAACTTAAGGAATAGCCGGGTTTTATGAAGCTCTCTATGAGGGAGAGTATCCAGAAGATTGAGGAGTTCTCGGGCCTTATCGGGAGAGTCCGAGAGATCAATAAGAACCTTGATTATATCGTTTTCTATCCCCCAGGATTGATAGATTTTATTACGGGCCTCTTCCAGGAGAAAATCAAAGACCTCCCTTTTTCCGGCCCGATAGAGCTTGACAAACAGGTCAAAAACTCCTTCCAGAACGAAATAGGTGGTACCTGATGAGTCGTTCATTTTGCTGAGATTCTTGACCCAGTTTTTGAGCATGCATTTAGCAATAAAAAAGGACTGCTCCGTATCTCCTTTTTCCAGGAGAACTTTAGCTGAGGCTATGACCTGCAGGATCTTTTCCCCAAAGTCCATTGTGGCGTAGTAGTCAAGGAATCCTTTGCGTGAATAGGTCTGAAGAAGGTTCTGGAAGAGGGCGTTATACTTGGCCTCAAAATTGCCGGTCCTGAAATCCGTGTAATGGAAAAACCGGGCTAGAAGAAAGTCCCTTACCGCCGATTCCTTTTCCACAAGTTCCCTTACCAATTCCCGAAGTTCCTCAGGGGATAATTTTTCGAGGATTTCTGTGACCATTTCCGCTTTAGTTTTTCTTTTATTTTTTCTGGTCATAAGTTCTTTGGGGGAAAATGCCTCTTTAATTACCGCTACCACATGCTTACAGATTTCTCCCTCGTGTGGACAGCTACAAAACCAGTTTCGAAGATCTTCGCCGTCAATCTGTATTTCTACCTCGTAGTAGGGATGGTGGGTGCCTTCAACTAAGGCTTTAATGCGGTCTTTTTCCTGTGTGATCCTGAGAATACCTCCTTTACCCCGGATTTCCTCTCCTCTTTCCAGAATAATTTGGGGCACTTTGAGCCAAAATTCTTCCAGTTTCATGGTCTTTTTATTCAGTGCTATTTTGGCTTCAATATTTTCACTATCTGTTTTCTATGAGTGAAAGTCTCCTGATCGTTAAAGATTTTCTGGATCACGCACAGCGAATAATATGCCAGGGATAGGCAGGCTTGCAACCCCAAATCATCGAATAGATGAAGAGCAGGCCCGGCGGTTTCAATCCCTCATAGGTAGGCTCGCAACCACGTTTTCCTTGCTGATCCAAAGACTTAGCTGGCGGGTTTCAATCCCTCATAGGTAGGCTCGCAGCCTTGAGCACGGGGCAGATGTGACGGTGAAAAACAGAAGTTTCAATCCCTCATAGGTAGGCTCTCAACGTGCACGCACGCGATTATAACAGCCATACGCCGCTACTTCGTTTCAATCCCTCATAGGTAGGCTCGCAACTATCTCCAGAATGTATTGATGAAATTATTTACATAAGTTTCAATCCCTCATAGGTAGGCTCGCAACTTACGGGCGAATATGTGTTTATGAACGTTGATGCAACAGTTTCAATCCCTCATAGGTAGGCTCGCAACAACATTGTGTCACTCTGCTCAGAACCGGCTTCAATGTTTCAATCCCTCATAGGTAGGCTCGCAACTTTTCCCTGTCACCCATACGCCGTTGTAGAGCGTCCGTTT
>CAZWJX010000180.1:0-4665 GCA_964634695.1 uncultured Syntrophobacterales bacterium | reverse complement strand
CTATTTTTTTACACTCATGAGATTGCCACGGCCACTTCGTGGCCTCGCAATGACAAACTCAGGAGGGCATTGCCGCGCGCCCTTCGGGCGCTCGCAATGACGGAAAAAGTAGGCATTGCGAGCCCGAACGAAGCGAGGGCGAAGCAATCTCTTTGTTGCGACAAATACGAACGATCAAAGGATTTCCGTATTTAAGACTGTCCTTGTTCCCCAGATTTTTTGATTCTGGTCATACGCCTCTCAAAGGCTGAATCGATTTTGACCATCAACTCGTCTATATCACAGGGCTTAAGAAGATATTCGTATCCTCCCCGCTTCATGATCTCCACAGCCACATCAACGGAAGCATGACCTGTAAGCATAATCACTTCGATTGAAGCGTCACGCTGCTTTATGGCGGTCAGGGTATCTATACCGTTCATTCCTGCCATTCGCATGTCCAGCAGAACGACATCGACAGGATGGTCCTCGATAAACTTCAGAGCCTCTTCCCCGCTTCCAACGGCGTTAACTTTGACCCCTTTAGCAGACAGAAGCTTTGCAAGGGTCGTACGGAATCTTTCCTCATCATCAACTATTAAAACCTCAGGCCGTGGTTCCTTTGTCTGATCCATAACTTGGCCCTTCCTTTCGCAATGGTATTGTTACCGTAAACCGGCTACCTTTACCGGGTGAACTCTCAACGTCTATTGTCCCGCCCATGCTGTTTACGATAGAGTATGAAAGAGAAAGCCCTAAGCCTGTTCCCTGTCCTGGCGGCTTCGTGGTGAAAAATGGAAGAAAAATTTTATCGAGATTTTCAGGTGGAATTCCACAACCTGTATCGGCAATAGAAAACTCTACCGACTCACCGTCGTTATAACGCGTAATTACCGTCACAACTCCACCTTTGTCTCCCAGAGCCTGAACAGCATTCACCAGAAGATTCAAAATAACCTGTTTGATAAGAGGAACATCGATAGCTATGAGTGGCATTTGTGGGTCATAATATCGTTTAATCTGGATTGATTTGCGGGATGATGATCCCGTCGTCAATTCGACCAGCCTGACCATTTCTTCGATCACTTCATTCAGGTTGGCCGGTTGAGCAACCGGTTTTCGTTTGCGGGCAAAATCCAGAAGTTTATGGGTAATTTCGCGACATCTCTGAATCTGGCGGGAAACCTCCTGAATAGAATCTTTAATTTCCTCGATAGAATTGGGATCCTGTGACGATAGACAATGCTGAATCCACTGGATTTCCTGATACATGATGGCAAGCGGGTTATTGATTTCATGAGCAATGCCAGTGACGATTTCTCCCAGAGCTGAAAGCTTATTTGACTGAAGCAGTTTTTCGTTTATCTGGTTTTGTTGTTGCTCGAGCAACTGAAATCTTTTAAAGAGTTTGTAAATGCACAGAAGGTTTATGGCGGCGAAACTCACCATCAAGACAACAACTGCATAACTGCGGGCTTGATAGACGCCCAGCATAGTAACAAGAATCGACAAAAAGGCTATTGATACAGCAAGCAGAAAATCATACCGGTAGCAGGCTGAAAGATTTTTTCTGGCTTGATAAAGAAACGCCACAAGCTTATTCACCGTGCTTAAAAGCCCTATTTGCTTTCTTGTTCACTTTCAAGAAGCATTTTCCTTTCGTAAGCCTGATGGATTTTCTTTGTAAGATCCTCGAGTTTTGCCGGCTTCAGAACGTAATCGTAAGCACCGAGTTCCAGTCCTCTCCTGCCCGCTTCCAGAGATCCATGACCGGTAAGAAGAATAACCTGAGTAAAGGGCCATTTAGTTACGATTTCTTTTAATACGTCGATTCCATCCATTCCGGGCATACGAACATCTAATATGACGACATCAACATCGTGTCCCTCTAAATAATCGAGTGCTTCTCTGCCACTGGCTACTCCGGCAGCTTTATAACCTCGCCGTTCCAGGCGTTTTACTATGGTTTCGAGAAAATCCAGTTCATCATCCACAACGAGAATTCTTATAACTCTGTCATTCATGAATTTTATCTCTCCGTTGTGAGTGGTTTTATGATTTCAATATGTCTTCGCTCTTACCGCTTGTTATAGGAAGTTCTACTGTGAACACAGCTCCACTCCCTTTTTCCTGATTGCGGGCATATATTTTACCACCCAGCTTTTCTACTATACTGTAGGTGATAGACAGTCCGAGCCCCGTCCCCTTCCCGACCGGTTTTGTGGTCACGAAGGGATCGAAAATTCTATTGATAATTTCTTCGGGAATACCGGGCCCGTTATCCTTTATCTCGACAATTACGTTTTTTCTCTCCTGATCAACTCTGGAAGTAATCCAGATATCTCCGTCTTTATCCACTGCATCTATAGCGTTATTTATGATGTTAAGAAAAACCTGCTGAAGTTGAGCCCCATCACTCTCTATGTCCGGAATATCAGGAGAAAGATCTTTATGGATAGTGATGTTTCTATAGAGCGCCTCATTTTCCAGAAAAGAAAGGGTCTCTGTGATTACCTTATTTACATTGACTTTCTCATATCTTGGTTCCATACGACGGGCAAACCCAAGAAGTCGATGTGTAACTTCACGGGCTCTCTCCACATGGTACTCAATTTTATCTACGGCGTCGGCAAATTCTTTGAAGTTTTCACTTGCCTGAATATCTTCTTCTTCCAGAAGATCCCTGAGCCAGCCAGCTTTTTCTCGTATAACAGCGAGGGGATTGTTGATTTCGTGGGCAACGCCTGCAGCAAGTCTTCCTAAAGCTGCCATCTTCGAAGAATGCATGAGTTCAGCATCCAAAGCCATTTTCTGTCTATCGGATTCTTCCAGTTGTTTTACCATTATAATAGACACCCCAATCGCCCCGATTATAATGGCAGCTATACCCCCAATAAGTAAGATTACCGCCAGATGTTTTGCCTGCAGGATGGGAGAGAGCTCCTGTTCCAGATCATCAACCACCACAAGTAGCCACTTCTTATTTTCGAGCCATGCCGCTCCAACAGCCGCCCTGCGATTGTTCACAACGGTTTCCATGACTTTAGTACCGTGAAAAAACTCGGACTCTATGGGTAAACTCAGTTCTGACGTTTTGCCAATCACCTGAGGATTAGTCTGATATTCTTTTTTCTCATTTATAAGAAAAGCATCATCATAGCGTCCTCTCCTTGCTGCAAGCACGAGAGATTCAAACAGTTCGGTGTTTATGGTGGCTCTCAATATCCAGAATCTTTCCCCTTCCCGCTTCATTACAGCGATAATAAAATGTGGCACCCTGCGGAATCCCAGGAATACATCACTTATATAGACTCCCTGCATAGATACAGCTTGAAACCACTCGGTTTCCCGGTAATTAAAACCCTTGAGATTATAAGGCCCCACATAAACAACATGATTTCCGTCCTGATCAATGACCCCTATATCTATATAATATCTGGAACGACTCTGAATAACTGAAAAAAGCTCATCAAGATAGCCTGGCCTTGTTATCTGCTCGAAAGTATGGACATGAGCAACGCTCAGAAGCTGGGAAACCCTTTCCTCAAAGAAAAAATCAATGGCTCGCCTTCTTTCTTCTATCGAGGACCTTAACGCATCTAATACCCTGGTTGTATAAGATGTTGCAAAATGGTTATAAAGAGAGGCCCCAAGAGTCACGAGAGGAATCAGAGAGAAGCAAATAATGACCACGGTTATTTTGATTCCGAAGATGTGATAACGTTTCGTCATACTGTAAGCTCCTTACGAAGTTTCAACATCGGGATAATAATTCAGCAAGGCTCGTGCCATTGAAGGATTGATGGTGTCCTGCTAGATGATCAAATAGAGAAAACAAAAATCCCTGTCGGACTTTTTGCCAGGTTGTTAAAAACTTTAACCGGCTCTATCCGCACCTTTTGAAGTAAGGCTGAATCAGGTTTTAGATTTTTCCATTATGTGACATGCGTAATCACATCGCCGTATCGCACACAACATCATAACCCCAAAATTCAACATTACCGGGCACAAGGGTGTAGATTAGGTAAGATAAAGAAGAAAGCCCCACCTTTTGTGAAGATTCTTTAGAAAGGCTGACTCTAGCCACGGTCATACCTTGAACGTGTAATACCTTCCTATCAATGTCTAGAAATTTTATCGAACATTTTCTTCCTTCAAGCTCTTCTCTAGAATTAACAAAAAAGCCGAATAATATTGATTCTCCTTTAGGGCCTTTCAAAGCCTGAACATAGGATTCAATAACTTTTGTCACAGGAGCAATCAATTCTACATCTCCGGTCTGAGCCTTTTTTGCCGATGGTGATTTTGATTTTGCCGGAATGTCTTTATCTACACTGATAGAAATACCTCTTTTTTTAGCCATAAAGTCTCTTAAAATCATGATTGGATCTGATTCCCGAACCGGTACAGCAGTGGCGAGAAGATATTGGGCATCAGTATCAGCATGGAAAAGCCGTTCTTCTATTGTCTTAATGTCTGCTGTATTTAGCCCCACCGTGCCTCCAGGAGCGTCAAACCTGATTTCATTTCCTCTCTTCCAGCAATAGGGAAATGATATGGTGTTACCGTTTAACAGAGTAGCAACGATGTCTGATGCATGGGTCACATTTCCAAGTGCTGCTGCAATCATTGCCGTGATTACAAAAACCACGCTCCTCATAAAAGCACCTCCTCGTTATCTTCTTA
>CAZWJX010000179.1:3259-4790 GCA_964634695.1 uncultured Syntrophobacterales bacterium | reverse complement strand
TAAAGTTTAAAGTCTTCGAATACAACAAGGTTAGCACGGATTTTACGGTTGATTTTCAGTATATGAACGATGATCTGAAGGCCGGAGAGCGCAACGAAGGTTACATCTGGGGACTGAGGTTTAACGTGAATTTCTAGTTAAAAAAAGCGAAAAAATTTTTACCTCTAACCCCATTTTTTCACAACAAAGAGATTGCTTCGCTTCGCTCGCAATGACAGGAAAAAGTCATCACAATAACGAGATTGCTTCGTCGCTTCGCTCCTCGCAATGACGGGTGTGTGTCATTGCGAGCGCCCGAAGGACGCGTGGCAATCTCTTCCCTGGGATTTCTCAAAAGTCTTTGCAAAGACAGATAAGTAAAATTTGCAGCGTGAAGCTTTTGACCCATATCCAGTGATCTCAGCAACTTACAAAACGCTTTGGCAAACTCGGCGGAGCCGTAAGCACTTCCCAGAATCTCACGAACAAAATTCGGCTGAAGATGAAAATAGGGACGCGTAGGAAAGCGTCCCTATTAAGAAAATTCTAGTTAGAAAGGGCGATATTCACTAGCATCCGCAACCGCAGCCGCACCCACCACCTGGTGAACAAAACATGGACGGACCCGGACTATCGCTGATCTCCACGACCTCTACGTCGAACGTCAATCTCTGTCCAGCAAGAGGATGGTTAAGATCGATGGTTATTGTTGTAGGAGTTACATCGGCTACGATAGCATGTAGTCTTGTGCCGTCTTCGGTCTGAAGAGCAAGGATCTCTCCGACAGACGGCTGAAAATCCATGGGAAGCTCGGCTCTCTGGAACGTTTGCACCAGCCTCTCGTCCCTGTCTCCGTATGCATCTTCAGGTTCTATGGTAAAAGTTTTCTTTTCGTTCAGTTTCATTCCGAGGATAGAATTTTCAAACCCCGGGATAACCTGACCTGATCCTACCTGAAACTCAAAAGGACTTCGACCCTCGCTTGAGTCGAAGATTTCGCCATTGTCGAGTCTTCCGGTGTAGTGAACCTTTACAAAATCACCTTTCTGAACTGTCCTCATTCTAAACTCCTTCCTTCAATGGTTCTTTTTTTTGAAGCTGTTTAAAAACAAAAAAACCAGACCTTTCAGTCGTCTGGTATCCTTTTGATCCACAATTTTGTAAAATGTTCTTTTCCTTTCTTTTCTATGCTTTCTGACTTCTCGGGTAGCTACCGGAATAAGCCGGGAAATTTCGATTTTTGCCGAGAAGTTGCGTCTCTAATTTCCAGAACGCAATAACTTCATAACTTATTGGGTGGGATGATTCAAGAAAAATGTGAGTTTTTTCGAACCGAATTTCCTTTTTTGCATGACAAAAAAAATCGTCTGTGCTATTCGAGATTGTGCTTTTGCGCTCATGTGCAAAGCAAGGGGGGACGACATAAATGACTTGGAATATCCATCTCTATCAAGGAGGAGGAGACAATGAGAAAGTATGCCGTCTGTTTAGTAACCCTCTTTGCTTTGCTTTCCGCAGCTATTGTGTATGCCACGGAATCTGATCCCGTCCC
>CAZWJX010000179.1:0-3156 GCA_964634695.1 uncultured Syntrophobacterales bacterium | reverse complement strand
TACACCACATTTTATGTTTCGGGCACCGTGCTTGATCCTCACAAAAATGAGGTAAAATCCGCCCGGATAAGACTTTTCGTAAACGGTAAGCTTCATCATCTTATAGCCGATCACAAAAGTATCGAAGAAACCGAAACGTCTTCTCATGGATCTTTTCAGATAGCTTTTCAGATACCCACGGATGAGATTGGTAAATCTAAAATTGAGCTGGAGATTTACAAAGGGAGTTTCGAAAAAACCCTGGTCCCCATTAAGCTTGAAGACATTGCCCTTAAAGACAATGTCGGGTATTTCTCCAAGGACATTATACTCAATCGTAAGCTCAATCCGGCTTTCTATATTGGAACTATTATTTTTGTGCTCACATATGCAGTCATTTCCTTCGAACTGCTTCATAGAACGGTTGCAGCCCTTGCCGGCGGGGCGCTTGTTATGCTTGTGAGCTACACTCTGGGAACCATCAATCCGGAATATCGCATTATCTCATACGAAAGAGCAATCGCCTCCATAGATATGAACGTCATATTCCTCTTGATGGGCATGATGATTATAATCGGTGTTCTCAAGCACACGGGAGTTTTCCAGTGGTGCGCTTACATGTCATATAAGATAGCAAAAGGCAATGTTATGGCTCTGTCTTTCATATCCTGTATTTTTATTGCCGTTACATCGGCCTTTCTTGATAACGTAACAACGATGCTCCTTTACACTCCGGTTCTTATGGAAATTGCCATAGCTCTTAAAATTTCTCCCATATCTCTTCTTCTTCCGGGCGTTATTGCTTCGAACCTTGGAGGTACAGCTACACTTATTGGCGACCCGCCAAACATCATCATAGGCTCATATACCGGCCTTACTTTCATGCAGTTCGTTTATAACCTGACGATTCCCGTTATCGTTTCCACAGTACTACTGTATTTCTACATACGCCTCTGGTACGGAAAGGAATACAGGAAGGGTAAAGTTGATGATGTGGATGCCTTCATTGCAAGATTAAAGGAAGAATACCAGATTACCGACAGGATTCTTCTTGGCTATGGCCTTATAATAATGGGAATAGTGATAGCGTTCTTCGCAACACACGGTTACTGGCACATGGAAGTCAGCATACCGGCCCTATTTGGCGCTGCATGTCTTTTCATTTACGGGCTTTTGACAAAGAAGATTCATCTTTATGAACTGCTTGAAAAGGACATAGAATGGCCCACTCTTATTTTCTTCATCTTCCTCTTCATTCTCGTTGGCTCCGTTGAAGAAATCGGGCTCCTTGCAATTATTGCCGACTGGGTGCTTCATCTTTCCAAGGGAAATCTTGTTGCCGCAATATGCCTCATCCTCTGGGTTTCGGCCATAGCCAGCGCTTTTGTGGACAATATTCCCTTTACGGCCACAATGCTTCCGATTGTTGCCTATCTTACCAAGTCAATACCCGGAGCGGAAAGCAACGTCCTGTGGTGGGCTCTCGCTCTGGGCGCTTGCTTCGGTGGTAACGGGACAATAATCGGAGCCAGCGCAAACGTTGTTACGATGGGTATTGCTGAAGCAAAGGGCTACCGAATGACCTTCTGGGGATTCATGAAGATAGCCTTCCCGTTTATGATTATAAGCGTTTTAGTAGGCAATCTGTGGCTCGTGCTGTTCTACTAGAATTGAGTAACAGAGTGGGCACTCACGCACGGCGTGGTGCCCACAAAGAAAAACTGTTTTATATATCCGGATAAACGTTACCCGATTCTATAATCTGCCAACCTCTGGAAGTTTTCCCCAGCAGAAGATTAACCTGCCAGCCAACCCGGCAGTGTTTCAGAATTTCTTCGGGAAGCCTCAGTTCCACCATGTCTATCTCAGAAGATAAAGTCGATAAAATTAGCTTTCCCGGCATAATCTCTTCTATAGTGAAGTAATCGTCAAGTTCCATGTGCCACGATCTTGGTGCGTGAATGTGGCAGTATTCATAAAGAAGTCGGGCAAGACGCTCGGCGGCAGGCAACACCTTGGTTGCTTCTGCCGCGTAGTTCATGGCTTTTTTTGCCTTCGATCTGCTAATCATACCCCGATCTGCAAGCCACTTCATCAGCCGCTTTGTTACAGTTCCAGAATAGCGAAGGAGAGATTCCGAAGCTGCTACCTTTCGGATCATAAAATCCCCGAGGAAGGTAGGCAGAGCTGGCAATATTTTTTCTGCGCCGAAAATGGAACAAAATTCTAGATTTTTCCGTTCGTAAAGTCGTTCATAAAGCTGAGACTCCGCTTCGGACAGAAAGCTAAAACCGTAAGCATCCAAACAGTGCTCGAAAAGCTCTATTATCAGGCGATAGTTACGAAAAGTCGCAGGCTTAAGCCGCCTGCTTTCATCTTCCAGAAATTCATTGAAAAGCTCTTTTATGTTCGGCTTTTCGGGCGCAGGAAAAGATATGATTTGTCCGGTACGCTTTGCCATAAGCGTTTCCTATCCTGAATTAAGTTCACAACCTCAAGCTGCCACTAACCACTTCGCTTATATCTTTGTTCCGCAATGAGGGCAATACCGAAATGACGGATCCAGAGTCATGTTGCATGAAGGACATCTAAGCGGCTTTTCGACCGGTTGTGGTCTCTGAACCTTGTAAGCCTCATCCTCACGTGCCGTGAATCCGCATCTGTCGCATATAAGTAGCGGTTCCCCTTTCTTAATGCGCAGGATGGGTATAAAGAAAAGGCTGATGTAATGATCAATGCGCTTAAGTTTTGCCTGAGCGAGCCCGCAGTACGGGCACAACCTCGGAGTCTCATCAAGCGTTACAGTCTTTGGTTGAACACCTCCGATGAAAAAGAAAAACATAGTCGCAGAACTCTCCTTTCCGATTGAACGTCAACCTTTCTGTATTTAAAAAACAGGATAAAAGCAACTCTTTAAAGGTTACAAGAATAAGACATTTAAACTAACCACGATTGTCAAGACGGATTGAACCTGTTCGAAAAATGCGTAGCTGGAGAGTGTGTTTATTGTGTCGTCGCGGGTTTTCTTATACTGTCATTACGGGGAGCGAAGCGACGAAGCAATCTCGTTATTGTGATGGCTTTTTCCTGTCATTGCGAGCCGGAGCGAAGCAATCACCTTGTTGCGTAAAAAAGAGATTGCCACGCGCCCTTCGGGCGCTCGCAATGACACACACA
>CAZWJX010000178.1:0-4813 GCA_964634695.1 uncultured Syntrophobacterales bacterium | reverse complement strand
GTTTCTCGATCTGTTCGGCCATTTTAGCATAATCACTGTCTTTCAGTTCCAAGCGCATGGCGCCGATTTCAGAACTGGGTCTGTTAATCCAGCCAACCAGTTCATCCCAGTCTAGCGGCACGATATCTCCCTGGATTAGCCCGAGGAAAGTATTTCTTGAAGCTGAAACCCTTATACCATGGTTTAATAAACAACGCCCGAGAACGCTCACCAGAGTGTTCATTCCCGGAGAATCAGCTCCTCCCGTTAACACCAGAACCGATCCTTCGTCGGTGCAACTTTTTGCAGGACTGATCTGGGTAAGCATTTTAACAAGTTCCAGGGCTTTCTTAAAACTTTCACCTCTCAAATCCTGAGCATAACTGTAATCACCCCGTTCTACGGCGTTCTCAACCTCTTTGCTCTTTGATATGACTTCATCAAGGGGGGTGAATTGTGGTTTGTTTTTAACAAGTCCAGCCATGTGGCAGACCGACTCATCACGGTGATCGATTAGAAAATCAACGGCTGCCACTCCAAGCCTTGTTGCAAGTATACGATCAAAAGCCGTTGGTGAACCTCCGCGCTGAATGTGTCCGAGAACGGTAAGTCTAACGTCCAGCCCGAGCTTGCGAGAAATAAGGTCTTTTATCTCCTCTGATCTTATTTTCAAGCCGTCCGGATGTCTTGCTCCTTCTGCTACGACTATCATCTGATGGGGTCTTCCCGCCTTGCGGGACTTCTCTATTGCTTCGATCATTTTGTGATGCCATCTAATATCTAGCTCTTCTTCTGGAATTAGAACCCATGAAGCTCCCCCGGCAAGTCCCGACATTAGAGCCAGATAGCCACAGTGCCGCCCCATGGTTTCGATTACGAATGTGCGCTGATGAGATGCAGCCGTTGATGAGAGGTCATCCATCGCCCGGATGATATGGTTTAACGCCGTATCCGCTCCGATTGACATATCGGTGCCGTAAAGATCGTTATCGATCGATCCGGGAAGACCAACGACCTTCAATGTTCCTGCCTGGCTCGTATCAATACCCTCGGCCTGAAGCGCCTTTAGATGTTCTTGCCATTCTTCCACGAGAATTTTCCCACCCGTAAGAGAACCATCACCTCCGATGATAATGAGAGCATCGATCTGAAAGCGTAAAAGATTTCTTACAGCTTCCCTCCTGCCTTCCAGAGTTCTGAATCTTTCGGATCGTGCCGTGCCCAGAAAGGTTCCGCCGCGGTTAATTATGCCACCTACGTCGTGCCAGCCTAGAGGTTTTATACTGGCGTTTATTAGACCTTCAAAGCCGTTTTCAATGCCAAAAACTTCAATACCATGATTTAGAGCCTGACGGACAACTGCTCTTACCGCTGCATTCATTCCAGGCGAATCGCCGCCGCTTGTCATGACCCCTATCTTCATTTTCACACCTCGTTTTGTTGCGAGTTATTATTGTCCGATATTTTCCCATCCCATAGACTTAATCAGCCTGTCAAATTCCTCCAGAATATCAGTTCTGTGTTGAGGGTACCTGAGCCGGACCGTTACGTTTTGCCTAGATCCCTTTACTATATGTGGGTACAGACCTACAGAAGCTTCCGGATGGCTGAGCGAAAAACGTTCTATCTCCTCAGCAATATCCCCTTCACTTAAGGGAAGATGCCATTCTTTTACGGCCATCGATACCTGATTAAAGAACTTATCAAAAACTTGATCCAGAACCCACGTAAACATGGGTTTCAGCATTTCCGGAAAGCCGGGAAAGCAAAAAACATTATCTATCATAAAACCGGGTGCTCCTAAAGGATTTGGTATAAGAGCCGATCCTTCAGGAAGCCATGCCATACGCTGACGTTGCTCTGTGAATTTTGAGCCGTATTTAGCTTGAAGTATAGAGAAACATTCTTCATGCCTTGTTAGTTGTTTTTTCAAGCCTAAGGCAACTCCCTGCCTCGTTCTGTCGTCGTGAGTTCCACCGATGCCTCCCGAGATAAAGATGGGATTGTAATCAAAATTCTTCAGCATTTCCACCCACTGTCCAATAATGTTTTCGTCGTCGGGTAGACTAAGAGATACTTGAGCGGGCATTCCACGAGCTTTGAGTTCGTTGAGCATCCACAGCCTGTTATCATCCGGCCGCTCTCCCAGAATAATCTCGTTTCCGACTGTAACAACTGCGGGTTTCAAATCTTTATGTTCTTTCATTGATAGGATCCTCCTCGATTTTTTCTTGAAAACTATTTTTTATCATTCTATCAATCCGTATCGTGATCAAGAACTTATTTTTGGAATATCAACTAAACACGATAGATGGAGGATTTTCATGATACCCATCCAGATTTCTCGCGCAACTGGAGAGCAGCTAAGGCCCAGACCCGACAATGAGAATAACCTGGTGTTTGGTAAGCATTTCAGTGATCACATGTTTATGATGGATTACGACATAGATAAGGGGTGGCATAATGCCCGCATAGTTCCATACGCACATCTGATGCTTGATCCGGCAGCTATGGTATTACACTATGGACAGGGGATTTTTGAAGGACTTAAGGCTTATAGGACAGCTGACGGCACAATTCAACTTTTCAGACCCGATAAGAACTTTGAGCGTTTCAACAGATCTGCTAGACGTATGTGTATGCCCGAAATACCCATTGAAGTTCAGTTTCAGGCTCTGGAAACACTTCTAAAGGTCGATGCGGATTGGGTCCCCAGAAGTCGAGGAACATCACTTTACATAAGACCTACAATGATCGCTACAGAACCGGCGCTCGGAGTGAGACCATCTCATCAGTATCTTTATTACATCATAACCTGCCCCGTGGGCGCATACTATGCCGAAGGTTTCAATCCGGTCAAAATATACGTAACTGACGAATATGTCCGGGCTGTTCGTGGAGGTGTTGGAGAAGCTAAAACGATGGCAAACTATGCGGCAAGTCTTTATGCCGCCGAGATAGCAAAGAAAAAGGGGTTTACTCAGGTTTTGTGGCTCGATGCCATCGAGCGTCGCTATATAGAAGAAGTTGGCACGATGAACATATTCTTCCGTATAGGAGACGAACTGGTAACGCCGCCTCTTACCGGCTCCATCCTTCCCGGCGTAACTAGGGATTCCGTCATTCACATAGCAAAATCCTGGGGAATCAAGGTCAGTGAACGTCCTATTACGATTGATGAGGTCATAGAGACTGCTCAGTCCGGCGAGATGAAGGAATGTTTCGGCACAGGAACGGCCGCAGTTATTTCTCCCGTTGGGGAGATTTTCTATCGTGATAAAAGCTATATCGTGAATCAGGGACAGGTAGGTGAGTGGTCTCGAAAATTTTACGATGAAATCATGGGAATCCAGTACGGCGAAAAGGAGGATGTTTTCGGCTGGATTCGTAAAGTGGTTTAAAACTGTCTGGTTGGGGATGTCCCCAACCAGACAGGAGACTTGATGATATTTTAGACTTCTATGTCTTTACATCGAGGAGAGTTTTATTCATTTCATCTGCGGTAGAAATTACCTGGGCGTTCGCTTTATAGGTAGCTTTAGCTACAATCATATTTACCATTTCTTCTTCTATGCTGACATTTGATGCTTCAATTAAACCGCTAAGAAGCACACCTCTTCCATCTGATCCGGCTTGTCCGATGTCTGGTGGACCAGACTTATCTGAAGGAGAATAAAGCGTTCCGCCTTCTGAAATTAACCCCGCTTCATTGTTAAATTTTGCCACTCCTATCTGGTAATCCTGTCCTAAATCCCTTACAATGCCATCAGCAGTGACGCCGTAAATTCTGCCTCTTTCATCAATCTGAAATGAAGTATATTCGGCAGGGTTAAGAGCCGGGATCGGATTCCCACTCGCATTAAGCACCCTGTAGCCCTGTTCGTTTACCAGATAACCCTGACTGTTAAGGCGAAAGGATCCGTTTCGTGTGTAATAAATTCTTCCCTGGGAATCCTGGACGGCGAAGTAGCCCGATCCGTTGATAGATACGTTGCTCCATTCGCCGCTTTCAATGAAAGGTCCCTGAGCGGGAGAATGAGTAACGGTAAGGGTCATCACTCCGGCACCATGCCCATCATGTACTACGTCAGCCGACCGGACCTGTTGTGCTCTGAATCCAGAGGTTTGCGCATTGGCAATATTGTGGGAAATAACACCTATCCGCCGACCGGCGTCATTCATCCCGCTTAAACTGATGGACATAATGCGTATCATGTTTATCTCCTGTAAATGTTTATATTAACCAGATTGCTCTTCATAATTTTCGCATTCTGCGCATGTAAAGCCCGGCCACATGGCACGAGCAGCCTTATCCAGACAATCATCGTAGTAAGGACAGTCAAAGTTTCTTACCCCTTTCCCTTCCTTACATCTGACCGGATTAGGTGCTGGCTTTTTCACAACCTCCTGTCCGCTCTTTTTCTTTTGAGTCTGTGCCATGGAGCAAAACCCTCCTCTTTAATTTTCGGTTGTTAACATCACATTCTTTAAATTTTACCTGCGTAGATCACAGGTCAAGACCGTTGCTTTAATGATAGCAAAATTATTAAGCCTGTAAGCATGCACAACCAGCTCGCTAGCTCCATAAAATTTCCGAGTCCCTCCGTTTTGGAGTAAAATTTTTAAAAAGCAATGCTAACTATCCATGTCGTTAAATTTAGTCAATAAGAATGAAAAGCCCGTTCGAAAATTGTGTAACTGTACACTTTCGTGTCATTGCGAGCCGTAGCGAAGCGAAGGCGAAGCAATCTCGTCATTGCGAACGAAGTGAAGCAATCACCACGCGCCCTTCGGGCGCTCGCA
Organism: uncultured Syntrophobacterales bacterium; assembly: GCA_964634695.1. Taxonomy (GTDB): domain Bacteria; phylum Desulfobacterota; class Syntrophobacteria; order Syntrophobacterales; family Thermodesulforhabdaceae; genus JAOACS01. Next base: position 31 of record CAZWJX010000178.1, on the reverse strand, counting down.
ATGACACACACATTCGTCATTGCGAGCGAAG
>CAZWJX010000177.1:0-4821 GCA_964634695.1 uncultured Syntrophobacterales bacterium | reverse complement strand
TCAGAGAAGATTTAGCATTAAACACTTGACAATGGATACGGAACATTGCGAGGCTACGAAGTGGCCGTGGCAATCTCATACATAAAAAAGCAATGAAAACTGACAATGAAGTCCCCAAAAAGCTGAGGGCACGGAACTAGCCGTGCCCTCTTTGATTTTATTCTAAAGCCGGTACAATATTTACATCACAGCCACAACTTGAGTTACTTCAGGCACCTCCTGTTTGATTATACGCTCAATACCGGCTTTTAGGGTCATTTGACTCATAGGGCATCCATGGCACGCTCCGGTCAGTCTTACTTTTACAACAGTTCCATCTACCTCTACAAGCTCCACATTGCCACCATCTCGCTGGAGCATGGGTCTAATTTTTTCAAGCACCTTTTCTACCTGTTCTTTCATTGTTCTGCCTCCAGTCTATTCGTCTTTTTACCGTCATCCAAGCAGCAGGATGACATTTTTCGAATACGCTAATGTTCTAGATTATCTTAATCACTGCTGTTTAAAAAGCCACAGCTCTTATCTAAAAATTATTGGTTCTTGCCCTTTATCTTTTTATCCACGTTCAGATCATAGGCAAAAATTACACTTTCGGTCTTCCATATTTGCAAAAGCTCCTTGCCAAGGACTACACTAACTAAAAGCTCCTGTACACCATCGCCGTTAGTATCGGCTATCCTGACGCTGGTCACCATACCGCTCAGTTCCCTTGTTGCCCAATTTTCAATGAGCCCCATCTGATCCCAGGACAGAGACACTACCTGTCCTGCTTCATAATATTTGAAACCTGCCGGAAGTAACCTGCTGTATTCCGGTGAACGATTCGTCACGATTTCTTTCGTACCGTCCTTGTTTAGATCGGTAACCAGAATAGGTGTCGGAATGTAATAGTAATCTTGCTGATTATATCTCAGATCCTCAGCCTTGCCGAGTATATAATTTGTGGTAGCACCAAAGCGATGACGACTTTTCCACATGACGGATCCATCAGACCTTGTAACGATCATTCGATTATCGGGCAGGATTATAGCGTATTCAGGTTTACCGTCGTTATCTATATCAACCTGAGCGAAATTAAAGACGTTGCACCTGGACGGTACTATAAGCTCCTGAGCAGGTTCAAGCCTATGTCCCTGCAATCTCATTTCATAAATTCCCGGGGCGAACCCCTTATCCGTTGCTTGCCTCTGCCCTATGAGAATTCTATCCCCTGTTGCAAGCGTTACGGCATTCAGGAAGAAAGGAATATTTTTTACGATAGGCTGAAGCGAGGTTCCCTGAAATGAGAAAATTATAGAGGATGGCACTTCAGATCCCGTAATCCCTTCCTGTCCCATCTTCTCCGTGTAACCACCTACGCTTACATTTTGCATATACATCGCTGTAACTACAATCTCAGCTCTCTTGTCACCATTTAGATCAATAACCGAACACCACACAAAACGATAGAGTTTCTCTGCTTCGTGGGATGCAATTAACTTCATAGCAGTTCCAGATCGCTTATAAACACTCAATTTTTTAGGACTTACCGTTACAATTTCGGGAATACCATCACCATCAACGTCTCCCACGTCCATTCCAACAACACCTTCAGACAGAGTCTGGCTTCTCCATACGCCAACATTTTGCAAGGCTTCTTCTGGTGTTATTTCGATAAAATTTGGATTCAGATAGGAGATTCTTTGATCTTCCAAAAGAGGAGTTGCCAGTACTTCCATTACCTTAGATTGTGCCTGTTGTTGTTCCGGTGGTTGAGCTTGGGCGACCGGTTTAGCCTGCTGAACAACGGGCGAAGGGGTCGATAGTGGAGCGGAGACTCCCAGGCTTCCACTTATCTGTTTAGCCATTTGATCAACTTGAGGTATTACCTGACTTAAGGTTACTCCCTGAGCATAAAACTTTTGAGGAACGCCTCCAGATGTCAGGTTATATAACCACGCATCTATACTTACCGATTCCCCCATGGCTGTAATGTTACCAACGATTAAATAATTAGCACCCACAGCAGTAGCAATTTTCTTTGCTTCCTCAGGACTCAAGGATGAACCCGGTGTAATACCAGATGGAACAGTAGCAACGGGCATTGTATCAATCTTTCCAGGTACACTAATTCTCGACACAAGCAAGTTCTGAACACCTTTCTGGATATAATTGAGATCAGGAGGTGCCTGAATTGAAAAAGGAGCTACGGCAATTTTAACTGCATCTTTCTGGGCAAAGGCTGTGCCTACTACCGATATATTGACAGTCATCAATATAGAGAAAACAGTTGCTATTGCTAAGCCAAAACAAAAAAAATTCGGGAACTTAGCTCTTCCTTTTTCTGGAATTAAGCACATTGATTAACCTCCCTTCTTGGATTAAACACAAGTTTATGATACCAGAAAAGCTCAGGTTCTCAAAGATAATTCTTCGCAAACCAAAAAAGTAAGCTATGATAGAAAGTGAAAAGGAGTTAATTGATAATGAGTCAACAGGGTAGAATCTTAATCGGCCCCGCTGGGTGGAGCTATCAGGACTGGAAAACCACAGTTTTTGCCGGGATAAAAAGTAAAATCGATGCATTGGAATTCATAAGCTCTTACTTCGACACCGTAGAAATTAACAGCACATTTTATCGTATTCCTTCAATTTCGACTGTTAAATCATGGACACGGAGAGTTCGCCAGGATGGATCTTTTCTCTTCACACTGAAGCTCTACCGTGGTTTTACCCACGATCCTGCAATTATTGCGAAGAATGATCGTGCTTCCATGAATAGGGTATGTGAGACGCTTCAAGCAGCCGGACTTCTAGGGGCAGTTCTGGCCCAGTTTCCCTATCGTTTTCACAATACACAGGAAAATCGCAAGTATCTTGCTGACTTAAGATCTGATTTCCCGGATTTGCCTATGGTGGTAGAATTTCGGCACAGATCGTGGCTCCATCGAGCAGTCCAGTCTTTTCTTAGAGATTTGAGCTTGGGATTTTGCAACATTGATCAGCCTGAGGTTTCCTACTCCATTCCTCTCACTTCAATCGTAACCACGTCCATTGGCTATGTAAGATGCCATGGAAGAAACGTGGAGAACTGGTTCGGCAAGGAAAGCACACGAGATTCACGATATTTCTACCGGTACCGTCCCGAAGAACTCGGCGAAATTGCCAGTGTCGCAAGAAAGATCGCTCAGGAAACTGAACGAACTTTCGTGATCTTTAATAACCACTACAAAGGTAACGAAATTTTCGACGCTGTGAGTTTCGCTAAAATAATGGGGTTGGGTGAAAAACAATGGCCCGACTGGTGGATAAACGCATCATAGAAAGTTCAACTAAAGAGGAACTGTCATGTACATGAAAAGAATTCGCAGGGGCACATCTTACCATTACGTCATCAGAGAATCTTACTGGAATGGACAGAGCTGGATATACCGTGATCTTGTGGACCTGGGTTCAGATCCACAGACCTACATACACTATGTTGGTGGCAATGGATTTTACTTTGATGAATCCATCCAGGAACAGCTCGAAGCAGCAGGGATATCCTTTTCTTCAGAAGACCTGGAAGCCGTTTTCTTTCCCTTCATTGATCCATACATAAGAAGAATCATTCTGAATTTCCAGCATAACTTCAGAAGATATCACTTTTCTGATGACATCCCTGAAAATGATAATGATCTATTAGCAAAGCAACAACAACTTCACGACTTTGACAGGAGACGAATGCATTTTCTCCGATGCGGCAGAATCGACATGGGTAATTTGCAAGGCCGCCCATGGAAGTTTTTAAATATCCTTCTCGACAAAAGTCGTGACGAACGAGAAACCATCATAGAAGAGATGGAGCAGCAATTAAAACCAAAGGAAGTCAAGTCTTACATATACACAGCTTTCAACCTACAGAAATACTTTGAAGATTCCATCGTTAAGAATCATCCTTATGCGTTAAATCAGGAGCGAGTAGATGAGGCGTTCTGTGATGCTATTTGTCGTTTAAACAGGGATAAGGGTTTCTTCGATGGAGTTCCTGATCATGATCCGGCAAGCCTCCATAGTTATCTACGGAGATACGTTGTGATGTATTTTGACTCATCTTTCGAACCCTTGTTTTCCTGGGACGAATTTATACGTGGTATTTTTGGAACCAGAGAAAGAAGTGCTTACAGAAAATGGAAGAATCGCTCCAATCTGACGGTTTCAGAGGCCTGTAAGTACCTCGGTATTGATCCGGACCAGTTGAAAAATCTTTCCGCAAGGGAGATAACCAAAATATACAGAAAGCACGCCAAAACTCTTCATCCCGACGCAGGCGGCGATCACGAAGCCTTTATCAAACTCACGGATGCTTACCGAACTCTTGTTAGCACAGTTATTGCTAACCGTTCTTGAAGCTATCGGCGGGACGCACATTGGGTTAGTGCGTCCCTCATTCCATCGGCGATTATCCTTCTTCGTCCAGCTCCGCTTTGGGAGGATAGGGCACCGCTTCAGGCTTGGGTAGCAAATGTCGGGGTAAAAAGGCCACTCCGGCAATCCACGTAGGTACCACAGCACTGGCTATAACGGCTGCCACAAGGAACGAATACTGACTCTGGTTCACTATGCCGTGCGAAAAGCCGTAAAGAGCCGAAATGGTTCCAAAAGTCAAACCGGTAGACATAAGCAGTGTGTAATACCACCGTTCATTATTTTCTTTTCGGAAAAAGGCTATAAAAGGATAAAGTCCAAAAATTTTGGAAGCTACCTTGCCACCAAGAAGAACCAGAAAGACGAGGGGAGCCGACAGGAGAGCCGGCAGTGACACGTAAGTTCCGGCTCGCAGGAAGTAAAACGGCGTAAGAA
>CAZWJX010000176.1:0-4918 GCA_964634695.1 uncultured Syntrophobacterales bacterium | reverse complement strand
CGAGGAGCGAAGCGACGAAGCAATCTCTCTTTTTGTTCCTTTTGAGATTGCCACGCCCGCCTTACGGCGGGCTCGCAATGACTTGATTTAGGTGTCATTGCGAGGAGCGAAGCGACGAAGCAATCTCTTTTTTGTTCATTTTGAGATTGCCACGGCCACTTCGTGGCCTCGCAATGACAAAGAAAAAAACGTGGCTTCGCAATGACAAAATAGGAAAAATGACCTCGCAATGACAGTGAATTACCATGTTCACCTCTGTCGGTTCGCAACGACACAAACAGGTGTCATCACGAGCCCAAATTAGGGAGAGCGAAGTCCTCTCCCCCAGAATCATAGTGACAATTACTTCTATTACATGACCTAACACAACGCATATCATTTAAGTTGATCATTGCAATGTAAGCATGCCTCAACATGTCCGACATGGTCAACAGGAACAGCAGCGTCGAATATGGTGCAAGTCTGATGGATAGTTAAGCAGTGCCCGGTTCGGGGTATTTCGTTTACCGTATCACGTCTGACCTGAGGAAAGAATCAATCGTCCTTTCATTGCCGGCGATGATAATAAGATAAACGTCCATTGCCTGAGCACCCTGTAAATATCAACTCAAGCGGCATTATGGTCACGCGTCACCGAAAAGAGCTCCCCGGGCTCTTCGCCTCAAAAGCTCGATATTTTCCCTGTATTTCCCGCCGGAAAAAACCGCCGTTCCTGCAACAAAGACGTTGACCCCTAGCGCTGCCACTTTGCCGATATTATCTGCATTTATTCCGCCATCAATTTCAATCAGCACCTGACGATCAATTAACGCTACCCTGTCTTTCAAGGCTTTGATCTTCGGAAGGACAGACGGAATGAATGATTGCCCTCCAAAGCCGGGATTGACGGACATCACAAGCACCATATCAACTTCCTCAAGTATGCCGTCAACCGCGCATACAGGCGTGGCAGGATTTATGGAAACTCCGGGGCGCGCTCCGGCAGCCCTGATTTCCTGAATGACACGGTTCAGATGGCGAGTCGCTTCCACGTGAACTGTTATAAAATCTGCCCCTGCTTCAGCAAAAGCCCTTATATAGCGTTCAGGGAATTCGATCATCATATTAACATCGAAGGGAATCCTCGCATAGGAACGGATGGCTCGCACCACGTCGGGTCCAAAAGTAATATTCGGGACAAAGCTTCCGTCCATCACGTCTATGTGAATCCAGTCGGCTCCCGCTTCTTCGACTTTAGCAACTTCTTCACCAAGCCTCGCAAAATCGGCCGACAAAATTGAGGGCGCTATGATATGTTCTGGTGTTCCCATTTTTCCTCCTTTACGTCAGTTTTCCGGTCTCTGCCACGTAACACCGAAAAAGCCGTCCGTTCCATGGATGTGAGGCATGGTTCTGAAAAAGGCACCGTCCGTCAACGCTTCCACATCTTCAGAGCGAGAAATAGCTTTTCTCAGAAGCTCTCCGGCCGGAATTTCTGTCCAGCCATGAGAGCGAGTAAATTCTTCCGCCACATTATCGTTTTCGTCGGGGAAGATGGAGCAGGTCGAGTAGGTAAGCGTTCCGCCGGGGCGGACAAATTGGGACGCCTTGAGTAGCAGTTCCCGCTGGAGCTTACTCATCCGCCATGGATCTCGAGGATGGCTTTTCCACTTAATGTCCGGGTTTCTACGAACCGTCCCCCATCCTGTGCAGGGAGCATCTAAAAGAACACGGTCGAACAGACCAAGTCTGGCAACATCAAGCTCAAGGACATCCGAATTTACAGGTTCCACAATGGAAATTCCAATCCTTGCCATGTTCTCCCTTAGAACTTCAAGCTTCCAGGAAGAAATGTCCACAGCAATAATTTCGCCTTTATTTTCCATAAGGGACGCAAGCTGAGCCGATTTTACTCCGAATCCGCAGCAAAGATCCAGAACACGCTCGCCGGGTGATGGATTTACAAGATACGCTACAAGTTGAGAAGCTTCGTCCTGAATTTGAACAATTCCCAGTTTATACAACTCTGTTTCCGTTATATCGCTTCTTATCCCCCTAAGGATTACTCCTTTCGGAGCGTATCGAGCCGGCGAGATGTCGGCAATACTGGGCAGATTCTCTTTGAACCAGCTTATGACCTCTTCCCGGCTCATTTTTTCCACTCTGAGAACCAGCGGAGCAACAACATTATTCGCTTCGCAGAAGGCTTTTACTTCATCGAAGTTCATGGATTTGAGGAGCTTCTCTATGAGCCACTCGGGGTGCGATGCCATAACAGCAAGATGCCTTATGGGCTCTTTTACCGGATCGGGAAAACGCCAGCCATCATGCCCCAGATCGGAAGCTTTTCTCAGGATTGCGTTAATAAAGGAAACAATATGCCGTGGCTGGGTCGCTCGAGCGATCTTTACCATCTCATTTACGGCAGCGTAAGAAGGCACCCGATTCAGGAACAAAAGCTGGTATAGTCCCAGCCTGAGTATAACCTTTACGGGGAAATCTATTTTTTCTAGCGGCACTTTGCTGAGCTGCCCTATGTGCCAGTCCAGACGTCCTCGCCAGCGAAGCACTCCGTAAACCAGCTCTGTGGTGAGAGCTCTGTCTGCCGGGCTGAGGTGCCCATAGCGGGACAGAATAGTTCGAAGCAGTTCGTCAGGATGCACTTTTCGCTTCTCAACATGGAGAAGAACCTGATAGGCTGCCATTCGAGCTGTCATTTTTCAGTTGCCAGATCCTTTCGATGAATTGCAACATTGCGGATTTCTTTAAGCACGCTTTCAACGGCTTCCAGATCCACCTGAGTGTTGAAGCATGGTCCATGAGGACGACGGTTGAAAATGCCGTAAACAGGAAGTGGCACCGTGTCCTGGATACCACTGGTAAGATCTCGTTCGCAAGCAACAGCGATAATCAGATCTGGTTTCGTTTCTTTGACTACTCGACGAGCGATGGTGCCACCCGTTGCAACCGAAAGAGTTGCGCCGTATTCTTCGGCAAGCTCAAGTAGCCGTTTTATAGCGCATTTGCCACAACGTTTACAATTTTCAGCTTTATAGGTTACCTTGACGGGACATTCGCTGTATTGAAGACAGTGGGGCATGAGAAGAAGGATGCGCTGTGGAACTTTACCGTTTCGGCAGGCCGAAAGCACCAGCTCGTTATTGATGGTCACAAAGGCGTGCTGAATTCTTTCCTTAGAAAGCCCCACAAGTCGTCCCACTACAATAAAGACCGGAAGAAAATACTTTATAGCTATGAATCGTAGCTTTTTTGCATAGGGAATGGAGATATCCCTCCCCAAAATTATTACTGCCGCAAGAAAACCCAGAATTATGGTAAAACCGCATCCAACAGCAGCAACGGTTCCAAGGAAAATCCATTTTACTAAAGGTGGCAGTGCCGAAAGTCCAACGGCTGGCACAATGTAGGAAAGTGCAAGGACGGAAAGCACCAGAAAGACGGTAAGGAAAACAAGAATCAGGAAAAGCTTTTTGTCGGATGATCTATCTACCTGAAAAGTCAAACGTTCTTTGTCTTCCACAGCTAAGCACCTAAACGTGAACCGATTATATTTCTGAGCCCTTTTACAAACTCTTTTGCGGTGAGGCGTTTCTTACCTTCCATCTGCAAAAAACCAAGAGCTACCGTCTCACCGTCACCGGCTTGCACAAGAAGCCCTTCTTCACTAACTCCGACGACCTCGCCCGGTTTCGCATCGGGAAATCTGGTCGAAGCCTTTCTGGCACCAAAGCATTTGATTCGCTTTCCCTGAAAAATTGTATAAGCCCCGGGAACAGGATCGAAGGCCCGACAGAGGTTGATAATATGCGCCGCTGCCCGCTCCCAGTCTATGAGTGTTTCTTCTTTCTGAATAGCCGGAGCAAAGGTGGCTATCCTGTTGTCCTGAGGTTCAGGGGATATTTCGCCATCCAGCCATTTACCGAGAGTCTCAACAAGAAGATGGGCGCCTTCCACGGCGAGCCTTCCGGATAGCTCGCCAGCCGTCTCAAAGGGCTCTATCGTAACAGTTTTCATCGAAAGTACTGGCCCCGAATCCAGCCCTTCATCTATCAGCATTATAGTAACTCCCGTGATTTCATCTCCTGCAAGGATAGCTCGCTGAATGGGAGCCGGTCCTCGATATTTCGGAAGAAGAGACGGATGCACGTTGACAGCACCAAAGGGAACGGATCGGAAAAGTTCGGGAGGAATTAGCCTCCCATAGGCTACCACCACCAGAACATCTGGATTGTAAGAAAGAATTTCGTTTATGACTTCCGGCTTTCTAATCTTTTCGGGCTGGATGACCTTCAAGCCGAGATTTAGAGCAAAAGTTTTTACCGGCGGCGGTGTAAGCTGTAAACCCCGTCCTTTGGGCCGATCTGGAGCCGTGACCACAAGCGGAACGGAAAAGCCTGCTCTTACGATGGCTTCAAGGGACGGTAAGGCAAATTCCGGCGTTCCGAAAAATACAACAGACCTGGAATTACCGGGCTGCATGTTCCACTTCCTGGCGCTTTGCCCATTTTCGTTTAAAAAGCTCTTTTGAAACCGGTCCCAGATAATCCACGAATAACCGGCCGTTGAGATGATCTATTTCATGCTGAAGAGCAATGGCAAGCAATCCCGTGGCTTCAATTTCAACTGTTTTTCCATCGAGATTTTGTCCTCTAACAACCACATTTGCCGGGCGAGTCACTTTTGCGAAGAAACCGGGCACACTGAGACACCCTTCTTCGTACCTGATCGACCCCGAAGTTCTAACAATTTCCGGATTGACAAGCACTATCAAACCCTTCTGCCCTTCACGCTCCTGAAGATCCAGCACAATGATCCGCTTGAGGATTCCGACCTGATTGGCGGCAAGCCCGATACCAGGAGCGGCATACATGGTGTCAGCCATATCGTCAGCCAGCTTCCTCACATACCGATCAATTTT
>CAZWJX010000175.1:2952-4937 GCA_964634695.1 uncultured Syntrophobacterales bacterium | reverse complement strand
GCAATTGAATTTCTGGAAACCGGCGGGCGCAGGGAAACACCAAAACCTGAAGAGCCCAGCACAGGCTTGCTGGATTCTATAATCAGTAAGTTTGCTTCAATCTTCGTTCGCCGACGGGCAATTCGTCAGGCGGTGGAATGTTCCCCCATAATTGGCGGGAAATGGGAACGCATAAGACGGCTGGGGTTCGGAAGCTTTGGAGAAGTCTGGCTTGTTCAGCGAAAAGGAACCATAACCGAACATCTTGCCGTGGCCAAAATACCCCACGATGAAAGAGCCAACCCAAAATTTCTGCAGGAAGCCGAAATACTTAAAAAACTTCAGGACCATCCTAATGCAGTCAAAGTTATTGAAGTAATCGAACAGGACAGAAAAGTTATAATCATCGAAGAATTTGTCGAAGGCAAAACTCTTCAGCAGCTAATGGATGAAGGCATGAGCTCGGTAGAAAAAGAGCAGGTTTTTCTGCAGATTCTCGATATGGTAGCCTATGCTCACGACAACCATATTATGCATCGAGACCTGAAACCGGAAAACGTTATTGTAAATTCCCGGGGAATAGCAAAAGTTCTGGATTTCGGCACAGCAAAGGACGTAAGTCGCCGCAGTATAAGTAGCACAGTTATAGGATCAAGACCCTACATGGCACCGGAACAGATTCAGGGAGAAAGCCGTATAGCAAGCGACGTGTGGGCTCTGGGGGTTATACTCTATGCCTTAACAACAGATTACGTTCCCTTTTATTCCGAAAACGAAAAGGAACTGATGGACATGATTCTTGAGTCTCCACCAGAGCCCCCAAGCGTCCACGTTCCCGATCTGGATCGTCGTCTTGAAGCTTTAATTTTGAAATGCCTTGAAAAGGACTGGAGATCCAGGTTCAAAAACGCCCGGGAACTCCAGCATGCCCTGCTCAGCACGCTCCCCGACTTCGGCAAGGGGTTATACATACCCGGTCTCCCTATCGATTAGTCTTGCCCTTTCCCTTCAGGCAGACACACCTTCAGCCGGTTGCTGAACTTTTTGAGACGCTTTCTTCAGCCACTTGGTATCGTAAAATTGCTCAATATCACAAACCATTATGAGAATATCGATGTTGTTTCCTCTGAGATCCTTAACAAGTCCTTCCACCACGGCCTTACACCGGAACCCGGCATTTTTGAAGGCTTTTACGGCAGCTACAGAATCGAGAGGCACTTCAGCCCATAACTTTTCCAGCCCAAACTCGGCTCCCAGCTCAACAACTTCGTTCAGTATAGCCGTTGCCAGTCCCTGACCGTGAAATTCCGGGTCAACGACAATTCTCACCTGTCCTATATGCCTCTTCCAACCATAAGGAATGCGATGAAGCGTAACATCCGCAACGATCCTGTCACCATCCAGAGCGACAAGGGGCAATACCCGATCGTAATTGAGATGATCGACCCATTCCTTGATGACATTCGGATCCTTCACATTATGCCGTATAAACATTAGGAGATCATCCGGAAGTCTGCTGAAAAAGTCAAATAATGCCTTTTCGTCCTCCTTTACCATCGGTCTCACAATAAGCCTTCGTCCCGAACGAATAACAATCTCCTTCGATCCAAACATATAACCTCCCCCTTAATGTTCTGGATTAGATACCTTCGGCCAGCCTCAATGCTAGAAATTCAGGAAGCTGAGCTTTCAAAATCTTCTGCTGGGCCCTATGAATGTCATAAGGCACAGACCGAAAAATGACCGTTCGATTTGACAGATCAAAAATAACATAATGAGCCCTATTGTCCCTTCCCCTGGGCTGTCCCACACTTCCGGGATTTATAAGATACATTTCGTTATCTTTAATGCGAATCACATCCGATTCTACAGGAATACTTCTTACCTTTCCTACTCTGTCCCGAGCCCATAGTCGCCTGACGTGAGTGTGTCCAAAAAACCCTATTTTTACAGACAGAAGCTGTTTAGCAATGTAGTTAAAAGCTCTTTTTGCCTGGTAAAGGTTC
>CAZWJX010000175.1:819-2942 GCA_964634695.1 uncultured Syntrophobacterales bacterium | reverse complement strand
TAGGTATTAACATTTTCTGGTGATCCATGAAAAAAGGCAATTTCCCCTTCAAGAATAAGACAAAAGGGAAGTCGCTCAAGATACTGTCTTGACGCATCATCCAGCTCAGACCGTGTAAAAAGAATCGCCTGATAAGCAAGAAGATTGAATCCTTCCGAGAGAGCAAGATCCAGAGCGGCAAGGTCATGGTTCCCGTGAACACCCTGAAAACCTTCCTGTCTAGCCAGCTCCACGCATTCTCTGGGACTGGCATTATACCCCACCAGATCTCCCAGATGGATAATACGATCCACTCGCCATGTGGAGATATCTCTCAGAACCGCCTCTAAGGCCTCGACATTAGAATGAATATCCGACAAAATCGCCCACTTCATGACTCACACTGCAATGACCGGTTCCCGCATAATTGCAATCCGAGCCGTCCGAGCCGACTCGGCAAGAGTCGGATGGGTGTCCGAAAGAGATTCGATCTGATTCAGGTGATCGGCAGTTCGAACAATCAGCATAACCAGATCACCTTCATCAATCCTTGTAACATCTCTGACGGACTCCCAGTCCTGTCCCTGAGCCCATAAATACAGAGTAACAACCGTCCAGAAGGGAAGAGGCGGGGTAGCAAATCCCCAGCTCTGAAGCCTCATCTTTACACCCTGAATACCCCTGAGAAGCATAAAGTAACGCTCGTAAAGTTCAGGATATCGATATGTAAGCGACGTAAGCTCCATATCCTGCCCTCTGTCCCTGTCCATCACAAAGGGTGCAACTAGCGCCGCAAGGAGAGCCGGGTCATCTTCGGGGAAGAGCCCTAACCGGATACCTTCTGAGATGAGAAGCGGCTGATCAAGTCTCAATTTCGATGCCCACATACCATCAGGCGTAAGTCTTCCGTTTTCATCAACATAACCTTCTTTAACAAGAAAATCTAAATGATACTTGAAAGATCGCCAGAGTCTGTCCTGAATGGACATTGTAATACTGGCAAAGGATTCACAGCGATGCATGATCCTCGTAAAAGGATGACCGGTCTCCTTCAGACAGGGACCAAACAGCTCACAACGAGAACAGGGCATATTATTTTTAAGCTCCACCAGAGACTCTATTTCCCGATCCATGGAATTAAAAGAACTCAAAAGGCCTTGCATTGACGACCGGTTCGATTCATTCAACGAAAGATTCTGTATAAGCTCTTCCCATTTTGCCCTGTCCGTAAGCTCCGGCAATCGATCAATATGATGATGAAGATGGGAAATGCTTGATATCTTCAGCGTGGAAACCTTCATCACATTACGTCTGGTCTTCAGAGGCAGAGTAAGACGCACCGCCTTTACATGTTTTGCGTCTATCTGCGGTCGCTCTATGATCACGTAGGGAACCTTCTGTCTCGTGGTGATAACTCTTCCCCGAACCATAAGATGATGGACCGGTGCCGGGATGGCTGTTCTGGATTTCAAAACTTTCATTTGATTAATTCTTACCGCAAGTTGTTTGTACTGCCGCCTTACTTCCAGAAAATCCAGTCCAGCCTTGCAGGCCATAAGATCTTCCCATTCTGAAAGCTCTTTCTCAACTCTACGGCGAAGTTTTTTCACTTTGGGCTTTTCTTCTTCGATATTCTGGAAAGTGGCAAGCGACAGAGCGAAAAGATCCCGAATATCCTCAGGCCTATGAGAAAGAAGAAGATTCAGAACCATCGAGAAATTCACCTTAACTTTGCTTTCTATAGGCTCTGGCGGGCTGAGGAGCAGGTTGTAGATATACCGGGGATCCTGATAAGGGCCGGGCACGACCAGAACAAAGCCCGCTTCATCCATCCCTCGCCGCCCTGCTCTTCCCGTCATCTGATGAAGTTCGGTCGACGTGAGGGGCACAAACTCATGACCGTTGAACCGATCGCTCTGAGTTATTACCACCGTTCTGGCAGGGAAGTTTACTCCCGCTGCTACCGTAGAAGTGGAAAATATAGCTTCAAGATATCCCCCCTGCATGAGCTTTTCGAGCAGCATCTTCCACTGGGGAAGTTGCCCGCCGTGATGAGCCCCCACTCGAGAAGCTCTCAGAATTTCCAGATCCTTATGATCCTTCAAATAAGGATACAGCTCCAGAAGTCGGTTCAACTCTCTTTC
>CAZWJX010000175.1:0-809 GCA_964634695.1 uncultured Syntrophobacterales bacterium | reverse complement strand
GGCTGGTTTCATACACAGGAGGACACAGGGCAATAGCCCGCTCACAGTCGGATCGCGATTTTAAGAAAAATATAGCCGGCAGAAGGTTCGCCTTCCGGAGCGCCTCCATTATGCGAGCAATATCCGGAAAGTATGTTCTCTCAAAATGTTTTGGCTTTACAGTATCTATTTTTTCAAAAAACCCCCGTTCTGTCGCCAGAGGAACGAGCTCCCCATCGGGAAACAGAAACAGCGGATACAGCGGCACAGGACGTTCATTAGCCGAAACCCACTTACAGGGAGTATCCCGCAACCAGGTCAGCCAGTCGCATATCTCCTGAGCATTCCGTATCGTGGCCGAAAGAAGCAAGAGGCGCACACGTGCCGGAAGATATATCAACACTTCCTCCCACACCACGCCCCTGTCTTCATCCCCCAGATAGTGGGCTTCGTCCATCACAACCAGATCAACATTAAGATGGGTTCCCTGATGCATTACGTCGTAGAGCTGGTTCCTCAGGATCTCTGTCGTCCCCACAATGATAGGCGCCTCAGGATTTTCTTTGCGATCGCCTGTAAGAATTCCTACATTCTCAGGACCAAAAATTTCTGAAAATTCGGCGTATTTGGAATTTGAAAGGGCCTTCAACGGAGAGGCATACCAGCATCGCCCCCCACGATCGAAAGTCTTACGTATTGCTTCTATGGCGATGTAGGTCTTCCCCGCACCGGTTGGAGCCGTAACAAGAACGTCATACTGATCAACCAACCGTATCGCTTCTATCTGAAAAGGATCGGGAGTAAAGGGGCATTGTTCGGGAGTTCCTATA
>CAZWJX010000174.1:0-4945 GCA_964634695.1 uncultured Syntrophobacterales bacterium | reverse complement strand
CATTTACATGCGGCTTCTTACGCTCAAACTTCTTTTTACCCATCGCTTTCTCCTTTTTCGCTCCTTATGTTCGTTTATGATCTTTCGCGTCAATCCTGTTCATGCCTGAACATGCCTTCAATACAACCGATAAGACGCTCTAAATCAATACACTCACAGGACGGGCGTTTAATGGAAGAACTCAGGGCAAAAAAAATGGAGCCCACGACCGGGCTCGAACCGGTGAACCTCTTCCTTACCAAGGAAGTGCTCTACCTCCTGAGCTACGTGGGCTTATCAATATCGGGCGGAAAATTATCCCCTCCCGCTTTTTACTTTAATTCGATCGCCCATGTAGTTCAACGATAATGGCCCGTCCAACCGCCATCATCTCCTACATGTTGTTAATTCTTTTATGGTGGAGAGGGGAGGATTCGAACCTCCGAAGGCGAAAGCCGGCAGATTTACAGTCTGCTCCCTTTGGCCACTCGGGAACCTCTCCACTTCCCGAACCGCTATTGTCTACACACTTTCCGTGCAAATTGCAAGCATTTTTTATGGAGCTGGCGGTGGGATTTGAACCCGCAACCTGCTGATTACAAATCAGCTGCTCTGCCGTTGAGCTACGCCAGCTTCAATAAATATTCATTACCATATTTGGGCTCTGAGCGTCAAGAAGACTGTTGATCCGTTTGATAAAACGGATTTAGTGGATGACAACAGGTGTATTTCATGTAAAGCTCAGACGGGTAAAGGAAAGTCGTTGCGAGGCACTGTTTTCCTTTACGTCATCGTATATCGCACTCGTATAGTATATCATTGCGATCCCGAACGAAATGACGGCGAAGCAATCTCTTTTTGTCCTCCTCTGTGTCATTGCGAGGAGCGAAGCGACGAAGCAATCTCTTTGTTGGGATAAAAGGGAGATTGCCACGGCTGCCTTTCAGCGGCCTCGCAATGACGTATTAAGGACAGGCCTCGCAATGACGTATTAGGGACAGGCATCGTGCACGCCTTCGACTTTACCTGAATAACTTCGGGTCCATAGCATCCCTCAACCCTTCACCCAGCACATTGTAAGCCGTTATGGTAAGAAAAATCGCCGCACCGGGAAAAATGGTAAGCCACCAGGCGAATTCAACGTAGTCGCGGCTCTGGCTGAGTATATCTCCCCAGCTCGGTGTTGGAGGTGGCACGCCAAACCCCAGAAAGCTCAAGCCGGATTCTGTTAAAATCGCTCCTGCAATGCCAAAAACAACAGCAACGAGAACCGGCGCCATAGCATTCGGAAGCATGTGAACGAAGATGATCCTCGTTGGGCTTGCTCCCAGAGCTTTCAACGCCAGAACAAAATCCATCGCCTTGAGCTTTAGAAACTCGGCACGGACAAATCGAGCTATCCCCGTCCAGCCCGTAAGTCCTATCACCACCATGATGTTGTAAATGCTCGGTGGAAGAAAGGCTATAATGGCAATGATTAGGAAAAACGTCGGTATGGTCAAAAGTATCTCTATTATTCTGTTCACGAGAGCATCCACCCATCCGCCGAAATAACCTGCCAGCCCCCCCAGAATTATACCGATCACGGCGGCAATTCCCACGGCAACCACACCAACAGAAAGCGAAACTCTAGCGCCGTAGATCATACGGCTAAGCACATCTCTACCGCTATCGTCCGTCCCGAACCAGTGCTTTTTACCGGGTGGAGACAGAATCTCCAGAAGGTCATGCTCCGTTGGCGAATAGGGAACAGGGGGCCACAGAACCCACCCGGAGTAACCGCTTCCATCAAGACGCTGAAAGGGCGAAAGGCCCTTATGCTTGCGAAAATCCTTCCACGATTTCGACGACAGATCGGCTGAACTGGCCGTAAAGACCGGAAAAACCATCGCCCCATTCACATAACCCACAATGGGACGGTCGTTTGCAAGAAGTGGCGCAAAGACCGCCAACATCCAGAAAAAGCAGGCAATAATAAGACCGATCATGGCAATTCTGTTCCGCCGCAATCTCAGCCAGACGGTACCCCAGTATGAACGTCGCCCGGATTTCATAAGGAATTCCTTCTAACGAAGTTTAATCCGAGGATCAAAAACGGCGTAAAGAATGTCTGAAAGAATAAGCCCCACAAGGGTAAGTATTGCCGAAATAGTAGTCAGAGCCATAATCACGGGATAATCCCGGGAAAGGACGGCTTCAAAACCAAGCTGTCCCATACCGGGTATGGAAAAGATACTTTCGATTATGACGCTTCCTCCGAAAAGCGAAGGAAGGAGGTATGCAAGAAGAGTAATCAGCGGAAGCAAAGCGTTTCTCAGTGCGTGCTTCATTATTACAACCCGTTCTTCCAGCCCCTTTGCTCGAGCTGTACGAATGTAGTCCTCTCTTATAACCTCAAGAAGCTCTGCCTTCATGAGACGAGACAGATAGGCCCATCCGCCGTAGCTAAGGCAAAACACCGGAAGAACGAGATGCCAGATGCGGTCAAAAAGCCATTTAAAAAATGGATACTCTTCGGCTCCAAGGGACGAGATTCCGTATACCGGGAAAATATCCCAGTATTCGCCGCCTCCAAAGAGCATAATAAGCATCACGGCAACCCAGAAGCTCGGGAGCGAATACAACACAAAAAATCCGATGGTGAGAGCTCTATCCCAGAAACTCCCCATTCTCACCGCCGAGTACACGCCCGCCGGTATTGCAATTATGTAAACGAGCAGGATGGACAGGATGTTAAGCTGCAGAGTCACGGGAAGTCGTTCTTTGATTTTGTCCCACACCTTGCGATGATCTTTGTAAGAATAGCCAAAGTCGAAGGTAAGAACTCGCTTAACCCACATGAGATACTGAACCGGGATTGGCTTATCGAGCCCGTAAAGTTTCTTGGTCTCTTCTATGATTTTCTTTGTGGTTGCCGTATCGGCAAGCTGTCCTTCGCCTCGCATCTGAAGTTTCATAAGGACGGGATTTCCAGGAGCAAGCTGAATAATGAGAAATGTGATAAACGTAATGCCGATAAAGGTCGGGATAACCTGCAAAAAGCGTCTAATGATGTAGGACTTCATATTTCCCGCACCTCAACCTTACCTTTCAAAAAAGCTTTAACCTCGGGAATGGTCACTTCTCGCCTGTGAAAAATGCCCGCCGCAAGAGCCGCTTCAACGTCGGTTTTCATGAAAACTTCAAGAAAATGTTCCGAACACCCTGCCCCGCTGGATGCAATGACAGGGATTGATACTGCATCGGATACGGCCCGCATCAGCTCAATATCGAACCCTTTATTGGTGCCATCCCGGTCGATGCAATTAAGAAGAATCTCACCCGCACCGAGCGATTCGCAAACTTTCGCCAGAGTCACAGCATCTACATTTCTTCCCTCTCGACCGCCCTTTATTGTGCACTGATACCAGCAGTAGCGTTCACCGTTCGGTCCAGGAATTTCCGTAGGAATAACAACATGAGGAACATCGGCCGGGCTTGAGACATAGATACGCCGCGGGTCGATTGAAATAACCACAGCTTGATTTCCGTAAACGCGAGAGATCTGCTCAATGGAACTTTTCCCTGAGGGGCCGCGTCGCAGGACTTCTTCCACAATGAGCACAGCATCGCTTCCAATGGATACTTTGTCTGCGCCTGAGCGGAAGTATTCAGAAGCCACATCAAGAGCGGAATACTCCCGGCCATCACGATCCCTGTAGTCGCGGATCCCACCACCTATGGTGAGCGGAACGAAGACGCGTTCGGAAGTTTTCTTTAGAACTTCCAGCATGGGCATGTCGAGAAGTGGAAAGTCGCGAAAACCGGTAATGTTCAAAAAAGTGATTTCATCGGCACCTTCTTCGTAGTAACGCCGGGCAAGCTCTACGGGATGACCGAGATTTCGCACCTCTCTCTTTTCCCGATCCCTTACGTCATACTGGTCACCCTTTGTCACCACAAGCTCTCCGGAGTCGTTGGCTCTAACATCAAGACAGGCAATGATTCTTTTGGCGAGCCTGGTTCGTTCAGGCACTTTTGCCGGGAAAGCAACCGACAGGCGATCGCCGTTAAGAAAATTCTCGAGAATTCTCAACCCGACGGGACCGCTCTTTTCAGGATGAAACTGCATTGCGACAATGTTTTCCCATTCCACGGCGCTGACGAAGTCTTCTTCGCCGTAATCGGTTGTGGTGAGCACAATGGCAGAGTCCTCAGGATCCACGCAGTAAGAATGGACAAAATAGAATTTTTCGGTCCCCTTCAGGCCGTTGAAAATGCGGGACGGTTTCCGTGCTTTGATGTCGTTCCAGCCTATGTGCGGAACGGAAAGGGAGGTTTTTAACCGTCGCACCACGCCCTTAAATATCCCCAGCCCGGGAACACCGGGAGACTCTTCACTTTCCTCAAAAAGAGCCTGCAAGCCAAGACAGATGCCGAAGAAGGGACGTCCGGAGCGGATATAGTTTCTAAGCGCCTCATCGAACTCCCTCCGCTTCAGCACCTTCATCATTTCACCAAAAGAGCCAACACCGGGAAAGACAAGCTTTTCGGCACTAACAATATCTTCCGGCCTTTCCACGAATTTGACTTTTTCGCCAAGAGTCGTAAGCGCATTAACAACGCTTCTAACGTTTCCCGCTCCGTAATCTAGAAGAGTGATCATACAAGCCCCCAATTAAACCTAATTTATCCGGCTCCCAATGACGAGATTGCTTCGTCGCCCGCCCCAGGCGAGTTCCTTGCAATAACACAAAGAGTTCACTCTCAAGAGTTACCCCTAACATCGACTACAACAAAACAAATGTCGAACACCGTAAAGGCAGACTTAACGCATGCTCACAATACTGCTTGATCCTTGAAGCCAGCTGTTTATTAACATCAGGTCGCTATCAGAAAGAAGTCCTGAATAAGCTTTAAGATCAACAATGTTAACAACGTAAAGCGATCTAGCTTCGGCAAGCTTTTGTCTGGCTGAATAATAATC
>CAZWJX010000173.1:0-5146 GCA_964634695.1 uncultured Syntrophobacterales bacterium | reverse complement strand
GGCGCTCGCAATGACCGGAAAAGTGGGCATTGCGAGCCCCGAGCGAAGTGAGAGCAAAGCAATCTCCTGTTGTTCTTATTTTATGAGATTGCCACGGCTGCCCTGCGGCAGCCTCGCAATGAGTCTTCTTTGCGTCATTGCGAGGAGCGAAGCGAAGCAATCTCTTTGTTGTAACAGCAAAGAGATTGCCACGCGCCCTTCGGGCGCTCGCAATGACCGGAAAAGTGGGCATTGCGAGCCCCGAGCGAAGTGAGAGCGAAGCAATCTCCTGTTGTTCTTATTTTATGAGATTGCCACAGCTGCCCTGCGGCAGCCTCGCAATGAGTCTTCTTTGCGTCATTGCGAGCGAAGCGAAGCAATCTCTTTGTTATGACGAAGTCGGGACAAGAGATTACCACGGTTGTCCTGCGGCAGCCTCGCAATGAAGGAAAAAGGTGTCATTCGGGACAGGATTCAGGGCTTTGTAAAGGATTTTCGTTCGGAAAACATCAATCGCTGGATGCGGATGCTCTTAAGAAGCTTAATTTGCTCGATCTGCAGAGTCTTTCCATGCTTAGTATGATAACCAATCCCTGGTCGGTTTTCGCAATCCCGATCGCATATTCAATGTTATGACGTTGGAGAGCCTGAGGAATATCGTCTATGTCTTCTCCCCTGATGTGAATTACTCCCGTAACATTATCAACGTGGATGCCCAACAGGAGATGTTCCCCATTGAAGGGAATTTCTACAATGATGATGCATGCCTGATCAGAGGCTATTTCACCTTCCTGACCAAAGAACTTTCGAAGATTCATAACGGGAATGACTTTTCCCCTCAGGTTAATCACTCCCTCCATGAAATCAGAAGTTTCAGGAACGGGCGTGGCAGGAATAGGTGTGATGACTTCCTTTACTCTGTCTATTGATAGCCCATAAGTTATATCAGATGAACGAAAAATTAGATATTTCCCTGTTAGACGTTCATGACGTTTTATAATCTCCTCTATCTTCTTTTCCTCGGTTACATCCATCAGCGCGCCGACCACGCAATCAATCTCGCCGTTCTGGTCTAATACAATTTCACTGAACTCTTGCAGCCAGACAATGGAGCCGTCCTTTGCACGGATTCGATATTCGCGGGTGTAAACTTTATCGGTTTTTAAAGCCTTTACGAACGCTTCCTTTGCTGATTTCTTGTCTTCTTCAAGAATAAGGTCGGTCCATCGGATGGTTTTGAATTCTTCCTTCGTATACCCTGTAATGACTTCAATCTGATTTCCGTAGAATTCTGCAAATCCGTTTTTATATCCTTTATAGGCTGCTATGCGCCGATAAGTTTTGTTTTTGTGTTCAATTGAATCATTCATGGTATTTCTCCTTAAATACTGAAACAGCCCACAGTTGAACCAGCTTTTATTTTATGTAAGGTTTTGAATAAGCTTCAGATTTAATTATACCACGAAACATGAAAAAGGCAGTAACTCCAACGATCCAGACCTCTGAAGCAAGAGTTGCCCATGCAGAGCCGAGATAGCCGTAAGAAGGGATCAGGTAAAGATTTAAAGTTATGTTCAAAGCCGCGGCTATGGCCGCATTCCACCATTCGAAATGAACCGTGTCCATAACAAGGCATCCTGTACTGCTTAGCAACCCCAGAAAAATAAGCACACATACCCATGCAAATATGTTAAGAACCTTCGCCGTTTCACGGAATTCTTCTCCATAAAGAAGAGTAACGATGGATTCCGAAAAAAGGGGAGTAAGAAGTGCTACGGGGGCCAGCACGAGAATAAATGACAAGACAAAAAGAAGGAGCGTCTTGCGAAATTTACTGAATCCTTCCTCCTTCTTTCCTGATAAAATGGGAATAAGTGGATTTGTGAGGAGGACCGCTCCTAGAGCCGCCATATCAACAAATTTATAGATGGCATTATAAAGTCCCACGTCTCTGTCCCCTTTCATCCACGCGAGCAGAAATGTGTCTGCTCTGCTGTTGATGGCGGTAAAAACGAAGGATACCCCGATAGGCACGGCAATCTTCAAATGTGTGCGCCACAATTGTTTGTCTATAGTAAAGCGAGGCTTAAGAAGCTTAAGAGAAAGCTTCCAT
This sequence comes from uncultured Syntrophobacterales bacterium, assembly GCA_964634695.1. Lineage (GTDB taxonomy): Bacteria > Desulfobacterota > Syntrophobacteria > Syntrophobacterales > Thermodesulforhabdaceae > JAOACS01. The sequence continues at coordinate 3,054 of CAZWJX010000173.1, read as the reverse complement.
GCGACGACAAGATAAGTGATCTGAGCCGCGAGATAAGCTAAACAAAGTGTCCAGATCGGGTGTTTTCCAAAAAAAATTAGCGGGCTGGATAGAGCCACCAGGCTCACCCCATAGATGCCGGTAGATAGGCTCGTGTACCATGGCTTGCCGCACACCTGAAAAACGGGGTCGAAGATTCTGGAAGCAGCAAAGGGAATGGTGGCAATTCCGATTATGAGAGCAACTGTCATGGTCGAGGGAAGAAAGGGCAGGGTAATGGAGGCAAAAATCATGACGAAAAGAGCTAACATCAAACGTATAAGAAGGACATTTCCCCAGTAAAGCTCCCGCTCTCTCCCTTCAAAACGAGGAAGATCCTTTGCCAGCGTGACGGTGGTTCCAAAATCGGCAAATGTGGCACAAACGTTAACGAAGGTAAGGAAATAGGCATACTGCCCGAGTAGTTCCGGTCCGGCTCGTCTTGCCAGTACAACAAAAATAATCATCTGGGCGACGATAGATGAGCCACGCCCGAAAATTTGAGCGAACAGATTGGCGATGTATGAGTGCGTCACAACAATGGTTCCAGAGCTTTAAAGTCTGAATCCCCATTCAGATAGAATTCGTCTATCCCGACGCCACTTTTCCTGAACTCTCACGTAAAGCTGAAGAAAGACCTTCCTTCCCAGAAACTTTTCTATGCTCATGCGAGAAAGTCTTCCGATTTCTTTGAGCATTCTACCCCCTTTGCCTATTATGATGCCTTTCTGGGAGTCCTTTTCCACATGGATGGTCGCATCTATAACGGTTAGATTTTTGTCCGGTTTGTCTTCAAATCGCTCTACTGAAACGTAAACTGAATAGGGGATTTCTTCCTGTGTAAGATGAAATATTTGTTCTCTTATAAGTTCTGCAACGATGAAGCGTTCGGATAGATCCGTAATATGATCTTCCGGATAGTATCTGGGCCCTTCTGGTAGTAACTCAGTGATAGCTTCAACCAGCTCGCGAACACCATCTCCAAGAAGAGCCGATACCGGAATGATGGAGTGAAAATTGTGCTGTTTACTGTAAAAATCCATGATCGGAAGAAGGGCACTTTTACTGGGGACCGTGTCTATCTTGTTTATCACAAGAATAACAGGTGCGGTCGACTTTTTTACGACCTTATCTAGAATAAACGAATCGATCTTACCGGGTGGATCAACAGGTTCTACCATGAAACACAGCACGTCAACATCATTGGTGGCCGCAATTGCCGTTGATACCAGAATTTCATTGAAAAGGTCTCTGCTTTCATGAATGCCGGGAGTGTCCACAAAAACGATCTGGCAATTCTCGTCATTGTAAATTCCCACAATCCTGTTCCGGGTGGTCTGCGGTTTAGGAGAAGTAATGGAGATCTTTTCGCCAATAATAGCATTAAGGAGTGTTGATTTGCCAACGTTGGGAGCTCCAATAATGGATGCGTAACCGGATTTAAATGGCTTAACGGGTTCCATAGCGTATTTCCTGCCTCTTCTTCCTTTGCATCGTATTTTTACATGACACGGTGTTGACTGCTGAACACCGTGTCATAGTCGTTGTTATAACAAACCTGCTTTTCTTTTAAGCTCCATCAGTGCGTCGGTTACAGCCGGGGACGAAGGTGTTGCCAGAGCTTTTTCTATCTTTTCATCCACAGACGATGTTTCAGAAGCTACTTTGCCGTAAGCTTCGGCTAGAGACTCTTCTTCCCTCACTTTCTGTTTCATGCGCTCAAGCATGGCAATGGTGCTTGACGAATCAACCTGAGCGAGCTGTTTATTGATCTTCTTCATCGATTCTGCCGTCTTGGCTCTAGCCTTAAGAGTTATCAGCTCGTTTTCGTAAGAACTGATCTGTCTCTTGAGCTGTTCGACCTTTGCTTGAAGCTGGGCTGCCATGGCTTCCTGAGCCTCGCAGTCAGCCTGAAGCTGTTTTGCACGCTCCTCGTTTTCCTGCTTCCTTGTGAGAGCTTCCATGGCGAGCCTTTCAGCTTCTTGCATGTCCATTTCTCCTCGCTTTGCTTTCTCGAGAAGAAGCAGAGCCTTTCTCTCGTAATCTTGAGCCGCTCTGCGAAAATCTTCCATCTGGCGTCTCAGGCGAATTGCCAGAGCCTTGACTTCGGCAAGGCTTTCCATAGCCGCCGTGAGATCCTTCTTCAGGTCACGAATCCCCTGTTCGGTAAGTTTGATCGGATCTTCAAGCTTGTCCACTACGGCGTGAGCCTCCGCCTGCCCTATCTTAAAAAGTCTCTGTAGAATCCCTGCCATATTTAATTGCCTCCTTTTTTATGATTTAGAAAACCGAATCAGTTCATCTCCATAATCCAGTAATGCCATTTCAAGAGCAAGAATTGATGCTTCCAGTTCATTGTAGTCCAGATTTTTTAGCTGGAGAGTGTCCCTGAATATAACATGACGGGAGTCCTCATCCAGCACAAAGGCTCCATGTATAAGATGCCGGTTCATCTGAAGAAGGCGCTCGAAGAATTTTTCCCTGTTCTTTTCTGGAACGGGCATGATCAGTTGTTCAATTATGAGAATGGGATCTTCACAGTCCACCACCAGATTTGTAAGCCCCCGCTCCTCGTTTCTGATTACGAAGAGCTCTTCCCGAGGGTCTTCCTTAACAATTTCCACGTCTAAATCCAGAAGATAGGACTTAACTTTCTGAAAATACTCACTCATCCGTTTCCCTCCCCTTGCAGGTTTGTGTCACATATTATAACGACCGCTTCATTCCAATCCCCACAGCCCCTTGCGGTAATAACCATAAAGAACGGGCTTAGAATTAGAATTAACATCCACCATGTTGGAGTCAATTTTATCCGCCGGGCTGAATACAAACAATGTTTTTAAAACGTCTGGACTAAGGAAAGTCACTGTAGGCTTCATGTCGTTCCAGTATTTTTCAACTCTAAGGCGCAGAATGTCGGGAGGAAACTCCGATCCCATAACCCAACCCCAGTCCCCGAATGTCGGAATGTAAGTGTGCATGGGAAGGGCGTTAAGATCGGACGAGTTCACAGTCTTAACAATGCACCAGAAAGCA
>CAZWJX010000172.1:0-5237 GCA_964634695.1 uncultured Syntrophobacterales bacterium | reverse complement strand
GTCAGCCGTGGCAATCTCTTTTTGCCACAACGAAGAGATTGCGTCGCTTCGCTCGCAATGACAAGATGCAAGATTGCTTCGTCGCTTCGCTCCTCGCAATGACGCAGGAGAGGACAAGGAGAGGTTGCTTTGCCCTCACTCCGTTCGGGCTCGCAATGACGTTGGAAAGTATGACCGGCTCACAACGACACAATAAAACACGTTCTCCAGTTACGCAGAACAGGTTCAACTTCAAAGAGAATGCAAAGAAAAGCTGAATAAAAGCTTCTTCAAACGATCTTCGTAATCTGTTTTTGGTTTTGGAATGAAATTTTTTGAGCTATCATCACATAGATGAAGATGCGCAATAAAGCACCGGTATTCATGTGTTCATGGGAGAGGGAGCAGATATGAAAACTACGAGTGTGCTGATAATTGATGACGAAGAGGCCTTCTTGAATAGCCTGAAGAAACGACTGGAAAAAAGAGATGTTCGTGTATTTACGGCACAGAACGGCCCCGAGGGGTTGGATATTCTAAAGCAACACAGAGACATCGATGTGGTAATTCTTGATGTAAAAATGCCCTATATGGATGGGCTTCAGGTTCTGGAGTTTATCAAGAAAGATTTTCCTGCTTGTGAAGTTATTTTTCTTACGGGGCACGCAACGGTCGAGACTGCCGTGGAGGGTATGAAGCGCGGAGCTTTCGATTACTTAATGAAACCCTGTTTCATAGAGGATCTCATGCAGAAGATATCCGAAGCGGTTGAAAAAAAGCGGGCTGTGGAACGAGCTATGGAGGAGGAGCGGATAAAAAAGAACATATCAAGCGTTCCGGAATAAATTTATTTACATTCTAGACAGGACATTCCCCAAATTATATTTCTCCCCTACCAATGGTTAAAAGAGAAGCGTCTGACAATGAAGGAAGGGTTGTAAAATTGCGGTAACATCTAAAAGTACCTGTTGAATGGTCGGGACGGGCGGATTTGAACCGCCGACCCCTAGCTCCCCATGCTAGTGCGCTAACCAGGCTGCGCCACGCCCCGACACTTTTTGTTTCCGGCTGCTCACTTACTACAGGAAAAACTGCGTAAATGTCAAGCATAGCTGACGTGCTCAGAAAAGATTTTGGGGGAGAGGCGATAACCTTTATCATGGAAAGATGGCTTACCGAATTGCGAGGCCGCCATTTCTCATTCCGTCATTGCGAGCGCCCGAAGGGCGCGTGGCAATCTCATAAAAAAAACAATGACGAGATTGCTTCGCCCTCACTTCGTTCTGGCTCGCAATGACGCAGGGGAGGATAGCGAGAGATTGCTTCGTCGCTTCGCTCCTCGCAATGACGGTATAAGAAGGCTCCCAATGACACACCCCTTCCCGTCATTGCGAGCGCCCGAAGGGCGCGTGGCAATCTTACCGAAGCCGTCATTGCGAGGCTGCGAAGCAGCCGTGGCAATCTCTCTTTAAGGAAAAACACCGGGAGATTGCTTCGTCGCTTCGCTCCTCGCAATGACACAGGAGAAGACAAGGAGAGATTGCTTCGCTTCGCTCGCAATGACAAGATACTAGATTGCTTCGCCCTCACTCCGTTCGGGCTCGCAATGACACAAAAAGTGCAAAAACAATAAACACATCCTCCAGTTACGCACTTTTCGAACAGGCTCCTTTGCCTATTGACAGGTATAAAAATGAGGCATATAAAAACTATGCAATTCAGGATCGCGGGGTGGAGCAGTAAGGTAGCTCGTCGGGCTCATAACCCGAAGGTCGGAGGTTCAAATCCTCCCCCCGCTACCACGCTACCAGAGGAAATCCCAGAACCGCCGGAAAAGGCGGTTTTTTATTTTGACAATTCACAGGCACACCTGTAATTACAATTACATCCTGTGTTAAGAAAAGTCCTTTAAGGCCAGAAATCGTAAGAGGAGAACCTTATGCCAGTGTGTCCTGTCTGCAATACTTTTGTAAGTGACGATTCTTATCTTGAGACCCACACATGGACATTCAAAAACTTCCGTAAAGACTACAAGCTCTACCGCTGTCCCTCCTGCGACCTCGATTACTGGGAGCCGAGAGAGGTTATTAGAGAGTTTTATGAGCGTGAAGCCGAAGCTGGATATAAACTTTTGCATGCAGGTTTCGGTCGTATAGAATTCTGGCATAAACCCTTTTTTAAGATTTTTCCTTTAAAGAAAGGCCGACTTCTTGATATCGGGTGCGGGGATGGAACTTTCCTTCTTAAAGCCCGGAGTTCAGGATTTGACGTATGGGGAGTGGATCTTGATTCAAAAAGTATCGAAATGGCTAAAAGACGGGGGCTGAACCAAGCCTTTAATATGACTTTAGACGAATTTGTGGATTATGCTAAAGGTAAAGGATGGTCCTTTGACGTCATAACCTTTTTCGAGGTCCTCGAACATCAGGATAATCCAAAGAGATTTCTGACCAATGTCAGACATCTATTAAAGCCCGGTGGCTGGATAGCCGGAAGTATCCCCAATAGAGACCGTTTTTCTAGGAAGTATGATGATAGAGAAACCTGTTTTGATCATCCTCCCCACCATTTATTGCGCTTTTCCAAAAATACACTGAAAAATTTACTGGAAGTAACAGGATATACTTCAATTGAGCAAAGAGATGTCAAAGATATCCTGGAACTCACTCGACTTATAGAAGTGGGCATTGCTTGCAAGCTGGGGTTGTGGAATACAAGAAAGCAATTCATAGAGGATACTCTCAAATTAGACATTGAGATACATGTCATCGTCAAAAAACAAAAAATCTTCCTTCCGTCTTTTTATCTTTTCAAAATTTTGCAGGCCATGAGAAACTTTCTATTGCTCCCGACCGTTTTCGTTTTGTATCCTTTTATAGAAGGCCATGGTATATATTTTCAGGCGCGTATTAGGTAAAAAACAGGTCCCGGGTAAGTCATGAATAATCCAAAGATATGTGCTATCGTTGTAACCTACAACAGAAAAAATTTGCTGGAGAAATGTCTGAAAGCGCTACTCGGCGGGGTCAAAGTTCCTGATTATATCCTCGTCGTAGATAATGCATCAACCGACGGAACCAAAGAGCATATAGAAAATACCTTTTCATACGACATGGAAAATGGTCGCCTGATCTACATGTGTCTTCCTGAAAACATGGGAGGTGCTGGAGGCTTTCACGAAGGGCTAAAAAAAGCCCTCAGCCTGCCGGTTGACGCTTTCTGGCTGATGGATGATGATGCGGAGGTTGACCCAGATGCTCTCTCTGAACTAATGAAATACTTTAAACACGATCGCTGCGTTGCACCACTTCCCACTGACAAAAAGAAGCAAGAACTTGCCTGGTTAATAATGCTCAGGATAAACGGTAAAAAAATCCTGTTCGACCATCTCTCGGATATTCCTGAAGGCATACCACTCAAAGCTCAATCGACCGGTTTTCTTGGTCTTTTGGTACCACGACAGATTGTTCAAAGGATCGGGCTTCCCATAAAAGATTATTTCATATGGATAGATGATTTTGAGTATACAAGTAGAATCTGGGAAGCTGGCTTTTCCATAGAATATGTGAGAGGAAGCTTTATATACCATCCTGTGCAAAGAAAAGTTAGGGTTAATTTTCTTTGGCGAAAGAACTTTCCTATTGTGGACGCTCCCGATTGGAAACAGTATTACTGGCTGCGCAATATTATCCACATGTTATCTCGAAGAGGTCGTTTCCTGGATATAATCAGGAGTATTGTTTTATCCTTTCTTGTCTGGAAAGTTCGGGGTGCTCGTAAAGAGACTTTACATTACTATCTTGAAGGTCTATGGGATGGGCTCCGAGGTCGTCTCGGAAAAAAGTATTTGGGCTAGAAATACATGAAAAAAATCATTCCCATCGGTTAGATGACTCTAGAATACCAAAAGCCGCTATTGCTACTTTATGAAAATACCTGTCTACAAAAATTCTAGGACAGTGTCCTTTTAGCATAAAGAGGTCAGACGTGAACCTACGTTCATTGATTGTTACAAAGCTCTCAAAAACATTCCCGTTTTCTATTCAGGGTGATGCGGTAATATCAAACGATCCTCCACGCTACGCCGTTTCCTGCATCATTAATTTTTACGGACGGCTTCAGCTCATGGAAAATATTCTCTGGTGCCTGTCAGAGCAGACCATAGATAAGAACGCCTTTGAGGTCATTCTCGTTGAGGATCGGGGAGGAACCGAAGGAGGAAGGAAGCTTGCAGAACGGTTTTCCGAAAAACTCAATATCAGGTATTTACCCCTTCCTGAACGCTTTGGGATCATGGGTTTTTCGAGGAATTACGGCCTTGAACGATCTCATGGGACCTATGTTCTCTTTCTTGACGATGATACGGTTATACTCCAGAGAGATTTCCTTCAAACACTCATAGATGAGTTTGAACGGTCGGGAGCCGATGCGGTGATTCCTCGTGGAATGGCGAGCTTCTGTCTGTATCCTTCACGCTACGACTATCACGACTCTTACTTTCCCACAAGCCGATGCACGGCCTACAGGCGAGAGGTATTGAGAGAGCTCGGAGGGTTTGTTTCTTCCATGATCGGGCAGGAAGATGTGGAATTTACCTTTCGATTTATCGCCGCAGGAAAACGTTATCACTACTCAGACAGGCTTGAATACCTCCACCCACCTCTTATCCTAGAATCCTCCGGGAAGGCCAGGGCTGTGGGTGTATCCTTTGCCGGGCTGAGAGACCGCTACCCTTTGCTGGTATGGATCATGCTGTTACTGAACGGGCTTCGCTTTCTCCCCATGTTCCTGTTTCCCGTAAAAGAAGAATGGAAAATGATGGGACGCTTCAGCATGGGATTTCTGATGGGCATTCTGTCCTGGTTCCGGGGAGAAGGGGCGTCTTACAGATAAAGGCTGCATAACTCCTTTCATTTTCTAGCCCGAAGCCGGCGTATTTCCGATCTGCAAAGCAAGTTTGTCATAACAGAGAGATTGCTTCGTCGCTTTGCTCCTCGCAATGACACAGGAGAGGACAAGGAGAGATTGCTTCGCCCTCACTTCGCTCGGGCTCGCAATGACAATAGCAGGTGTCATTGCGAGCGCCCGAAGGGCGCGTGGCAATCCTACCGAAGCCGTCATTGCGAGGCTGCGAAGCAGCCGTGGCAATCTCTTTTTTTCAAAACAAGGAGATTGCTTCGCTTCGCTCGCAATGACAAATGTAGGTGTCATTGCGAGCGCCCGAAGGGCGCGTGGCAATCTCTTGTTACAACAGAGAG
>CAZWJX010000171.1:0-5263 GCA_964634695.1 uncultured Syntrophobacterales bacterium | reverse complement strand
GGCCTCGCAATGACACCTACACTCGTCATTGCGAGCGAAGCGAAGCAATCTCTTGAGATTACCCCGCACCCTTCGGGCGCTCGCAATGACTCTTTGGCTGTCATTGCGAGGAGCGAAGCGACGAAGCAATCTCATAAAAAAAGCAATGATGAGATTGCCACGGCCACTTCGTGGCCTCGCAATGACACCTACACTCGTCATTGCGAGCGAAGCGAAGCAATCTCCCATTATCCCTGCTTCGTATCATTGCCAGGAGTTCGCCCATGGCGGTCGACGAAGCAACCTCTTGAGATTGCCACGGCCACTTCGTGGCCTCGCAATGACGCCTTCGGTAGAGATTGCCACGCACCCTTCGGGCGCTCGCAATGACTGCTGATGAAGGCGACCGGGGCATTTTGTAACATAGACACCCCGAAATCTCCCTACATCCTACATCCCGGATCTTCCCACCGCATACAGTCGCATAGTCCCACGCGACGATGCTTAACTGCTCTTCAATGGCAAATTAAATGTCATCCCTTGGTGTCATTGATTTTCGCTTTGCCTTTTCTTGCGATCTCTCTGTTCTTCACAGTACCACTCAATCTGGCGACAGATTCCTCTTATGATTTTTACATCCCGGGCTCGAAGTTGCATACGAGCGAAAAACCTGCGGATGTTCATCATCCAGTATTCGGGATTTTCGGGATTTATGAAATGGATCTTTGCAAGCGTCTCAGAAAGGTGACGATACATATTTTCCAGCTCATCAACACTGGCGAGGCGAGGCACAAACTCTGGGGGACGTTCCATTGATGCCGTAAAGATTTCGTAAAGAATGATAATAACAGCCTGTGCCACATTAAGCGAAGCGAATTCCGCTGTTGGTATAGTGATAAGAGCGTGGCAATATTTGATCTCTCGATTGGCAAGCCCTCGATTTTCCGGTCCGAACAAAAGAGCTATATGGTTATTCTGGCTGATGGGAATGAGTTCCTGCGCAAAGCTCCTGATATCTTTAACGGTCGGACGATTCGATCCCTGTCTAGCCGTTGTCCCAACGACGTATTGAAACCCGGCAAGAGCATCCTCAAGGTCTTCGTAGACCTCCATGTTTGCCACAACATCTTCGGCTGCATGAGTTGCCATTTTGACAATTCGAGTGAGATCACAATCGAGGGGATCAACAACAATCAGTCTTGATATGCCCATATTTTTACATGCTCTGGCGGCTGAACCGATATTCTCTGGAAAATGAGGGCGATGCAGTACGACCGCAAAATGATCCAGTCTTGCTTTGTGAACAACAGCCTGACTCATTATGACTCGTCCTCCATTCAGAATTTCAGATTCAAAACAGAAGGCATCTTACATAGTGCCCTGGCATCACTTCCTTGAAAAGGGGGATTTCCTTTTTGCACCTGTCCTGCCGTATGGCACAACGAGGTTCAAATAGACATCCTGTATCTTGATCTTCACTGGCAGGACGAAGCATCTCCCCTGTATCCGACTTTCGTCTTTTTCTTAGAGCTGGATGATGTACCGGAATAGACTCAAGAAGAGTTCTGGTATAAGGATGGAGGGGGTGAGAAAAGAGTTCCTCTTTAGGAGCTTCTTCAACAACATACCCCAGATACATAACCACAATTCTATCGGCCAGGTGTCGAATGACCGAAAGATCGTGACTTATGAAGAGATAGGTCAGACCGTAACTTTCCTGAAGATCCACAAGAATGTTGATAATCTGAGCCTGAATCGACACATCTAGAGCAGAGAGTGGCTCGTCACATACGATAAACTCCGGTTGCAATACTAGAGCTCTCGCTATGCAGACTCTCTGCCTCTGACCGCCGCTGAGTTCATGGGGATAGAGAGCCAGGTGCTCTTTCCCAAGCCCTACCACTCCGGCTATCTCTCTTACCCGTTCCTTTCGCTCCCTGCCAGATCCAATGCCGTGCACGATCAGTCCTTCCTCAATGGCGCTTCCGACAGGTTGTCGGGGATTCAGGGACGCATAGGGATCCTGAAATATGATCTGCGCTTTTTTCCTGAAAGACTTAAGAGCCTGCCCTGACAAACGGGCAACATCCTCGCCTTTAAAAAAAACTTTACCGGATGATGGTTCTTCGAGCTTCAAGACGAGACGCCCGAGAGTCGATTTGCCACATCCGCTTTCTCCAACAACTCCACAGACTTCCCCCTGAGAAATGCGAAGATTAACGTCTGTGACGGCCGGAATAACAGTTTTTTTGCCGGAAAAGATGCCTTTTGAAAGCTCATAGCTCTTTGAAAGTTTTTCCGTTACTATAAGCTCTGAACGCATCATGGTATGCTTCCTTTAGCTAGGTCACTGAGATAAAATCTCCCGACTGTAAAGCCAGCACCGAACGCGATGCTTTCCATGAACAAAGATAGGAGGATTCTCCGAGCGACAGATAGAAATGGCTCTGGGACATCTAGGATGGAAAGCGCAACCCGCCGGTAGTTCAAGAAGGTTTGGCACGGTGCCCGGTATGACATTCAGCCTTTTTCTTTCCCCTCGGGAAACATTTAGGCCAATACCGGGAATCGAATTCATGAGAGCCTGAGTGTAAGGATGAAGCGGCGAATCGAACAGGTCATGAACCGGTGCCTGTTCGATAATTTTTCCGGCGTACATCACGGCGACTATATCGGCAATTTCTGCGACAACCCGCAAGTCGTGGGTTATGAAAAGTATGGAAAGCCCGGTTTTATCCTGCAGATCCTTCAGAAGCTGAAGTATATGGGCCTGCACGGTGACATCGAGCGCCGTGGTCGGTTCGTCCGCGATTAGAAGTCTCGGGTGGCAGGAAATTGCCATGGCAATGAGGGCCCTCTGTCTCATTCCACCGCTGAGCTGATGTGGATAGCTTTCATAGACTCTCTCCGGCGACGGAATTTTTACCTGAGCAAGGAGTTCTAAGACGTATTCCCTTACTTCTTTTCGAGTCATTTTGCGATGGTGTAAAATCGCTTCGGCAATTTGATCGCCCACGGTGAAAACGGGGTTTAGAGCCGTCATAGGATCCTGAAATATCATGCTTATTTTGTCACCTCGAATATTGTTCAGTTCAGATTCTGTGAGAGAAAGCAAATTGGTGCTTTCAAAAAAAACTTCCCCTTCCATAATCTTTCCGGGCGGACTGGGGATCAGGCGTAAGAGCGAAAGAGCGGTAACGCTTTTCCCGCAACCTGATTCTCCCACAAGAGCCATCACGTTATTACGGAAGAGGGAAAAACTGACGTCATTAACTGCTCTAATGGTTCCTACTTCGGTAAAAAAGAAGGTTTTAAGACCTCGAACGTCAACAACCAGATCACTATCAAGCATGGTCAGACCCCATTCTGGAAAATTATAATGGTCGCTCAAAAAAGGATTTTTGCTGCCACATTTGAAGAAATATTTCCAGATTTTTTGCAATCCATACAGCTAAAAACATTGTTTTCATCAGGGAAAAATTTTATTGACAGCTCAAGAGGTTGCAAGATATAAGAAAAAGTGGTTGAAGGGCAATAGATGTTTGTCGAGTAAGCTGGAAGGAGGTGAAAGGGGCGAGGTGTATTAAGGGTTTGCTTTGGTGGAAGGTATAGAAGGGACTGAGGAAGTTTCGCATGAAGCGAAAGGGCTGAACGGTAAAAAGAGGAGGAAAGGGCTATGCGTAAGTATTTAATCAGTTTTATAGCGATTCTGGCAGTTGTTGCCTTAGTAGCACCCAGTTTTGCCGTAGAGTTCAAGTATGGCGGTATGTATCGCTGGCGCATTCAGGCAAAGGACAATATGCTCGATGCCGATGACGACAGGGATGATACGGCTAACTGGATTGATCAGAGAATCCGCATGTACTTCGATTTCATAGGCAGCGAAAATCTCAAGCTCGTAACGAAGTGGGAAGCGGATACGATGTGGGGATTTGAAAGAACTTACAGCGGCATGGCTGGTCGTCATGGTGGTGGAGACGTTGGTGCTGACGCTGTAAACCTCGAAATGAAAAACGTTTACATAGATTTCGCTATTCCCAATACTCCTGTTAGAACCCAGATTGGAGTTCAGGGATTCAGCCTTCTCAATGGATGGATTTTTGAAGACGACGCATCGGCAGCTATTTTCAATTTCAAGATTGATCCTGTTAATGTTCGAGTTGGTTATGTTGCCGCTTTGAATCAGGACGTTATCAACGATTTCAACGACATGGATGATTTCTTCCTGGAACTCAAGTACGCTGAAGGGCCTTTGAGCCTCGCTGGTGTGCTTTTTTATCAGTATGGACACGATTCAGATTTTGGCTATCCAAATTATATAAGTTATGCCGGTAACCAGAGCATTTCAGGAACCCGTGTAGTAGACAAGAAAGACAACCAGCTTGTGGATCTCGGTTTCTCTATCGACTATAAAATGGATTGGCTGGCTGCATATCTCAGGTTCGTTAAGAACTTCGGAAGCTACGATATAGCCGGTACTGACGATAGTGAAGATTACAAAGGATGGTTGATTGAAGGTAATATTAGTTATTTCATGGCTCCGTTTACTTTGAACCTTGGTGGTTTTGTAGCCAGCGATAAATTCGCCTATCCGGCGGGTCGTTCTCATTACTGGTCTGAAATCGCCGGAATCGGGACACTTGACGATAACGTTGGTGGTGCAAGACAGCCTTACTGGAATGAAGGATCTTCCTATGCCATGGGTGGTGGCGTAGCTAATCGCGGCAATTATGACATGGGCGATGCTCCTAGGAACCTCTGGACTATCTGGGTAGGCGGCACATGGCAGGCTCTGGATACAACCAAGGTCACTTTCAATTATTACTACCTCGGCACCTATAAGAAGGTGGTATCAGAAGTTGATAGCCGTGGTAATGTTCTTGAGAGAGATAATTCTCTCGGTCACGAACTTAATCTCTATATCGACCAGAAGGTTGTTGATGGACTCGAGCTCAGACTTGTCGGCGCTTACCTTATAGCCGGTGACGCTCTAACAAGATCCGCTACCGATGACAACATCTACGAAGTCGGTGCTCAGCTTCTCTGGAAGTTCTAGTTAAATTTTAGTTAATATCTCGTTAAAAGGGGGAAATCGGTAGTGGTTTCCCCCTTTTTATTTAGAGCTCAGATGGGTAAAGGAAATTCATTACTAAGTCGTCGTTTTCCATTACGTCATCTTTGCGAGGCCACGTTTTTCACCCTGTCATTGCGAGGCCACGTTTTTCACTCTGTCATTGATAGGGGTAGGGACGGCGCATTGGTTTGCACCGCTCCTCCCTCCGAA
>CAZWJX010000170.1:4898-5331 GCA_964634695.1 uncultured Syntrophobacterales bacterium | reverse complement strand
AAGACCGGAAAAGAGAGTGATTGATTGAATGGTAGAAAGTCTTGGTAGTTGGTAAGGTATGTATCGAGATAAATCCCCATACTTTATGTGGTAAAAAACCATTATGGGTCCTCGGTCGTTTACTACAATTAGATATCTCTTTGGGTATATAGGTATCGGTGTGCTCAATACAATTGTAGGTCACGGAACTATCTTTGGTTTAATGTTTTTAGGACTCAATCCTTACATTAGTAATATCTTGGGATATATTGTTGGTATATCATTTTCATACCTTCTCAACAAATCATGGAACTTCAGGTCTAAAAAACCTCATCGGGAAGCTTACCCACGGTTTGTATTATCGCTTATGATTGCCTACATTGTAAATGTGGCGATTCTATTTATAGGACTGGATATTGTTGGGCTGAATAAATATATTGCGCAAATTGTTGCG
>CAZWJX010000170.1:0-4888 GCA_964634695.1 uncultured Syntrophobacterales bacterium | reverse complement strand
GCCGTTATATAGTTTTCTCGGAGGTGAGATAATGAATGAAGAAAATAAGAAGGGCGATAAGAATCGTCCTGTTCTTTCTCTGGTTGTGCCTATGTACAACGAAGAAGAAAACGTCGAAGTTTTTTACAACCGGGCAAAAAAGGTTCTTGATTCAATGAGAATCACTTATGAGATTGTGTGTGTAAACGATGGGTCTTCGGACGGAACGCTGGAGAAGCTTCTTGCTATTAGAGAGAGAGACCCTTGTGTGAAAGTAATTGATTTTTCAAGAAACTTTGGTAAAGAGATAGCTCTTACAGCCGGTCTTGATTTTGCCCAAGGCGAAGCTGTCATCCCAATTGACGCGGACTTGCAACATCCTCCGGAAGTTATTCCCGAACTTGTAGCAAAATGGCGCGAAGGATATGAAGTGGTCCTTGCAACGCGAAGTAAAAGAGAAGGTGATGGATGGTTGAAGTCTCTAACGGCACATCTTTTTTATAGATTGGCGAGTCGGATTATGTCTGTAAGACTTCCATCCAATACGGGTGATTTCCGTCTTATGAATCGTCAGGTGGTGAATGTGCTTCGGCAGATTCGGGAACGTAATCGCTTCATGAAAGGAATTTTTGCATGGGCAGGGTTTCGTTCCGCGACAGTTTATTACCATGTAGCGCCGCGTCATGCAGGAAAAACAAAATGGAATTACTGGAAACTCTGGAATTTTGCCATCGAAGGTATCACATCCTTCAGTTATGTGCCGCTTCAGATAGCTACATACCTGGGATTCATTGTTGCTGGCTTTGCTTTTCTTTATGCTCTGGTAATCGTGGTAAAGACTCTCATATTTGGGAAAGTTGTTCCGGGATATGCATCTCTTATGACAGTTATACTGTTTCTTGGAGGAGTCCAGCTGGTCTGTATCGGAATTCTAGGCGAATATGTCGGACGAATCTACCATGAAGTTAAAGCAAGACCGTTGTATGTCGTGAGAAAAACATGGGGGTTTTCAAATGAAAACGACATTTGAATCGTATGAACTGGAAGAAGGGAAATGTATTTTTTGTAATGATGCCAGTTATAAGGTGCTTCATGAGTTTCGTCCTTTCAGAGTTGTACGCTGCAATAGGTGTGGGTTGGCTTTCCTCACTCCGAGGTTAAAAGAGCAATTGATCTTCTCGCTTTATGATTCGGATGATTACTTTTCGGAGTATAGTGGTGAGGGAACGGGCTATGAACTCCAAAAAGACTCTCTTTTTCGGACATTTCAGAGATTAGTTCGCATTCTTTTGCGTCGAAAACTGCTTTATCGGGGTTCGCGGGTTTTAGAAGTGGGATGTGGCCCTGGTCTGTTTCTGAAAGCCGTTCGTCCATATGTGTCGTATTCCGTTGGTGTTGATCTCTCGCAAGTTGCTCGTGAAGAGGCTTCCGTTTACTGTGACGTTACCTATTCTTCGATAGATGATGTGCCTTGTACAGAGTATTTTGATTGTGTGGTAGGGCTGAATCTTATAGAACATATTTACGATCCTGTGCCTTTTTTAAAAGAGCTGGGAAGTAGGCTGATAGGAGGTGGCACTATTCTTTTAGGCACGCCCCTTTTTGACGGCTTCTGGTATAAATTTCTTAGAAGAAATTGGCCTCTTTTTAAACCCCCTGAACATGTATATTTTTACAGCCCTGTGACACTTGGCAGGCTCTTAAAACAATCGAAGTGTTTTTCAAATATTGAGACTTTTTCTATTCTTCATGCTTTTCCTATGTCTGTGGTCCTCCGAAAACTAGGAATTGGAATCCCTTCGACGAAGTCGGCACCTTTAAACCGAATTAATCTATGGCTTCCTGGGGTTTTTCTGTGCGCGGTGGCAAACAGGGAGAGATAACGGTGAATGAGAAAACTTTTGTTAGGAAGATCAACGTTTTCTTGAGCCACTACGCTAAGTGGTTGTTTTTTTATCTGGCGATATCTTTCGCATATTATTTAAGCTGTTGTAAGGGAGTTATACCGTCTGTAAGAGGTGGAGATAGTTTTGGTCAAAATTTTCCCCTTCGGCTTTTTTACGCTGATGAAGGTGCAAGGAGTGTTTTTTCATGGATTCCTTATCAATTTTTGGGACTCCCCTTTCTAGGTATCCTGCACGCAGGACTTTTGTATCCGTTCAATTTTTTATGCTTTTTGATGCCTCCTCTATGGGCTTTTACTGTTAACAATATTGTTCATCCGGCGCTTGCAGCCTTTTTTTGTTTCATATATGCTCGCCTTTTAGGGATCAGGACTTTTCCAGCTTTCTTCTCAGGTATTGTGTTCGGTTTTTCTGGTTTCGTTATGGCCCATATAACCCATACGTCTATGATGAATGCCGCAGTGTGGCTTCCCCTTCTATTGTTCCTTTACGAAAAAATGAGAAGGGAGTTCAATTTAAAGTACGCATTCTGGGCTTCCCTTGTTATTGCTATTCAGGTTTTTGCAGGACATTACCAGATTGTACTTATCTTGTACTCGGTTTTTTTGCGATTTATTATTCAGTCTGGATGTCGTGGCAGGAGAGGCGTAAATTTCTTTACCTTTGCTTTTTGCCAATCTTTTTGGGCTCCATCATTGCTCTGCCTCAACTAATAGCTACAAAAGAGCTTTCAAATTTTGCCTGGAGGGTAGAAAAGGGCTACAGCTATTTCACCGAATATTCTTTTGCTCCATTTATGCTTCCGCAACTCATTTTCCCTTTCTGGTTTGGTGGGGGATATGGGGGATCTTATTACGGTGCATGGAATCTTACAGAAATGTCAGGTTTTATGGGTACCATGCCTCTGATTTTGGGACTATGGGCTGGACTAAGACTCTGGAAGGAGGACCGCAACGCGAGGTTTTTACTTCTCATAGCATTGCTTGCATTCTTTTGGGCTCTCGGCGGTTATAATCCGCTATATAGGGTCATGTATTATGTTCCTGTCTATAATCTATTTCGCTGTCCGGCAAGACATTGGCTGGAATTTAACCTGGCCGTTTCCATACTTTTCGGGTACGGTATAAATATTATATTATGCGATAGACATGACCAGATAAGAATCTATAAAAAATTAGTTTTGGTTTTTGTAGCCGTCATAGTTGTGGCCATCTTTAACGTTATGTTCTGGGGATCTTTACGTTCTGCCAGCCTAATTGATGTAAATGCTCGTTCAATTCTTGTACGATCAGTTTCTATAAGAAACCCGGCTGTTGTTATACCCTTTATTTTTTTGTTTTGCTACTCTGTGTTGGTATGGGTTTTTATGTGGAAATCTGCGATGGATCAAAGGATAAAGAATGCCATCGCGGGGATACTCTTGCTTATCGTTCTTTTCGAAGCATTCTCGTTTGGTGGCTTTCATGAGGCTAATTTTTCCAGCGAGAATAAGATTTCTCAGCAATTAAAAGATCCTGTTTTAAACTTCCTTGGGGCACACCTGAATCACGATAGAGGGCTCTTCTTAACTGAATACGCTATTCCTTTATATTATGTTCCTTCTCGGATACATCTTATTAATGGTTACGATCCATTTATGCCAGCAGCACTTAATGCCCTTCTTGATATGCAGCCCTGGGGGTACTCCGATAATTGGTTAAGTCTTGTCCGAAATAATCTTATTCTTAGCAGCTTAAGTACGCGTTACCTGATTGTACCTAAAAAGAAAGTAAACAAGTATAACATTGATAAAATAACAAGCGGGGAAGGGGTTGCGGTTTGTTTTGATGTACCTTTAAGTCACTGGGAGTTTATAAATGTCCGACCTCTGGAAGCAGGAGAATATTCGCTCCAGTCGTCAGATGGTCTATCTGTGAGTATGCTTCGTCAGAGAGTTTCTTTACGTCCAAACACGTTTTATCTACTTCGCCTTGAAGCACGTTCACACAGGAGATCACCAACTGGTATACTTGCCTTCGATCTCTATGGCTCCAATTATGATTCCAAGGAACAAGAACTTGATATTGATCCCAAGGAATTAAATAGAAACTACCGCGTGTTCTATCGTGTCATCAATACGGGTGATAATATTCCTACACAGGTGGATCTCAGGGTATTTACATTCTCTAAGGAACCTATATTGGTGCGTCATATTGAGGTAAAAGAATTGAGAGATTTTGCACCTCCCTATATTGGAAGGAAGGACACTTTCGATAAGCAAGGAATACCGTTGTATGAACGAGTTTTCGAAAGTCCAGAGTGGGTGGTTTACGAAAACAAGAATTGTCTTCCCCGGGCATTTTCGATAACACACCTCGAAGTGGCTCGAGACATAAGGGAAGTAAGAGCCAGATTCGAAACTCTTTCTGTCAACCCGGCGGAAACGGCCTTTGTGAGTCGGGAAGATCTGGATAAAATAGGGAGAACACACTTTTCCAGAGGGGATGTGCATATTGATAGTTACGATACCAATCGGATTACTATCAAAGCTGAATTCCCTAGTGACGCCGGTTTTGTGGTGCTGTCCGATCAATATTTCCCTGGCTGGAAAGCTTTTGTGGACGGCCAAGAAGTGCCAATCTATCAAGTGAACGGGTTAGTCCGAGGTGTAGTTGTTCCCAAGGGAACTCACATGGTAGAATTTATTTATCGACCTGTAAAAATCTATGTCGCTACAGTAATAGGGTTGGTAGTGTGTGTTGCAGTGCTGGTTGCTCTTTTGAATTTGTATCGTAGTAAATAAGCGGAGATCTTGTATCCAATTTGTCAGGACAATTTCTATGCCTCGAAGTTATGAACTTCACACTACCATGCTTGTGAAGTCTGGATTGTCTTCATAGTTTTTTTCATTGAAGAGAGGTTATGGGTTTTTCGTAAAAACTTAAGAAAATCAAATAACATGTTCTCAAAATAGCTCTAGCTACCGGACGCAACAGATCATCGATGGGGCAGGATGTTGATCGTAA
>CAZWJX010000169.1:4396-5383 GCA_964634695.1 uncultured Syntrophobacterales bacterium | reverse complement strand
CCCTGGTTTTCTTTGTGGCGTTGTATATTTCTGCTCCAACTTCCATAACGCCGGAGTAAATCCTGACATAGGTAAGCTTTCTTCCTTCATCCATGAAGATCTTGAAGGCAAGGGCTGCCAGAGGTTCTTTTGAGCTGGCAAACCGTTCTTCTCTGGCATTCGTTTCGGGGTGAAAGCCAACCACAGGGGGGATATCGAGCGGCGAGGGTAGAAAATCGACGACGGCGTCAAGAAGCGGCTGGATACCTTTGTTCTTCAATGCCGAGCCGCACAGAACCGGAACGGCTTTAAGCTCAAGCGTAAGGCGCCTGAGAGTTTTTATTATCTCAGCAGGTTCTACAGGTTGTTCTTCGAGGTACTTTTCCATGATGGCTTCATCATGTTCGGCAATCTTTGAGACGAGCAATTCCCGGGCTTCTTTTGCCTGATCCACCAGTTCCGGTTCTATGTCCACATATTCAAACTCGGCTCCCAGAGTCTCATCCTTCCAGACAATTTGCCGCATGTTGATAAGGTCTATAACGCCCCTAAAATCAGCCTCTCTCCCCACAGGAATCTGAATGGGAATAGGATTTGCCCCAAGCTTTTCTTTCATCTGTTCGATCACCTGATCGAAGTCGGCCCCGATTCGATCCATTTTATTAACGAAGGCAATTTTGGGAACTCGATATTTGTCCGCCTGATGCCAGACCGTCTCCGACTGGGGTTCTACGCCTCCTACAGCACAGAAGACTGCGACGGCTCCGTCGAGAACACGAAGAGACCTTTCCACCTCAATCGTAAAGTCGACATGCCCCGGCGTATCAACCAGATGAATTTCATGATCCCGCCAGAAGCAGGTTGTGACCGCAGAAGTGATGGTAATTCCTCGCTCCTGTTCCTGATCCATCCAGTCCATAACGGCAGTTCCGTCATGGACTTCACCCATTTTGTAGGATTTGCCCGTGTAGTATAGTATCCGCTCACTTACCGTGGTTTTACCCGCAT
>CAZWJX010000169.1:4127-4386 GCA_964634695.1 uncultured Syntrophobacterales bacterium | reverse complement strand
ATCGATGTGAGCAATTATGCCGATATTTCTGATCCGTTTGAGCCTCTTCGTTTCGGACATGAAGTCCCCTCTTCTCGGTAATATGTCAAAAGGTTATCTTTTCCCGGAAAACGCACGTTCGCTACTCTAAAAACTTGCTCATCCCCTGTCAAGAAAACTCGATTTATCTCTAAGTGGGGATTTTCGCACATTAAGATTGAATGTGGGCGTCATTTCTAGGCCACGAAGTGGCCGTAGTGATTGCTTCGCTTCGCTCGCA
>CAZWJX010000169.1:0-4103 GCA_964634695.1 uncultured Syntrophobacterales bacterium | reverse complement strand
GATTGCTTCGTAGCTTCGCTTCTCGCAATGACACAACATTATTCAGTTACGCATTTTTCTAACAGATTCCATTAAGATTTGATTTGACCATTTTCCGGTGATATTTTTTGCTATAGAGATAAAAAACAGGAAAGGTAGGGAAACATACATGTAAAAGAGGATTCAGAGAAATGGATTTACCTGTTTTCATGCCTCTAATAATATCGATAATCTTCCCGATCCTGATAGTTGTTATTCTATTCTTCACCTCCTACAGACGGATTCGAATGATCAACAAAATTCTTACATCTCTGGGATTAAAAACTAAAATGTTCTTTATTTCGTCCAAGTTTAAAGAAAAGTACAACGGTGAAGATCTGACATTCACGCTTAATTACAGAGGTGTTAATACACATGAAGCATTATTAATGTTAAGCCTCCCCTGCCCCACATACTTTGATTTGAGCATCGAAAAGGGGAAAAAGGGGCTTCTATCTTCTATTTTTGATTCGGAATCTACCATGACGGTTGAGGAATTAGGCCCGGAATACAGCGTAACAACTCAGGAATTTACCGTTATCACCGAACTCCTCTCCGACAAGAACAATGTGACATCAATTAAAACAATCTTTTCTCTTGGGGTCGAAAGTCTTTATTGCGATGGGAAAAAACTTACGATTAAAATTAATTTATCCTCATTAAAGAAAGACTGGGGCCGTGTCAGGGAAATAGTTGACAGAGCCATACAATTCAAAAACGCTATCGTGTCTAAAGCTACTAATTATGTCCGACCTGATACTGTGCAACAGTCTTTTCGGGGGAAAGTGGCATTATATATAGTTTATGGACTGCCAGTAGTGCTGAGTATTGCCTCAATAGTTTTAGCATTCATGTTCGGCATTCGAATAAGAGAGAAAAACGAGCCTCTGAACAATATAGAGTTTTTTATCAAAGGTACAATAATGGTTTCGCCTTTGTTGTTTCTTTATCTTTTCATTTCATACAAAGTGCTTAAAGCCTATTATTCGTCTGTAGCAAAAAAATTCGCAACCTGCCTCACGCTGGGGCTGGTATGGTTATTCTCTATGTTTCCGTTAGTTATGGAGCTCAACGGGTATCTCGATCGGTCTATTCCTGAAAAAAGGAGTGGCGTGGTGTTATTTAAAACATTCGGAAAAGGACAATCTTATTATTTGCATGTAGGAAAAGGAAACGGAAAGATCCCAGAGAATGTTTATGAACGTTTTCTTGGTTCTACAACGCACGCCAGAATCTCCGTAAAAAGGCATGAATACTTGAAAGCCGAACCGGGGAAAACTCAAGTCGATTTTTATGTAAAGAAAGGTTTTTTCAATATACCACGTATTGTCCGGTACGAAATAAGATAATTGTTTCGCTGCGTCCGCAATGATACTTTTTGTGTCATCGTGAGAAGTCCGCTTCTGGCAGGCGACTAAGTAATCTCGCCATTGTCTTCCCCTGTGTCATTGCGAGGAGCGAAGCGACGAAGCAATCCCTTGTTGTCCTTTCCCGTGTCATTGCGAGACCGAAGCGAAGTGAAAGGCGAAGCAATCTCGTCATTGTTTGTTATGAGATTGCCACGGCCACTTCGTGGCCTCGCAATGACGCTCTGATCGTGTCATTGCGAGCCGGAGTGAAGCGAAGGCGAAGCAATCTCTTTGTTGTGGTAAAAAGAGATTGCCACGCCCGCCTTCGGCGGACTCGCAATGACAGGGAAGAATCAACTTCGGCGGACTCGCAATGGCAGGGAAGAATCAATTTCGACGGGCTAGCAATGACGGGGAATAATCACCTTCGACGGGCTCGCAATGCTCAAAAGATACTAAAAAGCATAGACGATCTTCATTCTGTCTTGATAAAGAAGCCAATTTGCTGCAAGGTTCATACTCACGACGGGGAAGTGAGACACGAAACGTTTGTAACCGGTCAAAAGTGCAGGAGACAGCAGTGTCATTTGGTAAAGAAAATCTCTGGATGATTGATGACGTTATCAAAGCGACAGGGGGACAGGTTGTCGTCAATAGCGGGGAAAAGTCTCGCTTTAAAGGGATCAGCACTGATTCTCGCAAGATAGAACCTGGAAACATCTTTGTGGCTCTCGTGGGAGAACGGTTCGACGGGCATGATTTCCTGCTCGATGCCGTAAGAGCCGGAGCGGAATGCCTCATTATTGACAAACCTCTGGAAAGTTTCAACGCTGGAAAGGCTTTGCTCGAGATGACATCCGCCAGAGGGACTCTACCCGCCGTCGTCAGAGTAGGAAATACTCTGACGGCTCTGGGCGATCTGGCCAAGTACCGACGATCCTTCTTTAAAGGCCCTGTTGTGGGCGTTACAGGATCCAATGGAAAAACTTCTACAAAAGAAATGATCGCTCAGGTTCTGGATGGCTCATTCCATGTCCTTAAGAATCCGATGAACTGGAACAATAATGTAGGGCTTCCCTTATCGCTGCTTCAGCTTGAGCCATACCACTCAGCAGTAGTTCTCGAGATGGGAATAAACCACCCGGGGGAAATGGACCAACTCGTCGCAATAGCAAGCCCGACCGTTGGTGTCATCACAAATATACAGAAGGCTCACCTCGAAGGGCTGGAATCTGAAGAAGTTATCTGTCGTGAAAAAACCAAGCTCTGGCATGCGCTGCCACAAGACACCGGATGCGCCATCGTTAACCGTGACGATCCCTGGCTTTACAAAAGCTCTGAAAGGCTCCAGCGCATCGCAAAGATCTTCTTTGGAATAAAGGGCGAAGCCGATGTTACGGTAGAAGGTGAAATACGGTGCTCTCGTGAAGGCACAACTTTTAATGTGCGTTGCGGCAGGAATAGAGCGACGGTGAGTCTTTCGGTGCTCGGCGAACACTTTGCCCTTAATGCGCTTTCGGCTCTTGCCGTGGGCGTTCATCTGGGCGTTCCTCTTGATGTAGCAGCGCACAGGCTTTCTTCATGGAAGCCCGTATCTCACAGGATGGAATGCGTCCCTCTTTCCGATGGGACGGTGATTGTTGACGACACTTACAATGCTAACCCCGGCTCGATGCTGCGGGCAATAGAGACTGTTGCCGGTCTTGCTTACCGTGAAAACAGGCCGTTCATTGCCGTGCTTGGAGATATGAAAGAACTCGGGGATGCTTCAGAAGAACTTCATCGTATGATAGGGAGAGAGCTTGCCCGGAGAAATGTTTCCGGCTTGTTTACTCTCGGGACGCTGGCCGGTTTTATTGCCGATGAGGGTCGAAAGGGCGGTATCCCTGTGGTGATCGAGGCACATGATCACAGCACTCTCATCGAAGCAATTATTGAACACTGGTTACCGGGAGCGTGGTTACTTGTTAAAGGGTCTCGTTCTATGAGAATGGAGCAGGTCGTGGAGGGATTGGTAGAAGATGCCAGAACGTAATATCCTTGTTGTCGGGCTTGGAGTTTCGGGGTTATCTATCTGTGAAGCTCTGACCTCTCAATCCAACACCGGCACAACATCAGTAAAGGTAACGGCGACAGATTCAAAGCCGGCAGAACAACTGGGAATATCCGACGATGTACTGGAACGGCTTTCCCGCTCCGGTTGCCGGCTGATCCTCGGTTCGAACGACGTCGGCGACATAAGCCGGTTTGACGAGATAATCGTGAGTCCGGGCGTTCCTCTGGACATCCCGCTTCTTGAGAAAGCCCAATCGCTCGGAATTCCCGTTGTCGGGGAGCTAGAATGGGCATGGCGTTATGTTAAATCACCTGTTATTGCCGTCACGGGAACAAACGGCAAAACCACCACAACAGAGCTCATCGGCTCCATTATGAAGCGCTGGGGGAAGAAAACCTTCGTCGGTGGAAATATAGGTGTTCCGCTGACTCGTGCAGTTATGAATCCCGAGCCGTGGGATGTTATGGTTCTCGAAGTCAGTAGCTTCCAGCTCGATACAGCGCCTAGCTTTTGCCCTGATGTATTCATAGTGCTCAACATCACGGAAGATCACCTTGATCGCTACCCTTCCTTCGACGCCTATGCTCGCTCCAAAATGTCACCCATCCTCCGTCAGAAGCCGGGACAGTGGGCCGTCGTAAACGGTGACGATCAAACCATAATGCGTATTCTCGATGAAT
>CAZWJX010000168.1:0-5452 GCA_964634695.1 uncultured Syntrophobacterales bacterium | reverse complement strand
ATCCATTATCAGTGGATCCTGAGTATCCAGTGAGTATTCACTCTGACATCAATTTGATTGGCAAAACTACATTATCGGAACTATATCATATTGTTGATGGCGCCGCTTATGTTTGGACTTTAGACTCTATGCTGTACCACTTAGCTATGGAACGTAATATCACTACGCCTGTATTTGTGTGGTGGGGTAACATCCCCCCCAAGCTTAGAGCATATCCTGGATCTATAGATTACTGGGTTGGTAACTGTAATTTGTGTATTGAACAAGGTAGTTTTCACGTACCTCGTAATTGTTTATCTGGTAATTATTCGTGTTTGAGATTAGATAAGCATCTCATGTTAAGATGTCTTTTAGATTTGACATCTAAGTATCCATCGTATCTCAATGCTGGCAATGCTATGAAATTTATCCAGGATATTGCTTTAGAATATTGTAAAGGGATCGGCTTAGATATAGGTGCGGGACAATTCCCTCTACCTGGTGCTATACCAATTGACCAAAATATGTATAATAATGCTTATTGCTTATCAAGCTTTCCTGATTCTTCCGTAGATTATGTGTTTTCAAGTCACTGCTTAGAACATCTGCAGCATTGGGATCGAGCTATTGTTGAATGGATTAGAGTACTAAAACCTGGGGGAATACTATTCTTATATTTGCCCCATGAAAGCATGGAAATGTGGCATCCTGGCTCATCTTGGGTCGGGGATGAACACAAATGGATTCCAACTTGGAGAGTCATTTCAGATTTTATGCTTAATATGCGGATGGTTATTGTAGGATGTAACCCTCTTCCTGATAGGGCTTATGGATTTTGGGTAGCATTCAAAAAAATTAAATGTGACTAGAATTGTTGCTTGGTAGGGAAGGTTATGAATGATAAAAAAAATTAAAGGTTAAGGTTACGAATATAATAGTGGCTCTTGGTATATTGTTAAACTAAAATGAGTTAAAATGACTGTTTAAAAAGATATTCTGGAATACGAAGATGCCATTAGTATCTGTGATAATTCCTACCTATAATAGACCTGTATTTCTGAGACGTGCAGTAAGAAGTGTACTAAAGCAGACGTTTTCGGATCTAGAAATCATAGTAATCAATGATGGGGGAGATGATCCAAGAATACTTGTCCCAGAACTTGAAAATAAAAAGGTAAAATTTATAAACTTGGATACTAATAGAGAAAGATCTGTAGCTAGAAATATAGGTATTGATAGATCGTCGGGGAAGTATATTGCTTATCTTGATGACGATGATATGTTTTATCCTAACCATATATCAATACTCACAAGAACTTTGAATGAGAACCGGAGTTTCAAGATTGTTTACTCAGATGCTTATAGAGCCTACCAGGTAATAACGTCTCACGGTGTGAAGACCATCTTAAAAGATGTTCCGTACTCTGTAGACTTCAGTGATGCTGATTTGTTTGTACAGAATTACATTCCGATACTTTGTGTGATGCACGATATAGAAGTAGTAGAGAAAGTCGGAAAGTTTGACGAATCGCTTTCCGTACATGAGGACTGGGATTTATGGATTAGAATGGCTATGTATTATAAATTTATTCATCTTAAGAAAATAACATGTGAATTTTCATGGAGAACTGATGGTAGTAGCACCACTAGTAAAAAACCGCACGAATTCGTAAGAACAAGAAGGCTCATCTGGAATAGATATAGAACCAACATACTGAGAAAATTAGAAGAAATGGTAAAAACTCGTGATCGTAGAGTGATAAACTATGCGTCAACATTGTTGCACATTTTCCCGGAAGACGCAGTACTCATTAGGTACATAGCCTCAAGCATTTAGTGGACGTTAAGAAAAATATATCCTTTAGTTCCTGAAAACAAGATATAGGTGGGCGAAGACGAAATTAAATATAGAGATTTATGTTAAAGTATTTTAAAATTTAGATAGTATGCAGATCTTAAAAAGTGGTAGAACGTAGAGTATGTTGTAGTTTATTACAATACGCAAAAAACTCTCCAAACCGATAAGTTGTGCCGACTGCTGGACAACTTAAGCGCGGTGGAAAAGTTAGCACAGATAAATAAACTAGTTAGAAAGTAATAGAACGCTTTTCAAGTTAAAAATTGGTGCTTATCTCAATAGGGCAGGAGGGTCGAAAGTGCATGCAAATTTTAGTAAATTAACAACTATTGTGTCTATTATTATCCCTGCCTACAACAGAGAGAAACTTACCAGAAGGTGCATAGAGACCGTCATTAAGCTC
Organism: uncultured Syntrophobacterales bacterium; assembly: GCA_964634695.1. Taxonomy (GTDB): domain Bacteria; phylum Desulfobacterota; class Syntrophobacteria; order Syntrophobacterales; family Thermodesulforhabdaceae; genus JAOACS01. The sequence continues at coordinate 3,212 of CAZWJX010000168.1, read as the reverse complement.
AATTACCGATTTAATTTTGAATTGATCATAGTGGACGACTGCTCCAACGACGGAACTCAATCCTACCTCCAGTATATTACAAAGAAAAATCCCAATATTTTTGCCATCAAGAATGAGAAAAACTCAGGTTTTGCTGTATCGTGTAATAGAGGAGCCAGACTTGCTCGAGGGAAATACCTCGTTTTTCTCAATAATGATACGGTTCCCCTTAACGGCTGGCTCGATGCTCTTGTGGACGTTGTCGAGCGAGATGAATCTATAGCTATCGTGGGAGCGAAGTTGCTTTATCCTGACAGAACCATACAACACGCCGGTGTCAGTTTCAGGAGGAGCCCGTATCCTCTTTATCCCTATCACATCTATGCTGGAAAACCTGAGAATTATCCAGATGTCAACGTAGAAAGAGATTACGACGCCGTGACGGCTGCCTGTATGCTCGTAAGAGAGGAGGTATTCCGGGATTTAGGGGGATTTGACGAAGAGTATATAAACGGCTACGAAGATGTGGATTTTTGTCTTCGAGCCAGAGAAAAGGGTTACCGCATCGTATACACCCCAAAGAGCGTTCTATATCATCTGGAAAGCCAGAGCCCCGGACGCTTTGACAAATCGATTAAGAATCTTCGCCGCTTACATAAGCGATGGTTTGGAAAAGTTAAAACGGAGGACTGGGTAGAGCCGAAGGTGTCCGTGGTTATTGTGAACTACAACGGATGGGATGACACAATAGAAGCGGTCAAATCAATATTCGACAAAGAAACTTACCGGCGTTTTCAGGTAATTGTAATAGATAATGCTTCGAATAATGATCTTTCGTGGAAACTTAGCGATATATGCGGGGAGCGAGGTTACGAATATTACGACTTATCCGATGAGCGATATAAGGAAATACCACCTCGATTCAATAGGGAGGTCATTGTAAGAAAACTTTCAGAGAACAAGGGATTTGGCGGTGGTTCAAACGAAGGCATTAAGCTCGCCCTGCAATGGGGAGCCGACTATATATGGCTTCTCAACAACGATACTATCATTGATGATCTTGCTCTTTCTTACCTGGTATCTATCGCAGATGGATTGGGGTCATCGGTTGCCATAGTCGGTTCCAAACTGCACTGTTATCCCGAAACAGACAGAGTTCAGTTCGATGGGAGTTCGGTTTCCTACAACGGCATAAACTCAGATCCGGATGCCGGTGATCGTATGGGCTATACAAATTTCGTTTCCGGAGCCAGCATGCTTGTAAGGGCCGACTTTCTCAGGCAATACGGTCTTCTGAGGGAAGATTATTTTCTATATTTCGAAGACAATGAGATTTGCCTTAGAGCTGTTAGAAATGGTTTTAAAGTGCTTTATCATCCTCTGTCCGTTGTTTATCACAAGGGTGGAGCATCCATAGGTGATTTTCTTGAATCGCCGACAAGTATCTACTATGGGATAAGAAATGACCTGTTTTTTTACGAAGAACAGGATCCCGAAAAAATTGAAGAAGTAATTAAATTAATCGGAAAACTAATTATCAAGCTTTACAATGAAAGAAATTTCCAGAACCTGTCAGCCCTTTTTGAAGCAATACGCGACTTCTTTTCCGAAAAACGCGGAAAACGTGAGGCTCCCTTTATTCCCCGGAACGTTCCGCTATCCCGAGAAGAAAAACACCTGATAGATAGCCTTTCCAGACTGGAAAAGTTAATCCTCTCCCCTGCTCTTCCCGGGGATTCTCTCAAGACCTACATCGATACGGTTAAATCCCTTTTTGAAAAACGCCGGGAAAGGAAGAAAACATATCAGCCCAGACTGGAATGCTGATACTCCTTCTAAGCCAGTCTCTTTTTAGCTTCGGCAATGATTTCCTTGCCCAGCTCTGAAAATACCCTGTCATGAAACGGTTTTGAAGCATACCAGTAGGTTCTACCCAAAAGTCCTCTAGGCAGAAAAATAGCTCTCTGAATAAGATGAGTATCTGTAATTTGAAATTCCAGCCATGCTTTCCCGGGAAGTTTCATTTCGGCAAGAAGAAGCAGTCGTTTCCCCGGCACTAAATCGACGACTTTCCAGTAATCCACAGCATCTCCAACGCGAAGATCGTGAGGATCACGTCTTCCTCTCTGATGTCCGTATCCACCAAGGAGCTTATCTATTATGCCTCTGAGCCTCCAGAGATTGTTATTAGCAAGCCACCCCTTTTCTCCTCCTATTTCGCAGATAACATTAAAAACTATCTGACTATGCACACCATCCAGCGGAAAAATCCGTTCATCCCGATAAACTGCTTCCCTTAAAACGGGCGGAACTGCAAGGTCACAAACTTCCTTGGAAAGACTGTCACACCACCTGCCGATAACGGTTTGCTGTTCAAGTTCTGACAGTGCATAAAGAACTGCTTCCCTGTATGGAGCCGGACGTATTTCAGGGAAGAAACGAGCAGCGTTGTCATTTTCCTTTACGGTTTCCGACGAAAGACCCAGCACAAGCTCACGGGCAAGAGAAAACGGAACGGGGGTAAAAAGCACAAGCCAGTAAGATGAAAGGTTAGGGGTTAGCAGAGGAACCGGAATGATAAATCGACGAAGTCCCATAACACGGGCTGCTTCAAGCAACATTTCCCCGAAGCTCATGGGACCAATGCCTACGTCCACAACAAGGTTTTCTTTAAATTCGGCGGTGCGGGCGGCCACAAGATATTCGACAATGTCGCGAATGCCTATGGGCTCTGTTTTTGTAGATACCCATTTGGGAGTTATCATCACAGGAAGCTTTTCAACAAGATTTCTAATGATCTCAAAACTGGCGCTTCCGGCTCCGATAACAATTCCTGCACGGAACCATATGGTCTGAATTTTGTCAGGTTTTGAGGATAAAATTTCACCCGTTTTAAGCCTGCTGAGAAGATGCCGGCTTGCCGTCTCCCTCTTTCCCAATCCACCCAGATAGATTATCCGCCTGACCCCTTCTGCGATAGCGCAGTCTCTGAAATTTTCTGCGCTCTTCCGTTCAACATTTTCGTAATCCTTTGCACCTACTGCATGAATCAGATAGTATGCAACATCTACTCCCCTGAACGCTTCACGAAGACGAGCTGTATCAAGAACATTTCCTTCTACGACTTCGGCTTTTTCCCGAACAACCGGATCAAGAGCTTTAGCGTTCAGATCAAAGACTCTTAGCGAAGTTCTTCCTTCTTCTATCAGACGTCTGGCAAGCCGCCTTCCTAT
>CAZWJX010000167.1:0-5577 GCA_964634695.1 uncultured Syntrophobacterales bacterium | reverse complement strand
GTGTCATTGCGAGGAGCGAAGCGGCGAAGCAATCTCTCATTGTGTTTCCTTTGAGATTGCCACGGCTGCCTTACGGCAGCCTCGCAATGACACCCAGTACCGTCATTGCGAGCCCGAACGGAGTGAGGGCGAAGCAATCTCTACAATATGGGATTGCCACGGCCACTTCGTGGCCTCGCAGTGACTCTTCATGGCTGTCATTGCATGGCTGTCATTGCGAGCCCGCCTGTGGCGGGCGAAGCAAGCTCTCTGTTGTAACAAAGATTGCCACGCACCCTTCGGGCGCTCGCAATGACGTAAACAGGTGTCATTGCGAGGAGCGAAGCGGCGAAGCAATCTCTCATTGTGTTTCCTTTGAGATTGCCACGGCTGCCTTACGGCAGCCTCGCAATGACGAAGTAAGGAATTGCCCCACCTACCTTACGGCAGCCTCGCAATGACGGAGGAGAACTACCCCGCGCCCTTTCCGTTTGTGGCGGACTCGCAACGATTACGTTAAATCACCCTTCGATAACTTTTCTTCCTTCTCGACCGAAGACACATGACTTTTCTTCAAAGCCCGCCCAAGCCATAGAGAAGGACCTGAAAGCACGTAAGATAGCAAACCGGCAAACAGTATCATGCGAGGCTTGGCGGCAATGACAACTATCAGAAGCACCATAACGAGTGTGGCTCTAATGGGTTTCGTTTTTATGAAATCGAGTTCTTTAAAGGCGCTGTAACGAATGTTACTCACCATTAGCAGAGAGAGAGCAAACACCACAACCATTAGCCCTACCGATAGAGCACCTTCAGGCTGTGGATAGTGCGGATGAAGGAAGAGGACGAGCGTTGCCACAAGTCCTGCCGCACCCGGTATTGGAAGCCCGAGGAAGTATTGCTTAGCTTCCGTCGTCGCCATGGTGTTGAACCTTGCCAGTCTGAGCGCTCCACAGGCAACGAAGGCGAAAGCTGCGAGCCATCCCAGTCTTTCCAGATCCGTCAGAGCCCACATATATATCAGAAGGCCGGGGGCAACTCCAAAGGCCACAAGATCTGCAAGTGAGTCGTATTCAATTCCGAACCTGCTGCTAGCTCCGGCAAGCCTTGCCACTTTTCCGTCAAGAATGTCCATGATCCACGATATCAGTATGGCAATAGCGGCTTTCTCGTAATCCCCGTCTATGGTGCAGACAATCGAAACAAAACCGGCGAACAGATTGCCAGTTGTCAGCAAGTTTGGCAGGATGTAGATACCTCGCCGGATCTTGCTGTCTTCGTTTTTACGACGTTTGTTTTTCCTGTAATACGTCATGTCATTATGCATACTACCGTCTCCCCTGCTTTAACTCTTTGTCCGCGTGATACTTTAACCTCCCAGCTAGAGGGCACGTAAAGATCTACGCGGGATCCAAAGCGAATCATACCGATTCGCTCCCCTTTCTGAAGATCACTCCCTTCCTGATGCCAGAAAACAATTCTTCTGGCAATAAGTCCTGCCACCTGGACAACCACAATCCGTTCACCTTCGGGCGTTTCCACAACGACAGTATTTCGTTCATTTTTAAGGGGAGCATCTGCTTTCTGAGCCGATAAAAATCTTCCCGGTTCATGATGGACTTTAAGAATTTTTCCGGAACAGGGGGCTCGGTTTACATGAACATCAAAAATCGTCATGAAAATGCTGATCCTGCGAAGATCAGTCTTGAGGGATGATACTGCGGGAGGAGAGGTTTCTTTTATTTCAATAACGAACCCGTCAGCCGGAGCCACAACGGCCTTTGGATCTGTAGGAACAATCCTCTGGGGATCTCGAAAAAAATAAAGAACCAGCGCCGTAGCTATAACACCGAGAACAGCAACGGGCGTTATATTAAGCACAGCCATTATGATCGTAAAAAAAGCGGCGAAAAATATGAAGGGATATCCCTCTTTGACAACTGGCACACGATCCAGCTCAGATCTAGCATTGGTTCGAATAGAGCTCACATCTCTCTCCCACTAACCCCGATGGATGAAGCGTAACAACCTTATTTCGTATCCCTTCTATCCTTCGCCGTCTGACTGTTGTAGTTTTACCTGTCTTTATGCATCCGGAGGCACTTCTTTAGCCTGAATAAACGGCATCATGGCCCGGAGTTTTTTCCCTACTTCCTCAATGAGATGGTTTCTTGCCCGTTTTCTGAGGGCCTGGAAGGAGGGACGTCCCGCTTGATTTTCCAGAATCCATTCTCTGGCAAAGGCGCCAGACTGGATTTCCTTAAGAATTTCTTTCATTGCTTTTCGGGTTTCTTCCGTGATGATACGTGGGCCGCGAGTCAGGTCCCCGTACTCGGCCGTATCGCTTATAGAATATCTCATGTAGGAAAAGCCGCCCTGATAGATCAGATCAACTATCAGCTTGAGTTCGTGGAGGCACTCGAAGTAAGCCACCTCGGGCTGATATCCTGCTTCCACAAGCGTTTCAAAGCCGGCCTTGATGAGTTCAGTCACACCGCCGCAAAGCACACACTGTTCTCCGAAGAGATCAGTTTCTGTCTCTTCCTGAAACGTGGTTTCCATTACGCCTGCTCTGGTGGCGCCTATACCTTTTGCGTAGGCCAGCGCCAGTTCAAGAGCCTGACCGGAAGCATTCTGATGGACGGCAACAAGAGCCGGAACGCCAGCGCCCCTGACATATTCGCTTCTGACAAGATGGCCGGGCCCCTTTGGGGCTACCATAGCAACATCCACATCTTTTGGAGGAATAATCTGCCCGAAGTGAATATTAAAACCGTGAGAAAACATCAACATCTTACCGGCCTTGAGGTTGGGAGCAATTGAACTACGGTAAATGGCAGGTTGAATATGATCTGGCACGAGAATTTGAATTATGTCACCTTCTGCCGCCGCTTCTTCTGCAGAAACGGGTTTAAAACCATGTTCGATAGCGAGATTGTAATTGTACGATCCGGGAAGCTCCGCAACCACAACCTGAACACCACTGTCTCTAAGGTTCTGAGCCTGAGCGTGCCCCTGGCTACCATAACCTATTATTGCAACTTTCTTACCCTGAAGAAGCCCTAAGTCAGCATCAGCTTCGTAAAACAGACGCATCAGAATCCTCCTATGTTTTTATTACTCGTTTTGAACCTTCTGCACCGTTCTGGTCACCTTTTCAGCTTGGGTCCGTTTCATATATTCCTTTTTCCCCCGAGCCATGGCGGCCTTTCCGGTGCGGGCCAGTTCCAGTATACCAAACTGGTTGAGAAGTTCCAGAATGGCGGAGATCTTTCCCTCGTCCCCTGTAACTTCAATAATGTAAGAGTTCGGGCTTACGTCCACCACCTTGGCTCGAAATATATCAACAATTCGCAGTATTTCCGCTCGACTCTCCTTATCCGCTTTCACTTTGATCAAGGCCATTTCTCTTTCAACAAACTCCATGTTGCGAAATTCAATGACCTTGATCACGTTGATGAGTTTGTTGAGCTGCTTAATGATTTGTTCAACGATATGCTGGTCACCGGTTGTCACGAGAGTTATTCGGGACATGCCCGGCTCATTGGTAACCGCCACTGTAAGGCTCTCTATGTTGAAGCCTCTACCGCTGAAAAGCCCCGCTACTCTGGCGAGGACACCGGGCTGATTCTCTACCAGCACACCGATAATGTGACGTTCATTGTTTCCATTCATGCCATTTGAGCTCATATTGTCCACCTACACCAGTAACATTTCGTTAATAGGTTTGCCTGCGGGCACCATGGGGTAGACCCCTTCTTCTTTATCGACCACAAAGTCCATTATGACCGTTTTGGGAATTTCGAGAGCTTTCTTAATAACCGGTTCAACTTCATCGACTGTGACAGCTCTGAGTCCCACGGCTCCATAAGCTTCGGCAAGTTTAACGAAATCAGGAGCAGCCCCCAAACAGGTCTGACAGTAGTTCTTGTTATAGAAAAGCTCCTGCCACTGTCGGACCATACCGAGATAGCCGTTATTAAGAATAGCTACTTTAACAGGCAGTTCATTGCAGACCGCGGTAACCAGCTCTTGAATGTTCATCTGGATACTTCCATCTCCCGCAATATCTATTACGAGCTTGTCCGGACGGGCTACCTGAGCGCCTATAGCGGCCGGAAAGCCGTATCCCATAGTACCAAGCCCTCCAGAGGTTATGAGGGTTCGGGGTTCTGTAAAATGATAGAACTGAGCTGTCCACATCTGATTCTGTCCGACCTCAGTCGTTATGATAGCATCACCTCTGGAAAGCTCATAAATCTTCTCCACAACAAACTGGGGCTTAATAACATCGCCTTCCTGTTTGTAAGTAAGCGGATGCGTTTTTTTCCATTCGTCGATCTGTTCAAGCCAGGAACGTCTTTTCTCGTCAAGCTCCTGAATGGGTTCTTTCTCAAAAATAGAGATCAGGCGTTGAAGCGTTCGCTTACAATCTCCAACGATAGGAATATCAACAATAACGCTCTTACTGATGCTCGTCGGATCTACATCTATATGAATTATTGTGGCATGGGGAGCGAAGGCTTCAACTTTGCCGGTAACTCTGTCATCAAAGCGAGCGCCTACTGCAAAAAGCAAATCGCAGTTACTCACGGCCATATTGGCACAGTAAGTGCCGTGCATACCAAGCATACCCATCCACAGTGGGTGAAATTCTTTGGTTCCCTTTTTTAGAGTGGCAGGGAAGGCACCCAGTCCCATAAGGGTCGTGGTAACTGGAATTTGAAGCATCTCGGCAAGTTTTCTCAGTTCTGCGGCTGCTCCGGAGTGAATCACACCGCCTCCCGCGTAGATAACAGGTCTTTTGGCTTTTCTAATCGCCTGGGCCGCCCTCTGGACCTGCCCTTTATGAGGTTCAACGGTTGGGCGGTAACCACGGAGGTTTACGGTCTCTGGATAAACAAAATCGGTAGAAGCCTGAATTACATCTTTCGGGAGGTCAACAAGTACGGGGCCTGGACGTCCTGATCTTGCAAGATAAAAGGCTTCACGTATAACGCGGGCAAGATCTCGAACATCTTTTACCAGATAGTTATGTTTCGTACACGGTCTGGTTATTCCTGTGATGTCAACTTCCTGAAAAGCATCATTTCCTATTAGGCGAGTGGGAACCTGACCCGTGAACACAACTATCGGGACGGAGTCCATGTAGGCTGTAGCAATACCGGTTACCGTGTTTGTCGCACCAGGGCCGGAGGTAACGAGACACACCCCTACCTTTCCTGATGCTCTTGCATACCCGTCAGCCGCATGAGCGGCCCCCTGTTCGTGACGCACAAGGATGTGTTTTATGTCGTGATTGGACATTTCGTGATAAATGTCCAGCACCGCCCCACCGGGGTAGCCAAAAATGACTTCCACACCCTCGCGCTTTAAACATTCAAAGAAGATTTGCGCTCCCGTCATTTTCATGGTACTCTTGAAACCTCCCGAAAGGAATAATGCAGCTCTTTTGCAAGAGAGTTTACTCCTGATCAATAGATTTTAGTCAATCTAAACTATTATCTTTAAAGGAAAATCCCTCCAAAGGGTTCTTGAACTTTAGTTAAAAAAAATGACCGTGTCAATTGTTACATTATAACCGATTGAAAAGGGCAA
>CAZWJX010000166.1:0-5602 GCA_964634695.1 uncultured Syntrophobacterales bacterium | reverse complement strand
TTTAAAGCCTTTTTCCCCGAAAACGCCGTAGAATACTTTGTTTCTTACTACGACTATTACCAGCCCGAAGCTTACATTCCCCAGACCGATACTTACATCGCAAAAGATGCCTCCATAAACGACACGATCGATAAAATGCGTCATAGCGCCACCCGGGCTCTTCTGGAACGGCGTGATGTGATCATAGTTAGCAGCGTATCGTGCATATACGGTCTGGGAGAACCGGAAGAATATAAACAGATGCTTCTCTGGGTGAGGGAAAACGAGGCTATATCACGGGAAGCCATCGTCAAAAAGCTTGTGGAGATTCAATACCAGAGGAACGATACCGACTTCAGGCGTGGTTGCTTTCGCCTGCGAGGAGACGTAATTGACATCTTTCCGGCTCATCAGGAAGACGTAGCGGTAAGAATCGAGCTTTTCGGCAACTGGGTTGAAAGCATACGTGAATTCGACCCGATAACGGGAAGAAGTCTCCGCAGACTGTCAGAAGTTGCCGTTTATCCTGCGACTCATTACGTGACCAGTCGTGATAAGCTTGAGCGAGCAGTTAAGGCTATAGAACAGGAGCTTGAAGAGCGGTTACGAGAGCTACGCTCTCAGGGTAAGCTTCTGGAAGCTCAGCGGCTTGAAGAAAGAACGAGGCTAGACATCGAGATGCTTCTGGAACTGGGCTACTGTCAGGGAATTGAGAATTATTCCCGTCACCTTACGGGAAGAAAACCGGGTGAACCGCCTCCAACTCTGATTGACTATTTCCCCGATGACTGGCTGCTTTTTATCGACGAAAGCCATATTACGGTTCCGCAGATTCAAGGGATGTACCGAGGCGACCGTTCCCGCAAGCTAACCCTTGTGGAATACGGTTTCAGGTTACCGTCGGCACTGGATAACAGACCTCTGTCATTCGAAGAATTCATAGAGCGAGTTAATCAGGTTATCTTCGTGTCTGCAACTCCCGGGCCTTACGAACTGGAAGTTTCAGGCGATGCCGTTGTGGAACAGATTATTCGTCCCACCGGACTGGTTGATCCGGCCATTGAAGTTAGACCGGCGAAAAACCAGATTGATGACCTCATAGCCGAAATCAGGAAGCGAGTGGCAAAGGGGCAACGAGTTCTTGTGACGACCCTTACTAAGCGCATGGCGGAGGATCTTACCGAGTATCTTTCGGAACTGAAAATCAGAGTTCGATACATGCATTCCGATGTGGACACTCTTGAACGTATAGAACTGATAAGAGAACTTCGACTTGGAAGCTATGATGTGCTTGTCGGAATAAATTTGTTGCGTGAAGGGCTTGATATTCCCGAAGTCTCGCTTGTTGCAATTCTCGATGCCGATAGCGAAGGTTTCTTGCGTTCAGAACGAGCCCTGATTCAGACGGCGGGAAGAGCGGCCCGAAATGTTGACGGCACGGTTATACTCTACGCCGATCGGATTACTCGGTCCATGGAAAGAGCCATTGAAGAAACCAATCGGCGCAGACAAATCCAGCTTGCTTACAATGAAGCCCATGGCATCACCCCGAAGACGATCGAAAAAGATATTCCCGACAGTCTGGCACCGTATCGTATTGTTTATGAGATGCAAGACGATCAATTTCGGTGAACTGAAGAAGTGATGGAGCCACAGGCGCCGTGGGGAAAGGAGGATTTGATCGATCGTATTGCTGAGCTGGAACGAGCCATGAGAGAAGCCGCAGAGCGGCTTGAATTTGAAAAGGCAGCGGAACTGCGAGATAAGCTTAAAAAACTTAAGTATTTTCAGTTGATGACCCAGAACTGATAGAAACGTGGTTGAATCACGGACGACGAATAGCGGGCTAAGGCCGGCTATTGTCATACAGGGAGACCTGAGGGGAGATCTCATGACAGATCAACTGAAAAAGGAAAATCCCGAATTACTGGCAAGAGAAATTGTAGAAGAATGTGGTGACTGCGATGTTTGTCGGGATCTTATGGAAGGAGTTTGTTTCTTCTTCCCGGAGCTTTACAAAATATGGGATCGTGCAAGAGACGGTGGAGTAGAACCGACCTCCGACGAACTTAAAAAGCTTCTTGAAAACTGTCATTTTTGCGCACTGTGCCCTTGTGAACCCGTGAGGAGAAAAATTATACGGGCAAAAACAATGTTCGCCCAGAGGGATGGACTTCCTCTGACCACCAGGCTTTTTGAAAACGTGGAACTTTTGTGGGAGATTTTGAGCAAGGCGCCGTGGCTCACCAAACTGTTGGTTCCTCGAGTTAAGAAGTTTCTTGGAATTCACGAGAGCAGGAACATTCCTGTATTTCCCCGGGAGTCTTTCGACTCATGGGCGAAAAGTCAGGGGTTAACGGAGCCTGCAAAGGGTGTTCAGGAGCGCAGGGTAGCTTATTTTGTCGGCTGCACAGCAAGGTTTATATTCCCTCAAGTACCACGAGCTTTCGTGAATTTGATGCAAAAGCTCGGTGCTTCAGTATACGTCTTTGATCAACATTGCTGTGGTATGCCGGCTCTACTTGAAGGCGACAGAGAACGAGTTATTTCGTGGGTAGAAGATCAGATCAACCGTTGGGTTGAACTCATAGATGATGGCTACGATCTGGTCTGTTCATGTCCTACCTGCAGTTTTATGATTAGAAAAGTCATACCGTCGGGTATTGCAAGAAAAGAGCTCCAATCTGACCATGAGGGCGCGGTGTACGTGCATCCAGGTCTTTACGGCGAATCGCCTGTCGGTGAAGACTATTTCACCGACATCGATCCGTTGAAAAGAATAAAAGTTGCTAGCAGCACTTATGATGCCGGTGAATATATCGGTCAGGTACTTCGTGGAAAGAAAACAAACCCTGATCTTTCAAATGCTTCTTTATACGAAAACTACATTTATTTTGCTCCCTGTCATCAGAGAGAACAGAAGGGCGGAGAGCACTACATTAAACTTTTTACTGAGCTTGGGATTGAAGGAATTTTGACCTTCAAGGACAGCTTCGCCTGTTGCGGGCTGGGAGGAATAAGGGGATTCAGCATAAACTACCATGATGAATCAGTAGCTATTGGTAAAAAGCTCATGGATCGGATAGCTGCGCTGAAGCCTCGTGGTATTATTACAGAATGCCTGAGTTGCCGTATTCAGTTTGAGCAATTGTCGGACTATGATGTGTTACACCCGCTGGAGATTCTGGATAAAGTGGTTTCTCCCTGATTTCTGTATTGCATTAACTCACGTATTGATGTATAAGGCCTGAAAACGTTGTGATCGGGCGGGTAACTCAGCGGTGAGAGTGCCATCCTCACACGGTGGAAGTCGCGAGTTCGAATCTCGCCCCGCCCACCATTCAATGTGTTAATGTAAGACCCACAGCTAATGCTTCTAATCCTTTGAATTGTTCACACTATTTTGAGCTCCTAATTTAGGAACGAAGCGGTCATTCATCTTCCAATCCGTCTGCTTCTTTATCCCCTGTGCCATAAAAATTTCAGTTCACGATAACATAACTGTAACCAGCTTTTAGCAACATCAGGTTGCTCTGTAAGTATCTTACTCTGTTAACTAGTCAGGAGGAATTGACATGAGTAGTAAAGAGAATTCACGAAAATTGAGATCGGTTAAAGTCTGGTGGCTTGTTCTGTATCTTTTAGTTGCTCTTGGGTGTTTTAGAGGATCTGGTGAAGCGTCGATAAGAAATGTGATTTTGATGATTCCTGATGGAATGAGCCCCGCTGCGGTCACGCTGGCACGGTGGTATCAGAACGGGATGCCTCTGGCTATGGATGAAATGGCCTGCGGCATGGTGAGAACCTATTCTGCAGACGCTCCCATTGCCGATTCGGCTCCCGCAGCAACAGCTTATGCGACAGGATTTAAGTCACACACGGGCTATATAGGGGTATTACCCGATCAGGCAACTATGCCGGGAGAAATGCCCATCCGTCCCGAAGATGCAAGACGACCGGTTGCTAACATCCTTGAAGCGGCACGTCTGGCGGGCAAATCTACAGGGCTTGTTTTTACCTGTGAAGCTCCTCATGCAACTCCCGCCGACTTTGCGGCTCACTATCCGGATCGCAAAAACTATGACGATATTCTGGAACAAATGGTTTACCAAAAGATAGATGTGGTGCTGGGAGGTGGAGCTTACTTTTTAACACCTGCCGCAAGAAAGGATGGCGAGGATCTCGTATCAGAACTAAAACGAATGGGCTACGAATACATCACGGATCCTTATCAACTCGCTCGATCCACTTCTTCCAGAATATGGGGCGCCTTTGCAGCTAAGGATATGGCTTATGATTTCGACAGAGATCCAGATAAAGAACCAAGTCTCGCGGAAATGACTAAAAAAGCCATAGAAGTTCTATCTCGAAATCCAAGAGGATTCTTTCTTATGGTGGAAGGAAGTAAAATTGACTGGGCCTCTCATGCTAATGATCCCATAGGTGTTATCAGCGATACTCTGGCGTTCGATAAGGCTGTCAAAGTTGCTCTGGACTTCGCAAAAAGCTCTAGAGACACTGTCGTGATTGTGGTTGCCGATCATGCAAATGGCGGGATCAGCATTGGAGACAGGGCAAGCAGTAATAACTATGACAAGCTAACGCTGGAAGAAATTATTGGGCCGCTAAGGAAGGCAAGACTTACGGGAGAAGGCGTTGAGAAGAAACTCTCCTCTGACAGATCCAATATTCGAGAGGTAATGTCAATCTACTATGGAATAGACGATCTGACCGATGAGGAAGTTGAGGAGATTAAAAAGGCAAGAGCAGGATCTTTGAATTACACAGTTGGTCCGATGATGAGCAAAAGAGCTCATATCGGCTGGACGACTAATGGACATACAGGGGACGACGTGGTTCTTTATGTCTATGCTCCCCATGGTGATCGACCAACAGGTGTTATAGACAACACTGACATAGCGAAGTATATGGAACGTCAACTTGGTTTGAATCTGGCTGTGACTACTCAGCAGCTCTTTGTGCCGGCATCCGAGTTGGAATCTCGAGGTTTAAAAGTTTCGGTGGACAGAACTAATGAATCAAACCCGGTTCTGTTGATTGAGAAGAATGGCGCAGTGGTAAAATTCCCTGTGAACAAGAACTATTTCATCTTCGGGTCTGGATCAATGGAAATGGATGGTGTTACCGTTTTTAACGGAAGAAACTGGTTCATTCCAAGAAAGGGACTGAATTTTATTCTGGACCTGCGATCGGAATACAGGGCTAGAGAACAATGGCATGGAATGAGTGCAAGATAGAGTTAAATGTTTCAAGGTGGCGACGTAGCCAGTTCTGTTGATCCCGCTTTTTTGTAGCACGATTTGAGGGAAGGTTGATGGCTTTTAAACCCTTCCCTCTATTTATTCTGGCGTGTAAACCGTTGTAACTTCAATTTAGAAATTTTCAAAAAACTTCTTGACAACCCAGGGGCAGTTCGTGTAGATGTCTCACCCGTCGCTCGGGGCGAGATAAAAAATCCCGGCAGGCAGAGAAAAAAGAGATTGACAGATCGGAAAAATTAAGAGATACTTAAAAGCCCGCCAACGAGAGAGCGGGTAAAAAGAGAGACTTCGCTCTTTGAAAACTAGATAGCTGTGCGCTTGAATGTGGTAGAGAGGATAAC
>CAZWJX010000165.1:0-5655 GCA_964634695.1 uncultured Syntrophobacterales bacterium | reverse complement strand
ACCGAACTTCTCAGTAATGTCTGGGAAGATGCTTACGTAACAGAAGAAACTCTAAGAGCTTACATCAAAGAACTCAGGAAGGTCTTACCTGAGGCTATCGAGACCTTCAAAGGCAGAGGCTACAGGATGTTGTGAAGGAAAGACTATCTCTTATTTTAAGATTCTGCTTCATAATTGGGTGCGCCTTTCTGTGTCTGTGGGTCTGGTCATCCGCCTATTTTTACATGAAGATTGCCCCCATTGATCCGCTTTACGCTCTCGAATCGACCGTAACTTTCGGGATAAGCCTTTTTTTGTGGATAGCGGGGCTTTCTATCATAGCCGTTATTCTGTTTCATGAATTGCTGGTGCGTTACGTGGAGCAAAGGGAAAGAGCATACCGTTTCAAGCAAACGATGTCTCAGATGCTTTCTCATAAGCTCGGAAATTTCCTTGTCACTCAGAAAGTCAACCTCTCGATACTTCAGGAGCATTTTTCTCAGGATGTTTTGCGTCGAGCCAGCCAGAGCCTTACCGTCATGGAATCCCAGTTTAAGGACATCATGAAGGTTATCGAAGAGTTTCGCCCGGAGTATGTGGAAAGGAAAGTCGTTGACCTCAGGGATATTGTTCTGTCTGTGGTAGATGAATATCCCGAAGATGTGATTAAAAATCGAGTGAGATTGAGGATTCAAAAAGCACCGGTTTTTGTAAACTTTGATGAGGCCAGAATATTCGCTCATCTTATTATCGATAATGCTCTGAAATACAGCGATAAAGTTGTGTACATTCGGACCGGCATATTCCGCAAAGACCCCTACCTGATTGTAGTTAATGACATTTTAAGAGGAGTTGCTACACATGGCGCCGGCATGGGGCTTATTATTGCTGAAAACGTTGCAACTTCCCTTCATGTCTCTTTCAGAACCTTCTCCAGAAAAAACTTCTACTTTTCTATATCTCTCTGGTCTCGAAAGAGATGGTTTGAATAGGATGTTTGCAATTACTTTTCAGCTTTTGGTTAAACGTTCTGCAAGACCGGTTTGAACTTTTTCTAACAACAGTTTGTGCATGTCGGGAGAAGAAGCGGCCACAATATTTCCGTTCCACAACACGGCCTCCTCACCCCGCCCCCAGAAATCTGTCACGATACCCCCGGTTTCGTGTATGAAAAGCATGGCAGCGGCGATGTCCCAGGGTTTCAGGCCGACCTCCCAGAAGCCGTCCAGTCGACCACAGGCTACATAGGTCAAATCAAGTGCCGCCGATCCGGCACGACGAATATCGCTCACGATTTTGAAAACTTCCGTGAATGTTTGAAAGTAAGCTTCCGTTAGATCCTTGCGCCTGAACGGGAATCCGGTAGCAACCAGAGCTTGCGATAGGGAACGAGTATGCGTTCGTGGCTTCAGTTTTCTGCCGTTCATGAATGCCCCCTGTCCCCTGACCGCCCAGAAAAACTCATTCCGCAGCGGATCAAAGACACATCCTGCCGAAATTATCCCTTTTTCCAGCCTGGCAATAGAAACTGCCACCATGGGAAAACCGTGAATGAAGTTGGTGGTGCCGTCCAGAGGATCGATGATCCAGGCCGGCTTCTCGCCATCGTAAGAACCATCGTAGGATTCTTCGGCAATTATAACGTCATCCGGAAAAGCCTTCTTCAGAATATCTACAATGATCCGTTCTGATTCTCGATCCACTTCTGTCACGTAATCGAAGGTCGATTTTTCTTCGAACGTTGCACTTTTTACTGTCTCGTAAGTTGATGCTATGAGTTTTCCTGCCTGCCGGGCTGCATCTTCCATAATCTTCAGAATTTCTGGGTCTTCTCTGGTCATGTTGTTCTCCGTTTTTTCTTGTCTTTCACTTTGAATGAATCTAGGTAGTTTTAGGGTGCACCTGTGTGAGGTTGTCTTTTTATGTGGGCTCTTTGTGTCTCATTGCGAGCCCGAAAAATGTAAGGGCGGAGCACCCACCCAATGCGTCATTGCGAGCGAAGTCATCACCCCAGTGCGTCATTGCGAGGAGCGAAGTAATTACCCCAGTGCGTCATTGCGAGGAGCGAAGCGACGAAGCAATCTCGCATTCTGTCATTGCGAGCCGGAGGCGAAGCAATCTCTGAGATTGCCACGGCCACTTCGTGGCCTCGCAATGACACACATCCGTCATTACGAGCCGAAGGCGAAGCAATCACCATGCGCCCTTCGGGCGCTCGCAATGACTAAGCGGGTGTCATTGCGAGCGAAGCGAAGCAATCTCTGAGATTGCCACGCCCGCCTTCGGCGGGCTCGCAATGACGGTGGAAAGAGGCCACTTCGTAGCCTCGCAATGACGATGAAAAAGGATTGCCACGGCTGCTTTGCAGCAGCCTCGTAATGACCATAATAGATTGCCATGCCCGGCCTCAGGATATAGATTTTTCGAGACATGTAAAGGGAGAGGTTCACGAAAATGGTTATTGATGTTCACACACACATTTTTCCAGACATAGTTGTAGCGAATCCAGGTCGTTATACAGAAGGAGAACCGGCTTTTTCTCTTCTTTACGGACATCCCAGAGCTAAAATGGTTACCGGCGACCAGCTCATTTCTGCCATGGATGATTCAGGGATTGATAAGTCGGTTGTCTTTGGTTTTCCCTGGGTGAGTCGTGATCTTACCATGCGGCATAACGACTACGTCCTTGAGTGGGCGGCGAAACACCCTGATCGGCTGATACCTCTGGTCTGTGTCCTTCCTACTGAAGACTGGTCTGTTCGGGAGGTGGAACGGTGTCTTAAAGCTGGAGCCAGAGGCGCCGGCGAACTGGCCGTTTACGGACACTGCGATAAAAATAAAGTGCTGGAACATTACGCAGAAATAGCTAATCTTGTGAGAAACTATGATGGAGTTCTGCTGGTTCATGCCAATGAACCTGTCGGGCATAATTATCCCGGGAAAGCTCCTCAAGGACTCGACTTTTATTATGAAATTGTGAAGGTGTCACAGGGGCTTCCTCTTATTCTTGCCCATTGGGGAGGCGGGCTTTTTTTCTATGCCCTGCTTAAAAAAGAAGTACCGGATCTGTTCAGAAATCTTTTTGTTGACACCGCTGCATCGCCCTTTCTTTATTCCCCGGCTATTTACCGCATCGGCATAGAAATTCTCGGGCTGGAAAAGATTCTTGTTGGAAGTGACTTTCCTCTTCTAGGGATAGAGCGCTATCGTCGCGATATGGAAAGCGCAAATCTTTCCGAAGAGGAACGCCGTATGATAGAAGGTGATAACGCAGCACGGCTCTTTAAATGACGAGATGCTCAGACCGGGAAGGATTGTCTTTTCATGGTTCGAGACGTTCTTGCTCAAGACACAATATGCGCCATTGGAACTCCTGTTGGAGTAGGTGGGATCGGCATCGTCAGGATCAGTGGATCCGATGCGGTGACCATTGCCGAAAAGATTTTCCGCCCCGCGTCGGCAAAGTTTCCTCTGGAATCCCACAGGCTTTATTACGGCTGGATTTATGATCCCCGGACAGGATCCCCTGTTGATGAGGTGCTTCTGTCCATAATGCGAGCACCGAGGTCATACACCAGAGAAGACGTCGTAGAAATTAACTGCCACAGCGGTTATGCCGTCCTCGAAGAAATTTTAGAGCTTGTCATTTCTCAGGGGGCTCGTCTTGCGGCGCCCGGTGAATTTACTTACAGGGCCTTTCTTCATGGGAGGATTGATCTGAGTCAGGCGGAAGCCGTGCAGGAAATTGTTTCCAGCCGATCCCGGGCGTCTCTGGAGCTGGCCCGTCAGCAACTTCAGGGGAATACATCTTTTACGGTCATGAAATGGATCGATACTGTAACAGATGTTCTTGCTCACCTAGAAGTTCACCTTGATTTTTCAGAGGACGTGGAAGACGAGCAGGACGATCTTTCCGTAGAGCAATTTGTTCTGGACACAATCAACGGTAGCCTCATAAAACCGATCGAACGTGCCATAAAAGCCTTTGACAGCGTAAGGCTTATAAAAGAAGGAGTCTCTCTTGCTCTGGTGGGAAAACCCAATGTGGGCAAGTCATCGCTCCTTAACGCTCTGCTGGAAAAGGATCGTGCTATAGTAACCGAATATGCAGGCACCACGAGAGACGTTATTGAAGACACCTTCGCCATTGACGGCATACTGGTTCGAATTATGGACACTGCCGGCATCCGTGAAAAGGCCGATGTCATAGAATCACTTGGCATCGAAAGAACCATCCGCGCCATAGAGCAGGCTCATATAGTTTTGTGGCTTCTGGATCTTTCTGAGCCGATAACATCTGAAGACGATCGGATCTTTGAGCTGATCAAAGATCGTCGTTACATGATGATACTTAATAAGGCCGACCTCACGCCACGTTGGGATGAGGCTTATGTAAAAGCCAGATATTCATCGGATGTTCCCGTCCTCAGGATGTCTGCAAGGAGAAAACAGGACGTGGAGACTCTAAAAAATCTTATAAGAGACCGATTTCTTAAGGCGGCTCTTGAGGAAGCTTCTGATGCTTTTGCGATAAATCAGCGTCACAGAGAACACCTGCTCCGGGCTCTTGAGAGTTTTAAGCGAGCTAAGGCTCTGTGTGAGGATGCGCAGCAGGGGCATTCACCGGTTTTCCCCTACGAGCTTGTTGCTTACGAACTGGAAGCTGCCCGGAAAGAGCTTAACGCCATTGTCGGACGGGAAGTATCACTCGATGATGTGCTCGATAAGGTCTTTTCGACGTTTTGTATCGGTAAATAGATCGGGATAACAGCATGGTAATTTCGATTCCCCCGGCTCCGCCATGGTTCACCGAGCAACTGGCTCGATATGCTCAGGAAGCAGGAATCAAACTACACTCCGATCAACTGGAGCTTTTAAAACATCACGCAGAATGGGTTTTTTTCTGGAACAGGGTTACCAACCTTACTGCTGCGAGAGACTGGAATGAACTGATAACGAAGCACTACCTGGATGCTCTTATTGCGGCTTATAAATGGCTTCCTAAATCGGGCACAATGCTTGACATAGGATCCGGTGCTGGCTTTCCGGGTATTCCGATTAAGATTCTATCGCCGGATCTCGATGTGACGCTTTGCGAGGTGCGTCGAAAAAAGGCCAGTTTCCTGAAAAGCTTTATATATCACGCAGGGCTTACAAAGATTAGAGTGGAGCAGGCAACATGGCAGGAAGTCCTGTTAAAAGCGAAAGATAAATTCGATCTGATTACTTGGCGGGCTATAAAGATTGGATTTAAAGACATTCTTGAGATTATAGATCGTGGAGTTGCAAAAGGTGGCATTGTGGCCTGCTGGACAACACCATCGAGCATCAAGAAAGGGGACTTTCCGTTAAGATGGCCGGCTGAGAAGTCTATAAATTCTGCTGAAGAAATTTACGGCAGTATGGCTGTGAATTCTTCGGTCTTTTTTTATTCTTTACCCGGGGGAGTGGAGCGAGCGTTGGTGTTATTCAGCAGGGAATGACGAAATTTTGGATGTTTAAACGTTTCATTGTCCGCCATGGGGGGCTGTGGCAATCTCTTTCCACCGTCATTGCGAGCCCGCCGAAGGCGGGCGTGGCAATCTCAGAGAAGCAATGATGAGATTGATTCGCCCTGCGCTGTGCTCGGGCTCGCAATGACGAATTGGTAAGGCGCTCGGGCTCGCAATGACTCGC
>CAZWJX010000164.1:935-5671 GCA_964634695.1 uncultured Syntrophobacterales bacterium | reverse complement strand
GGCGAACCGATTCTATCTCTTTCTGAAGTCTCAGTTCAGTTTCTTTGAGCTCTTTCCTTACCTGTTCTATTTCTTTCTGAAGTCTTAGTTCGGATTCTTTGAGCTCTTTTCTTACCTGCTCAACTTCAAGGCGAACCGATTCTATTTCTTTCTGAAGTCTTAGTTCAGTTTCCTTAAGCTCTTTCCTTACCTGTTCTATTTCTTTCTGAAGTCTTAGTTCGGATTCTTTGAGCTCTTTTCTTACCTGTTCTATTTCTTTTTGGAGATTTAGTTCGGATTCTTTGAGCTCCTTTCTTACCTGCTCAACTTCAAAACGAACCGATTCTGCCTCTTTATTAAGTCTTAGTTCGGATTCCTTGAGTTCTTTTCTTACCTGTTCAACTTCAAGACGAACCGACTCTATTTCTTTCTGAAGTCTTAGTTCGGATTCTCTTAGCTCTTTTCTTATCCTTTCTGTTTCAAGTTTTACTGTTTCTATATCTTTGTTAAGCCTCAGCTCAGTCGCTTTTAGCTCTTCAGATGTTGCGGCTTTTCTGCTTTCCACATATTCAACAAATTCAGCAAGGACTCTGGCTTGCTCCTCGCCAATACTTCTGAAAAGCTCATATATCCTCACTGCGTAACCCATTTGTTTTCTCCTCTGACTTCCATGCTTCTTTCATCAAGGCTAAGTATTTATGTATCACGATGTAATTTTTATCGTCAAATTGTTGTTAACCCCTGTAAGTGAAATCCCTGACCGAATGGAATTGAAACCGGCTTTTGTAATCTTCGCTCAAAATTCCCCTTCTCCCTGTTCTCATAACCGACTTGATGTTTTTCCGTATTGAAAGACGTAGGATTTTTTATTAAGCTCTGGCAAAAAGAAAATAATGCTAGTTTTTGATGTAAGTCCCTTTTTGATACAAGGAAGAGAGTGAATTGACTCCCCGTTGAGCCTGGAGGAATGAACCTATGGTTAAGCTGCTAAGACTTGGCGATAAAACAGTAAATACCCTCAATCAGTTGAAGGAGATACTGGATAAAGGTGAGTACTGTAAGGAGCTTGTAAAGAGCATACAGACCGGAGAGTTAATGACTTTTTTCGAAAGCTGGAAACAGGAAGATTTGAAGAATTTGTTGATGGAGGAGGGAGTGAAGTAGAGAAGTTAAACAGATTGTGTAAAAAGTTAATAGGTAGAGATGGAGTTTACAGGGAAGAATTAATAGAAGGACTTAGCATAGCAAGAAGCGTTAAAGAAACTCTGGATGTAATGGGCAATGGAGGGGAAATAGATCTAACAGTAGGTGATTACGGGCTTAACATAGACAGAATAGAACTGAGAGGTGTGGCCAGAATAATCGGGGGTGGTAGGGGAAGAAGCAATATAGTTTTAATGGGGGATAAGCTGGAGATAACAGGAACTGGCGGAAGTAAAGTAAGCATGAGCAACTTAACTATAAGAAGCAATGGAGATTGTGACAGCAGGATAATCATAAACGGGGTAGAAGCAGAGTTTGAAAATATAAACTTTGTGAGAGTGGGACTTAAAGTAAAAAATAGCGGCAAAATAAGTGTTACTAGCAGCACATTTGAAAATATAGGAGTTGCGATAGAAACCACTGATATAAGCAGTGTTTTCCAGGAGAGAAATAATTACGAGAATGTGGACAAAGAAGTAAGAATAATGACCTTTAAAGAGAAAATAGACGAGGAACCATACTCAAAATCGGCAATTATATTGCAAGATGATGAGGTATTAGATGATGAGATAGTGCTTCGACGTAATATAATTGGTAATAAACATAAGATAAAGATAATCGGTTCAGGTAAACTTATAATTGGAGCAGACAATTTAAAGATAAAGGAGGTAGAGATAGAAAGCGACGGTGGTAGGTACATAATAGAGGCAGACGGTAAGAAGGGATTGGAGATAATAGGTTGTAACATAAAAGGTGGTATAGAATTAAGAAATTCAATAGGAAGAATTTCTCTGAGCGAGATATATAATACAAGATTGGATGCAGAAAAGAGTGGCGCCATACGACTTATAAATAGTACCGTAAGTATTGATAAGGTGAAAGTCTATAACAATTATTATGATGGTATCACAATCGAAAACAATAGTAAGGTAGAGATCAAAGATGCTGATGTTTTTCATAATGGGAATGAAAATGAGAATTACCCCCAGATATGGGTTGAATCATCGAAAGCAAATATAGATAATAACAAGATACATGATGGGATAAATAATACCGGCATCCTTGTTAAACAAGGAACTTGCAAGCTTAACAAGCTACAGATATATGGAAATTATTGTAACGGCATTAGCATCAAAAATAACAGTGAAGTAGAAATCAATGGGGCTGTTGTTTTTGGGAATGGTAATAAAGAGGGGGACTATCCCCAGATAAAAGCAAGTATAGATGATAGCAGGATACATGATGGGACAAATAATACCGGCATCCTTGTTAAACAAGGAACTTGCAAGCTTAATAAGGTGCAGATATATGGAAATTATAGAAATGGTATTGTAATCACAAATAACAGCGCAGTAGATATCAATGAGTCTGATGTTTTTAAGAATGGAAATGAAAAGGGGAACTATCCTCAGATATGGGTTGGATCATCGAAGGTGAATATAAATAATAGCAAGATACGTGATGCAGTGCATGGTGACGGGATTTACATCAAAGATAATAAATGTGTATGTACCCTGGTTGCCACCGAAATTACAAAAATGCATCAGGGATCTATATAAAACCAGCCGATGTCCGTCTGGTTCTTGACAAATGCAAAGTTAGCGGAAATAAGGTCTATGATATCAACTATGCAGGTAGTTCAATGGAAGATACTATTAAGAGCATGACGAATAACAATGTGATTGGCAGTATAAATGGTAGGTGTTTCATAACAACAGCTACATTGAAAAACGTAAAAATAGAACATGAAAGTTCCAGTATTCTAAATATCTTCAGGTGGTTCAGAGATAACTGGTTAATAAATGAATCTGATGGCAAGATGTTAATAGAGGAATATTACAGGATTGCGCCGGAGATCGTAAAAAAGATTGATGAGCAAGAAGACAGAGAGAAAATATATACCTTTTTGTGGGAGAAATATCTTAAAAGGTGTTTTGAGCTTATATCATGTGCTGAATTTAGAGCAGCAAAAGACACTTACGTAGATATGATGAGGATGTTAGTGAATAAATATCATATTGACACCAAAATTCAAAATTGAAAAGGAAGGTTAATTTATGAGACTTGAAACAAAAGATGATGTTAGAAAACTGCTTAATGATTATATCACTTCTGACATAAAGGGTGTCTATCTATATACAGTTGAGCATGAGTCGGTGAACAGAATAATAGACGATATATGGAAAGAACATCCTGATAACTATGTTCTCTTTCACTTTGACCATGCAAAGGGGCTTACCACAGAAAGAAAATTCAGACCCTATCAGATAATGAAGGGTAGAGATGAATTGAAGAGCATAGATAAAGTGTTCGAGTTATTGAATAGCTGGATAGACCAGTCGAAAATAGTTCCGGGCGTGATATTTGAAGAAATAAATGAATTCCTAGAAAATGATGTCAATTTCAAAAGAATATTTTATAACGGAATAGTAAGTCTGGCGCATAAGGGGTTCTATTTTTACATAGTTTCATCAAAGGCCACCATTCCGGATGTGATTGAAAAGAAGGTTTTTTATATAGATGTTCCGCTTCCTTCCAATGATGAGATAGAAAGGATGCTGGACGAAAAGATAAGAAAATACAACATAGCTATAAGCAGTGAATACATAAAGGATAAAGCCGTTAACGCTCTTCACGGACTTACGGAAGAAGAAACGTTGGGTTTGATAAATCTCATCATAGCAGATGGAGTCATCAATGATGATGACGTGATTACTATCGGTAACATTAAAAAGCAAATAATAAAAAAAGGAGGAGTTCTTGAGTTTGTAATAACAGATGAAAATATGAACGCTGTCGGTGGATTTGACAGATTGAAAAGCTGGATAAGAAAAAAGAAAAAGATAGTGGATAACCTGGATAGCGCAAAAAGGTTTGGTGTTGATGTTCCTAAGGGAATAATGCTGTTCGGAATGCCTGGATGTGGAAAATCCCTCTGCGCAAAGGCTCTGGCTACAGAATTTGGAGTGCCCTTATTGAAGCTCGATATGGGTATGATTCTTGGCCCTTATGTGGGACAATCAGAGGAGAATATAAGAAAAGCGATAAAACAGTCTGAATCCATAGCCCCCTGTGTTTTATGGATAGACGAAATCGAGAAAGCATTTAGCGGCATAGGCGGTAGCGGTGGTAGTGCTGAAGTTACAACGAGAATATTCGGAACCCTTCTGACATGGATGCAGGAAAGATCAAGAATGGTATTTGTAGTAGCTACGGCAAATGATATTACCAGTATGCCGCCGGAGTTTTTAAGAAGGGGAAGATTTGATGAGGTATTTTTCGTGGATTTTCCTGATATTGATGAAAGGAAAGAAATTATAAAGATTCATTTGAAAAAGAGAAAAAAGGAAGAGTGGATTAATAAGATAGACATAGATAAGATGGCTAAAGAGACAGAGGAATTTTCCGGCGCAGATCTTGAGGCTATTGTATCTTCGATAGTGGAAGAGGCTTTTGTAAATGACTGGAAAGAGCCGGTAAAGGAATATGTAGACAACGTAGTTAAAGAATTTAAGCCCTTAAGCCATACCATGAAAGACAAAATAGACCAGATA
>CAZWJX010000164.1:0-925 GCA_964634695.1 uncultured Syntrophobacterales bacterium | reverse complement strand
GAAAAAAGTAGGAGACAAAGATGGAAGACATTATCTTAAAATTCGTCGAAGAAATACGGGACGATTATATGCAATACGGTAAAGACAGAGATGTTGAGGAATGGTTAAAGGAAGCGCTTAAGAGACACATACCCGGTATGACCGATGATGAAGCAGAGCGGGTAAAAAATGAATTAATAGCCGGAGTTGATGAATACAGACAGAAAAAGGAACAAAAAATAATTTTGAAGTATTATCTGAAAAGCAAAAATATAAGCGACGATAAACTAGCAGATGAAATAGAAAATAAAATTTCTGAATTCATCAATGACTTTTTTGAAATTGAGGAAATAGATGAGATAAGGCAAGAAAAGGAAGGGGAGGCGAAATAGGATGGAAGGAAATGAGCAAAAAAAGAAATATGAAATATCTATAATCGATCTGGTAAATGCTCTTGCCCTCTATAAGGCCAACCAGGCAGGTATATACGGCACAGACAATATGAGTGCCAGATCTATAGGAAACATGGCCGGGATTATGACTGATATAATGATTGCACGGGAAGCGTATAAATCTCAGGAAATAACTGCCGATGAATATAAGGATCATGTGAAAGAGGCAGTGGTAACGGGTGCGGTGGTATTTGTGGAAACGGCGATTAAAGTAGGGCTAAACGTTATTGATACTGTAAGCAATTTTATTCCTGCGCTAAAGCCAGTTGCTACTGTAGCAAGGAAATTTGTAGATCGGGTAATTGACAGAGTAGTTGAGAAGGTCAGGGAAACTGCCGAAAAGGTGTACGATTGGGGCAAAAAGTTGTTTAAAAAGATTTTTGGTTAGTGAAGACAATGAGTTTATGAACTTTGACCTATTGGGCGAAGCAATCCCCCTTGTGTGTCATTGCGAGGAGTCCGCCTATGGCGGACGACGAAGCAATCTCGTCATT
>CAZWJX010000163.1:0-5689 GCA_964634695.1 uncultured Syntrophobacterales bacterium | reverse complement strand
GAAACAGTGAATGTTTTTTCCCATGTAAGCGGCATGTTGGCTACTATGGCTGGAGTATCACCATCCTGCGATGAGTCCTTATCTCTCACCACAAGATAGGTTCCATCCTCAGTTGTTCCTGTTATGGTAAACCCCATGGCCTGATCTATACCTCCCGCTGCATATTCTGACGTTAATTTTACCTTTACCTGATTCGATCCAACAGGGGTAATTTCATATTTAACAATTGCGTCCATGTCGTGATCTGCGCCCTGTTCTACATCTTCAAAGTTTATTCTGAAAGTCGCAGAAGTAAGATTACCTGATGGGTCATAATTAACGTTCTCAACGTAAAAATCGACGATCTGGTTCGTGGGGCAGAACGCCGAAGACTGACAATTAGAAATTATGAGCCGGCCTTCTGAATCTTGCGAGAGAGTGCACTTGCTGGCGCAGTTACTATAGACATCATAGTATCCACTAGGAGATTTTCCTGTTGGAACTATTCGAACTGTGTTATCTCCTACTTTTATAGAAATATCCGGAATGGGAGATGAGAGAGCAACAGAATAAGTGGTTACATTGGTTTTTACGTTGGTATTATTACTTTTGAATGCCGTATTGCCGTAATATGCAACAGAAGCCGCGTAGTAACTTCCCTGCTTTGTTGGTTCCTCGGGACAAAGGCCTCTGACCGATGAGAGGCTTGAAAAGTTTTTGGGGGTGCAGAGAAAATCTGTTGACGATTCTACCTGTCCTATAAACCAGTTGCCGGAAATATTCTCCTCATTACTGATCGTATCAGCCAGACTGGAGACATCTAAGTTACTAAGATCACCGCTAAAACTTCCAAAAGAAGTTCCCGGAAGCTGATCTGAATCGTAGCTGTTGTTAATATCGCTAAATACCAGCATGAAAGGTTTGGCGCACCAGGGGAACAGGTCAGGTGGCTGATAGGTTGTATTTCCCTTCTTTATTCCCCAGGAAGGTTTTGATAAGTTCAGTCCGGCATCCTGATCTTCGCTGTAGGTGAAAGCACCTGTTGGAGAGCCTTTACCTGCAAAATAGCGTAAAGCCTCATACATCATTTCGGAAATGGGATTGCCCCACATACGGCATTCACCCTCCTTAAGGGGATGACTGGTAATCCAGCCACAGTTACCACCATCCGAACCTTGATATGTGTAATCTGAATACCTGAAACCAACCGTTCTCATTCTATCAATGGTGAGAATTATGTTCCCCTCAACATTTTCTGAAGACTGAAAAATTCCACTCTGAGCGTTTATTTCGTCGTAAATACTCCATATGTTTTTCCTTAGAACTCCGCCACTAAGGTTTTTCAGGTTAGAACCGGTGATCAGACCAAAATACATCCTTCCCTTTTCTATACACAATCCATCATTACTACCGCAGTCAGAATCGGTCTGGCAGTCTTTAAGGGATTTAGAACACCACTTAGTTCCATCGCCTTCACCATATTTTTGAAGAAGCCCTATAGGCTTGTATGTTCCTCCACCGCCAGGATATCTTTTACAATTCTGTTCAAGCCCAACGCCTTTGTCACAAACCTTCACTCTTACATAATAATCTGCTGGGGTCACCTCTGTTCCATCCGAAAGTTTAGTAGAACAAACGGGTCGTTCCTTTGATGCCCAGTTCCATATTCTTTCACTTCTGCCAGTAAGTACTCGAATTACGTGTGGGTCACCTTCACTTAAACTGGTAACACAAAAGAGATGTCGTTTGCCTGAGGAAGGGGAATCAAAAGGGGTAAGCTGTCGTGTATCACTTCCTGAATATTCCTTACCCCAGCTATGAGCATCCATGGGAATATACACACCCTCCAGAACGGTCTCGCTAGCTGAATCAGTCACTCTTCTTCCACCGTAAAGAACCTTCCTTATAACATCCATACGTGACATAGAAAGCCAGTTCAGGAAGTTTCCGCTCCACTCACCATCGCCTCCACAGTACTTGTTTGACGTGACTCTGGTAGGAACAAACTTGGCGTTTGCCCCGGAGCCATCATATCGGTAGCATTTATAAGGATCGAAATAACCGTAATAGTTAATTGAATGTTTATACCCTACATCCAGTTTGCCATCCTCATCCAGATCTGAAGCGTCATTGTATGCCTCGTAGTAAAGTTTGTGATCTCGCTCCATTACCAGCATAACAATAGGAGGCACCGAAGCAATCGAACTATATGGAGGAACATAACAATACTGGGATTGTTGAACTGCACCAGCACTTATCAGCCCCAGAACGATTGAAGCAAGTAAGCAAATAAATAAAAAACAGGAGAACCTCCTCATTTTCTGTACTCCTCTACTATTATCTGTGAAACGCACATATTCTCCTCGCACACATTGACAAAAGGCGGACTCGATGGAAGTGAACATAATGCTGCACCGGCCTGAGGCACAAGCAACAACGTGACATGCTTTCCGACAACAACCTGCCTTTCCTTAGCCGCCTCTTCGTGAATTGCCCCATCACGAGATATGTGAGAGAGATAGCTAATGTTCTTGCAAAGACAGGCTGCGCAACCACGACCATTTTCAAACGATAGCAAAATCAGCCCGTTCCCGAATTGCTTTATAACACCGTTAACATACTTATGCCCCTGCTGGGCATAACTTATCACCGACAAGACTGTTATCACAAAACAAATAAAAACGACTTTTATCAACATCCTCATAGCCATTCCTCAATCTGGTCAATATTTCTTCAGAATTATCTATTAGCCTGCTGTATTTACACTTTATAGAAGATAGCAGCAAAAAGTCCCGTGAAAAAATCATGAAACCATCATTTCACCCCGACCCGGCTCTTTACTTATCACAAAAGCTTTTCTATGCAATCCACCGCTTCTTTAAGGTTCCTGCACACAGGGAAATTAGAAACCGGCGATATTTCTTTCAGATCTCGCTTAATAAGGATGCCCCGGCAGCCGGCTCTTAAAGCAGCTTCCATGTCGGTCAGGCGATCGCCAATGAAGATGCTTTTTTCCATCGATGCACCAAACAGTTCGGCGGCAAAGAGTAGCATTTCGGGAGACGGCTTCCTGCAGGAGCATCCGTCATCGGGATGGTGAGGACAGTAGCAGGCGGCGGAAATACGAACACCACCACGAGCAAGAGTCTCAACAATTCTCTGATGAATATCCCAGAAGGTTTGAAGATCTATGTAGCCTCTCGCTAACCCCGACTGGTTGCTAATTATCACGAGCCGGAATCCAAGGCTCTGCGCTTTCAGAAGCGCAGGCACCGTGTCGTCATAAATCTTTACATCCTCCTGGCGGCGTATAAAGTTCGGGTTTTCTTCGTTGATTACACCATCACGGTCAAGGAAGAGAATAAAGGGGGTAGTCTGTAGGGACTCGCATCCGGAAAACCACAACATCATACGCTACTGCACCTATTTAAAAAAATTGCTTCGTCTCTTTGCTCCTCGTAATGACGAGCGTAGGTGTCATTGCGTAGGTGTCATTGCGAGGCCACGAAGTGGCCGTGGCAATCCCCTTCCTCCGCACCGTCATTGCGAGCGCCCGAAGGGCGCGTGGCAATCTCATTAAGAAAAAACAATAAGAGATTGCTTCGCTTCGCTCGCAATGACGAGTGTAGGTGTCATTGCGAGTGTAGGTGTCATTGCGAGGCCACGAAGTGGCCGTGGCAATTTCATAAAGAACAACAAGAGATTGCTTCGCCCTCACTTCGTTCGGGCTCGCAATGACACACAGAACCGTCATTGCGAGCGCCCGAAGGACGCACCCCTTCCACCGTCATTGCGAGCGCCCGAAGGGCGCGTGGCAATCTCAGTAAGAAAGAACAACAAAGAGATTGCTTCGCTTCGCTCGCAATGACGAGATTGCTTCGCCCTCACTTCGTTCGGGCTCGCAATGACACACTAGGGGGTACTTCGCTCCGGCTCGCAATGGCGATATTGCTTTGTCGTCATTTCGCTTCTCGCAATGTCCTAACTTGTTAGAAATATTGTTAGGGCTTTGTCGTAAGGCCTGCGGTCAATCCACTGGGCACCTACTCTGCCTTCTGATACATACTTTACTACCGCCACACGATCTATTACAGATCTCTGCCGATCGGAAAGCTCAAATCTGACTCGAATATAATCATCAACCTTTAGCTTTCTGTAAACGGTGGACCTAAAACAAACGCCGTTAAACGAAACATTTTCCACAGTCACAGGATAGGATCGATTTTCGTCGAGCAATTCGCATGTTCCTGGAAGTGATACCTTTTTTCTAAACTCCTTTCTCGGATCCATGGAGATCACAACATAATCACCGCATTCACAATAAATAACAACGGAATCTTTCGGAGGGCATGGCGGTATGTCTATGTTTTTTCCGCATTTAAGGCAGTTCACTATTTGGTGTTTACCCGGTATGAGATAAATGCGTCTGGGATCTTTCATTCAATCTTACCCCGCTGTCCAAGCCTCTATTACAATAATTGAAAGAAACTTGTATTTCACTATTTTTTTCGGTTAGCAGGCAATATATCTTAAGCTCAAATCCACCTCACACCGGTTTTTCTTGGCCTTCCATCGATGTTCTCAATATAATATATGCGGTACAATAAAATTATTAGCCAAATATCCAAGGACAACAGAATAACATTACACCCTCTTTATCAACTGGAGAAAATCGAAGAATGATAGAGGAGCTCGAACAGACAATAGGCTACACATTTAAGAATAAAGACCTTCTGATTGAAGCTCTAACCCACAGGTCCTTTGCTTACGAACGAGGTGAAGGATCATCCACCGTGAAAGACAACGAAAGGCTGGAATTTCTGGGCGATGCCGTTCTGGAGCTTGCCGTAAGCCACTTCCTCTGGCACCTTTATCCTCATTACAAAGAAGGAGAACTTTCCCGGCTGAGATCTGCCATTGTTCGAGAAGAAGAGCTGGCACGGCTTGCCGAAAGGCTTAACATCGGGCAATACCTTATCCTCGGCAAAGGCGAGGAAAACACCGGCGGAAGATCGAAACCATCGATTCTTTCCGGCGCCGTTGAAGCCATCCTAGGGGCGATTTACCTTGACGGCGGATGGGAAAGCGTCATGCGCTTTGTAGAAACGCATTTTCTACCCTTTCTTGAGGCTTTATCAGATAAGGATCCGCTGAGCGAGCTGGACCGCGATTACAAAACAAGGCTTCAGGAATGGATGCAGGGACATTTTAAGAAAGCACCGGTTTACAGAATTGATCGTGAAGAAGGGCCTGATCATGCCAAGACTTTTTACGTGAGTGTTCTCATGGACGGCAAAGTGCTGGCAAGAGGCAAAGGCAGATCCAAGAAGGAAGCCCAGCAAAAAGCCGCCCGCGTGGCATACATGAAACTTGTTAAGCAAAGTGCAGATGAAGAGAATTAACCCATGCGGTGATTTTGTGAGATGCAAACTAGGAGTTCATTGCGAGCCTCCATACGCCGTCATTGCGAGCCGGAGCGAAGCGGAGGCGAAGCAATCTCTCTTTGTCCTTTCCCCGCGTCATTGCGAGGAGCGAAGCGACAAAGCAATCTAGTCATTGCGATGGCATTTTCTGTCATTGCGAGCGAAGCGAAGCAATCTCGTCATTGCTTTTTATGAGATTGCCACGCGCCCTTCGGGCACCCGCAATGACACCCACATTCGTCATTGCGAGGAGCGAAGCGACGAAGCAATCTCGTCATTGCGAACGA
>CAZWJX010000162.1:0-5760 GCA_964634695.1 uncultured Syntrophobacterales bacterium | reverse complement strand
GGAAAGGGCTTCCGCCACGAAAAGTCCTCCGACTATGGGAAAGAGCATCTCCTGCTTCAGCAATACGCACATGGTGGATATGGCGCCACCGAGGGCAAGAGATCCTGTATCACCCATGAAGATCTGGGCCGGGTAGGCGTTATACCACAGAAAGCCGAGGGCTGCCCCACCAAGCGCTGCGGCTACAACGGCGAGTTCTCCGGATCCGGGAATGTAAGGATAGTAGAGATAGGCCGAGTAAATTTTGTTGCCCAGAACATAGGCAAAAACGCCAAGAACTGATATGGTGAGGATTGAAGGCATGATCGCAAGTCCATCAAGTCCGTCGGTCAGATTAACAGAATTTGTGACGAACATGACAAAGAGTATCACGAAAAGTGTATAAAGGCCGTGTTCGAGGTTCAGCAGAGGAGTTTTGATAAAAGGCACATAGAAAAGCGTAGCTTCTCGAGGATGCAGCGGGCTCAGCGGACTGGTTACGTAACAGGCAAATCCTATGGCAAATGCGGCCTGAATTATTAGCTTCGTTCGTTCGGAAAGTCCTTTATCGCCGCTCCTTCGCCTGAGCTTTTTTACATCGTCGATAAAGCCAAGTGCTCCAAACCATGCCGTTGCAAAGACGACGCTCCACAGAAACGGGCTTGCCAGGTTTCCCCATAGGAACAGCGAAAAGAACGATCCGCCGATGATAAGAATTCCACCCATGGTGGGTGTATCACTTTTTCCCGACACAAAGGCAAGCCCTGTGTCTCGCTGCTGATCCAGAATCCTTCGTCGATGCAGGAACATAATGTAGGGCTTACTCCAGATCAGAACCAGAATTACCGCCGTGAGAGCCGCCATGATTGCTCTGAAGGTTATGTAATTTACAAGGCGGCAAAACGATAGAAGATCGGAAATTGACATTAATATGTTACCAAGCCAGTACAGCATTATCCCTGCTCCTCAATCAGGTTCTTTTTCTGGTCTGGAAGAAGAGACGGACACTGACGTTTGCGAATTCTTTCTTCGCAGAGAGCCATAATAGCATTGTAGGTTTGTCTTATGGGAAATTGGGGAACAAAATCGGTTGATGTTAGAATAAACCCTTGAAGTCCGCTGTATAATTCCGGCGAAGGGCAGATGACGTGTCGTTCCAGCAAGGCAAGTATACCACGCAAAGCAGCTTCTCGAACCTGCCAGAAGTGATGGGTTCCCAGAGAGCAGAGGGCGTCCAGGGCTCTATTGTCTATCCCGATTCGGCCTATGGCCACTGCAGCTTCGGCAACTACTTCAAAGGACGGGTCTCGCAGCCTTTCTATCATCTTCTTGAACCAGATCTCTTTTCCCGCCAGCATATCTGCGAAATGGACTACGACTCTGCAAGCCTCGGCCCTGACCTCATAGTAGGGATCCTCCAGCGCTTTTTCCACAGCTCTGGCAACAAGCTTATCAAAAACCCCTAGAATCTTGATAGACGTCAAAGCATTACGGCGTATGAACCCGACTTCTCGAAAGTCTCCCCCAAGCATTCTCTGCCACAGCGGGACCGGCGTTCGGTCTTCGATCATTTTTACAAGATCCGGGATTTTATCTCGATGCAACAGGTATCCGGCAAGTTTAACGCCCATATTTCGCATTTCCCAGCGAGGATCATTCAAAAGCCTTCCGACCCGGTATCGGAAATATTCCAGTTCGTCTTCGTCTTTCAGAACATCCAGCGGATTGTAAGCCGAAGGGTTTTTAGCATAGGCGGCCTGCAAGGCTCTCAGGAGCTTTCCATTTGTCCACAGTCGGGGCACTTCTACCGATGCCAGAACCTTCTCGGGCGGCAGCGGAACAGCTTTCCCCTCTATCACATCCACTATGATCCTGGATGCATTCCGCCGAAAGAAACTTCTGGCGCACTGTGCCATTGTCGCAAGCAGGACATTGTCCTGAATGATCCTCACAATTGCCTGAGCGAGCACCTGTCCGTCAAGCCGTTCCACAAGATTGCCGTTTTCATCCCTGATTGTGTCTTCGTAAATAACAAAGGCTGCGCCGGCTTGTTTCATGGCTCTGGCGTTCATAACCTGATGATCGCCCGGAAGTCCGCTTTTGGGGATCAGAATGGAAGGCTTTCCCATGGCCGCTATTTCGCTTATCGTTCCGGCGCCGCTTCTGGCCACTACAAGGTCGGAGATAGCATATACGTTCTGAATGTTGTAGAAGTAGTTCTGAGCGTAGTAAAAACCCGGTAATTCTCGTCGAATTTCTTCGTCCAGTCGTGCAATGCGTTCTTCCGTGTCTTTTTCGGCATCGTATACCGAGCTTTTAGAAAGGCCTCTTCCGTGCACGATGAAGATTTTATTTCGATACGGGAAAAGATAGGGAAGCGCATCCACAACAGCCCGGTTGATGGTTCTGGCTCCCTGAGATCCCCCAAAGATAAAAACCACTTTTCTGCCCTGGGGCACCGAAAAGGGAAGGGAAGTATCGGCCGGCTTTTCGGCCATCGAAATCGATTGTCTCACCGGGTAGCCGCTGACAACCCCGTTTTTAGGGAAGAACCCGAGAGTTTGCTCAAAGCTTACGAATATCCGATCAACCCATCTTCCCAGAAGAAGGTTGACTCGCCCCGGTATGGTATTCTGTTCATGAAGGAAAATTCCAACATTAGCTTTAAAGATTCGGCGAAGCACCAGTGCCGCAAGAAGAGTTGGGGCGCTTACGTAACCCCCCGTAGAAACTACCCATAGCGGCGGGTTTTTCAGAAGATAGACCATACTGCGAAGTGTTCCCAGAGCGGTCACCACAAGGCACCAGAACAACTTCAGCGGGTTTCTGATCCCTTCAAAGGGATGAGCCCAGGTGTGGATTAGCTGAATCCCTTCTCTGGGTATGATCTGATCTTCCGCCTTGCCGGCTTTTCCGATGTAAATGATGCCATAGTCGGGATGACGACGCCTGATT
Source organism: uncultured Syntrophobacterales bacterium (assembly GCA_964634695.1). Lineage (GTDB taxonomy): Bacteria > Desulfobacterota > Syntrophobacteria > Syntrophobacterales > Thermodesulforhabdaceae > JAOACS01. Next base: position 2,826 of record CAZWJX010000162.1, on the reverse strand, counting down.
TCCTCAAGAATAGCAAGAAGAGGATAAACATGACCTCCCGTGCCACCTCCGCAAAGAACCACTACCGGCCTGGATCGAGCCGCATTGAAGCGTATCCTCACGTATAACCACAGGGCACCCAGACAAAAAACAACAAATATTCCAAGACCGATAAGCGCCGTTTTCATCGATTATCCACGCTTCTCCTCATTCAAACATGGTGACAGGCTATCAGATGCTACCGTACAGCCTGCTACCGGGAATAGCCCCTTCACGCAAAATGTTCACTCTTCCGCCGGAACAGTCAACAACGGTTGATGGAAGGCCGGAAAGGGGGCCGGCATCAATAATTACGGCCAGATGTTTTTTAATTTCTTCAGGGATACGGGATGGGTGCGATATGGGTTCTTCCCCCGATGGATTTGCACTGGTTGAGATGATGAGCCCTCCTGCAAGTTCCGCAATAAGCCTTGCTACCGGATGGGAAGACACCCGGACGCCTATCTTCCCCGTCTTTGCATGGAGCGATGCCGGAAGTTCGGAATTTGCCCTCAGAACAATCGTCAATGGCCCGGGCCAGAAGGTGTTAACAAGCCTTTCAGCCAGCGGATTCCATTCTGCCCAGGCTTTCCTGGCGCTGGCTACGGAATCCGCTATCAGGGGAAGAGGTTTTATTTCCGGACGTCCTTTTACGTCGTAAATTTTTTGCACCCACTCATCCCGGAATGGCGATGTGCCAATGCCGTAAAGAGTCTCTGTCGGGTAAAAGAAGATTTCCCCCTCCTGGAGAAGCTCCCGCCACCTGTTTTTCAGATCCTCGGGTATGTCTTCTTCGTCACCCAGACGTAAGTACTCCGGTTTCATAGTGTCGGCTTATCCCAGTTTGTCTGAAAGTTCTTCGTTTTTTCTCAGGATCTCTTCCCGCATTTTCTTTCGATAGTCCAAAAGTTTTTCTCTGAGAGAATTATCTTCGAGAGCAAGAATTTCTGCGGCTAGGAAGGCGGCGTTCTTCGCTCCGCCTTTTCCGATTGCCACCGTCGCAACGGGTATCCCGGGCGGCATCTGGACGGTGGAGAGCAGGGCGTCAAGCCCCTGAAGGGGCGACGACTCTATGGGGACTCCTATGACCGGAAGAATGGTGTTTGCGGCGATGGCTCCGGCAAGATGAGCCGCCCATCCTGCCCCAGCAATGATCACCTTAATTCCCCTACCGTCTGCGGTCTTTGCGTAAGAAGCCACGTCTTCGGGGACTCTGTGTGCCGAAAGAATTTTTACTTCGTAGGGGATGTTAAAAGAGCGAAGAACTTCCAGTGCCCCTTCCATAACTTTCATGTCGGAATCACTTCCCATGAGAACCGCTACCTTAGGAACATTCATGATTGCCTCCTTTTTATTACTCTTTTCCTATGTCGCTTCGGTAATACATGCCCTCAAAGCTCACCTTTTTCATTTCCCGGTAAGCAATTTCTCGAGCCTCGGCTAGAGTTGATCCCCGGCTTACGATTCCGAAGACTCGCCCGCCGGTCGTTATAAGTTCGCCGTTTTCTCCGATTCCAGTTCCCGAATGGAAAACAAGGCATGAGGGATCAACGTTTTCCAGTCCTTTTATGGGAACTCCGATTTTGTAGCGATCGGGATAGCCTTTATACCAGCCTTTTTTCCCTTTGGTTTTCCCGCTAACCGCTATGAGACAGAGATAATATGAAGGATCCCATTCCAACTGAATATCCTTCAAACGACGGGTTGCTATAGCCTCACATACGTCCACGATGTCCGTCTTCATACGTGGCAGGATGACCTGAGCTTCGGGATCGCCGAGACGAATGTTTATTTCGAGCACGTAAGGCGTTATAGAACCATGTTCTTCCACCAGCATAAGCCCGAAATAAATTACGCCCTCGTAGTGGATACCACGTTCGCTGATACCTTTGATGAGAGGCCGGGCGACCCTGTTCATAATGTGTTCGGATAATTCGTCCGTAAGCCACGGATGGGGGCTGTAGGAACCCATCCCGCCGGTGTTTTTACCCTGATCGCCGTCGTAGGCCCGCTTGTAGTCCTGAGCAGCAACCATGGGAAGGATTGTTTCCCCGTCTGTAAAGCAGAAGAAAGAAAGTTCACGACCGTAGAGCCTTTTTTCTATGTCCACCCGATTTCCCGCATCGCCGAAAATACGTTCTACCATGATGGCATGAACGGCTTCTTCGGCTTCTTCAGGGGTACTGCAAACTATGGATCCCTTGCCGGCTGCAAGCCCGTCAGCTTTGACAACGACCGGATAACCTACAGACCGGACATATTTTTTAGCCTTCTCAGGGTCATCAAATATGGCAAAGTCCGCTACGGGTATGCCGAGTTCCCGGAGCAGGACTTTGGTGTCGCATTTGCTCGATTCAAGGCGACTGGCTCGTTTGTCGGGTCCCACAATGGGAAGTCCTCTCGACCTGAATTCGTCCACAATTCCTGCAGAAAGAGGCTTTTCAGGTCCAACGAAAGTAAGATCTATTTTTTCTTTTTCTGCAAAGTCCGCAATTTCTTCAACCGTCTGAGCATTGACACATTCTGCCGTCTGGGCAATTCCTGCATTTCCATGAGCCACGTAGACCTTTCTAACTCGGGGGCTCTGGGTGAATTTCCACGCTATCGCATGGTCCCGTCCACCACTTCCGACTACAAGAACTTTCATCTGAATCAGGCACCTCCGTTATGGTTTATAGATGACGACACTTGCATTAAGTCATTGCAAGGCTGTGTCTCTCTCTACGTCATTGCGAGCACCCAAAGGGCGCGTAGCAATTTCCTTCCCGCCGTCATTGCGAGCCCGCCGAAGGCGGGCGTGGCAATCTC
>CAZWJX010000161.1:1214-5770 GCA_964634695.1 uncultured Syntrophobacterales bacterium | reverse complement strand
TGGAACGCTTCTTAAACGAACGGAAGACATCCTGAAATTCAAGGGAATCAGGCGGAGAGAAAGGTTTTAGGATGATTGAGTTTTTTTATCGTCTCAGAGATGCCGGCTTTCCTGTAAGCGTTCACGGTATCATGGATTTTTACGATGCCGTCCGTAAGGGTCTCGTCCGGGATATAGATTCACTTTTTCTTGTGACGCGCTTGATCTTCGTAAAACGAGTTGAGCATTACGATATCTTTGAACAGACCTTTTCAGCCTATTTTTACGGCGAAGATGGATACAAAAAACTTCAGGAGTGGGAAGATCTCTTTAATTCAAAGCCGTTCAAGAAGTGGCTTGATGAAGAGGTAAGGGCGGGACGACTGTCTCCTGAAGACGCTCAGGCATTACCTATGGAAGAATTAATACGTCGCTTCTGGGAAACGGTTATGGCTCAGCGAGAAGCCCACCACGGTGGATCTCGATGGATTGGCACCGGAGGGTCATCTCCTTACGGGCACAGCGCTTCCGCTCCGCAGGATGGCGGAATTAGAGTCTACGGCGGAAGCGTGCATGGAACTGCAAGGAAAGTCATAGGCGAGCGAAGGTATATAAATTACGCCGATGATGCGCCGCTTACCAGAGAAAATCTCCGTCAGATCCTTTCCAGCATGAAAAGCCTCCGTCCCATAGGCCCACTTGCGGAACTTGATGTGGACGAAACAATCTATCGCACAGCCAAAAACGGCGGTGAGATTGAGCTCATCTTTCGAAGGGAACTTCGTAATAAGGTCGAAGTAATTGTACTGCTGGATAACGGTGGATATTCCATGACACCTTATATTCCGCTTGTAAAGACGCTCTTTCACCGCATCAGGGATACCTTCGAGCATGTGCGCTATTACTACTTCCACAACTGCATTTACGGTACGGTTTATAAAAATCCGCAGAGAACCGAACCCGTTCGCTGGGACGACCTACTTCAGCTCGGCCCAAAGGCCAGGCTTATCATAATCGGAGATGCCAATATGGCTCCTTCCGAACTGATGGCTTCCTTCGGGTCTATCGATATGTTTACGGCAGTAAGGAAGCCGGGGTATCAGTGGCTACAGGAATTGAGAAAGGCCTTTCCCGCAAGTGTCTGGCTTAATCCCATAAGAAAAGAGCTCTGGCAGTATGAAAGTTCGACCATACGCCGTATTGCGACCATATTTCACATGGAGGATCTGACGCTTGGAGGGCTTAAGCGAGCCGTGGAATATCTGAACATTCAGGGGACAGCAGTGGACGCTTTATAAGACGTAGGAAAATGGGGACTTATCTTGAACGGGAAGTTCGACATCTTTTTGGTAAAGCCGTTCATGGCTACAGCCTGATAGATGACGGCGACAGAATAGCTGTTGCTTTCTCGGGCGGCAAGGACAGCGTGCTTCTTCTTCATCTGCTTCAGGAGCGGCTCAGTTACATTCCGATCCGTTATGAATTATTCGCCGTGTATGTGGATCTGGGGTTTGATCCGGGGATGCCGGAAATCGTGGAATCCTATCTCAGCACAAGAAATATTCCATACGAAATCGTAAGAACCGACTACGGAACAAGGGCTCACGGGAAGGAAAACAGAGAAAATCCCTGTTTTATGTGCTCACGTCTTCGGCGAAAAACTATCTTCCAGATTGCCTGGAATCGGGGCTACCGAAAGATTGCCTTCGGGCACAATCAGGACGACATTATCGAAACTTTTTTCCTGAATGTATGTTACGGTGGACAGGTAGCTACAATGGTTCCAAGGCAGGAATTTTTCGGCGGGGAACTTGTGGTTATCCGTCCCCTGTCGCTTATGCCGTCCATAACAGTTGAAAAATTCGTCAGGGAAAAGGGGCTTCCTTACATCGAAAATCCATGTCCTTCGGCCAAAACCGGAAGACGGGCCATGATCAAGGAGATGCTCGCAAACCTTTACAGGACTAACAAAAAGATTCGTGGAAATATTTATCGCGCTATGAGCAACATAAACTTGGAATATCTTCTCCCGCCGCTAAACGGAGGAACCAGGGATGGAGAAGAACGAAACGAGAACGATTTACCTGATTGATGGAAGTTCCTACCTGTATCGAGCCTACTACGGCGTAAAGGCGAATCTCACGAGTCCGCAGGGGCTTCCTACCAGAGCGATTTACGGCTTTGCACAGATGCTTCACAAAGTGCTTAAAGATAAAAATCCCGACTACCTGTGTGTTGTCTTCGACGCTCCGGGTAAAAAGTTCCGTCATGAAACCTACGCTGATTATAAAAAGCGGCGGGAGATCATGCCTGAAGATCTCATCACTCAGGTCGGTTACATAAAAAAATTGATAGATCTTCTGGGTATTCCGCGGTGGGAGGAACCTCAGTACGAAGCCGACGATCTCATTGCTTCGGCAGTTCGCTGGGCGAAGGATTCCGGCTACAACGTGGTGATTGTGTCGGGTGATAAGGACCTTCACCAGCTCATTGAATCTCCCCGGGTTCTTCAGTGGGATCCTCAGCGTGATATATGGTATGACGAAAAGGCTGTAGAAGATAAGGTTGGGGTCCCGCCGTCGAAGATAGCCGATTTCCTCGCCATTGTTGGCGATAAAAGCGATGATGTCCCCGGCGTTGCTGGCATTGGAGAAAAGGGGGCTGTAAAACTTCTCAAAAATTACTCAAACCTGGAAGAACTGCTTGAGGCGGCCCGCCGTGGGGAGCTTTCTTCTGAACCATCTCTTCAGAAGCGGCTTCTTGAGCATGAGCAGGAAGCGATTCTTTCCAAGAGACTGGTTCTTCTGAGAGACGATCTTGCCGGGTCTGTAAGCCTGAAAAGATTTGAAAAGAAAGATCCGGACATCGAAGGACTGAAAAAGTTTTACGAAGAGCTGGGTTTTAAGAGCTTTCTAAAAGAAATAAGCGGCATGGTTTCCAGAGTTGCGGAGGAGGAAAAATCACCAGAAAGTAATGGATCTGCCCCGGAGGCTAAAGCCGAATTCGGGACGCCGTCTGATGCCGGGGTTATGAAGAGGCAGGTCAAGATATTGAGCTTTCCGGATGAGCTCAAAGAGCTCATCGCCCAGATTGAACAATCCGGGGCTGTTTCTCTGGATCTTGAAACTACTTCGGAAGATCCAATGATGGCGGAAATTGTAGGCTGTGCTTTTTCCTTAAAACCCTATGAAGCCTTTTATGTGCCTGTGCGGAGAGGGAAGAGGATTAACGAAGGGCTGGATCTCAACGAATTCCTGAACTCCATGCGGCCGGTTCTGGAGAATGAAAAGATCGCCAAGTATGGTCAGAATCTCAAATATGAGATCGTTGTATTCAAGCGATATGGCGTTGCACTTAGGGGCGTTGGATTTGATACGATGGTTGCCAGCTACCTTCTGGATCCCGGCCAGAGAGCTCACGGCCTCAAATGGATGGCGGAGCGCTATCTCGGCGAAATCATGAAGACTTATCGTGAAGTGACGGCCGTTGATGAGGATGGCGAAAATTCACAGGACGATGAAGTTGCTGTTACGGCTAGAAATAAGAAAAAGCGCATGATGCCTTTTGAGGACGTGCCCCTTCAGGAGGCGGCAGAGTATGCGGGAGCTGATGCCGAAGTCATTCAGCGACTGATCCCTGTTCTCACAAAGCGTCTGGAGGAAGAGGAACTGTATAAGCTCTACACAGATCTGGAACTTCCGCTCATAGATGTGCTTGCTCAGATGGAATATAACGGCGTGCTCATTGATGTTGAGAGACTGAGGGATTTATCGAAAGAATTCGAAGTAAGGCTTGCCGAGCAGGAAGAGCGCATCTATAGCCTTGTTGGAGAGCGTTTCAATATCCAGTCGCCTAAACAGCTTGCCGTCATACTTTTTGATAAACTGAAACTTCCTGTTGTAAAAAAAACTAAGACGGGGCCTTCTACTGATATGACCGTTCTGGAAGAACTTGCCGTCCAGCATCCTGTGGCTCAAGAGATCCTTGCCTACCGAACTTTTGCCAAGCTTAAAAATACTTACGTGGATAAACTGCCCGATCTTGTCAATCCGGTCACCGGAAGGATTCATACATCGTACAATCAGACGGTTACAACCACGGGGCGCCTCAGCAGTTCGAATCCCAATCTTCAAAACATACCGGTAAGGGCGGAAGAGGGGCGAAGGATTCGCGAGGCCTTTATCCCGCAGAAGGGCTACAAGCTCCTTTCGGCAGATTATTCGCAGATAGAGCTTCGGATTCTGGCGCACTACAGTGGCGATGAAGGACTGTGCAGGGCTTTTCATGATGGGGACGACATTCACAGGGCGACGGCTTCCGAAATTTTCCACGTGGCACCGGAAGATGTGACGCCGGACATGAGGCGTCAGGCCAAGACTATAAACTTCGGCATCATTTATGGAATGGGGCCTTTTAAACTTTCCAGATCTCTTGGAATCAGCCAGTCTGAAGCGAAGCAGATGATCGAAAGATACTTTGAAAGATATGCGGGCGTAAGAAGATTCATAGAAGAAACTATCGCGCTGGCTCAGGAAACCGGCTATGTAAAAACGCTCTTTGGTCGGAAGCGCTGGATT
>CAZWJX010000161.1:0-1202 GCA_964634695.1 uncultured Syntrophobacterales bacterium | reverse complement strand
AAATAAAAAGCCAGAATAAAACTGTGCGTCAGCAGGGTGAAAGGCTTGCAGTGAATACTGTGATTCAGGGAACAGCAGCGGATATTATAAAAATGTCTATGGTGCAGATTCATGAAGAACTTCAAAAGAGGTATCCGCAAGCCATGTTAATTCTTCAGGTTCATGATGAATTGATTCTTGAGGTTCCTGAACAGATTCTTGCTGAGGTTGGTGACATGGTGAAAGATAAGATGGAAGGTGTATGTCCTCTCAGAGTGCCCCTTCAGGTCGATATTGGTTATGGGGCAAGCTGGGCTGAAGCTCACACTTAGAGCACACGAAAAAGCCCCTTTTTTTAAGGCTTCATACTTCACCTTAAAATAAAGGGGCATCAACAATATAGAAAGTAGCTTATTTCTTCTCCAGTTCGGCTTTAAGCTTTTCCACTTCTTCTTTGTATTTTTCCAGTTCTTCTTTGTATTTGCTGATTTCGTCACTTCCTGAGGCGGCTTCAGACGATCCACCGGAAGCTTTTTTCTTGAGGAATGGGATGCTAACCTGATCTTTTACCTCGTCATATCCCAGATAGGCAGCCATTGCACCACCAACAAGCAGTGCAAGAGGCAGCGCACCAGCCAGCAGATGGAGGAAATCCTTAAAAAACATAAGAACGCCGATAATGCCCAGGAAAGCCGAAACCAGACCACCAACAAAAACTTTCATTTTTGCTCCTCCTCTATGTTCGTGTGATGCTTAACAAGAGCCATCCTGACCTAAGCCTAGACCCACTAACCTTTATCATGGGCAGCTTGATAATGCAAGCACAAACAGTTTTGTTGATAGCCCGAGTTTGTCATAGTAAAGAAATTGCTTCGCTTCGCTCGCAATGGCTCTTTTTTTGTGTCATTGCGAGAAGTCCGCTTTTGGCGGACGACGAAGCAATCTCGTCATTGCGACGACTTTTTCTCGTCATTGCGAGGCTGCGTTCTCTTTTCTTGTCATTGCGAGCCTGCCGGAGGCAGGCGTGGCAATCCCAACGTTCGTCATTGCGAGGCCGGCGGAAGGCGGCCGTGGCAATCTCTCTTTTGCCACAACAAAGAGATTGCTTCATCGCTTCGCTCCTCGCAATGACACTTTTTTCCGTCATTGCGAGCGTCCGAAGGGCGAGTGGCAATGTTTTATTTTTACAGCAGAGAGATTGCTTCGCCCTCACTTTGTTCGGG
>CAZWJX010000160.1:1128-5787 GCA_964634695.1 uncultured Syntrophobacterales bacterium | reverse complement strand
CTTCATCTTTTTTCTGCCTGTAAAGTATAGCGGTTTTCCTCAGGTAAATCTCCCATTCCGGAGGCTCAGGTATTGTAGGGACAGGGCCCACCAGATACGGAGCGGTCAGAGTCCTGCGAAAGGCATGGAGAGCTCTGGCTAATTCCCCAATATACTCATAGGTACATCCCAGCCTGTACCATTCTGCCTTACCAGGTATGCCTATTGCCTCGGCTTTTACCAGATGTCTGATAGCTTCAGAGCGATTGTCTCTTAGTAATTCAATGTGTGCAAGAAGTCTGTAGATCTCGCATAACGTGGCCGGATGTTCTGCACCGTGCCGTTTGCGTTCAAGATACTGCTGTAAAACACTATATGCCTCATCGAACTGCTCAAAATACAAAAATGAGACAGCGAGCAAGAAAATATAATCCACATTATCTTTTCGGGTTTCGAAATCGGCGAGAAGAAGGTTTAGATTTCTTTCCATCTTTCTACTGAGGATTGTCGGTTCACTGTAACCATAGTGACGTATAACGATGTCCGTTGTGACCCCTCTGTAGCCCCCTTCCCTGAGAGAGGAAATTAGTTCCTCATGAATTTTGTACCGAAAACGTATATGGTCCCTGAGCGGAGCGCACCGAACCTGATAAAATCTAGATTGAACTTTGTCTCCTTTCATGTCTTCGAGTATGAAAGAGAAGAATGTTTTCCCGTCAAAGTAGTTTTTGAGCAACGCTATTTTTTTGACACTGTCCTGCGGGATACGGTCGTCCGCATCGAGCCACATAAAGTAATTCCCCCGGGCCTGCTGAAGAGCAAAGTTTCTTGCAAGTGAAAAATCATCTTGCCATGGGAGAAAGAAAACCCGGGTGGTATAGCGCTTTGCCACTTCCACGGTATTATCCTCGGAGCCAGTATCGACTATGACAATTTCGTCAGCTATTGCCCGCACCTGCTGAAGAATTTCTTCTAGCTGGTGTGCCTCGTTTTTTACTATCATGCAAACTGAGAGGCTGTTTTTGCCCATGATTGAAGCTCTGTAAGTTTTTGTTTCATTGAGATTACTGCCTGAGGAATGTCGTCGTAACATTCACTGATGACGCTCAGCATGAAAAACTCTGCTAATATACCTGAAAGATTTTTTAAAGAGGAATCTTTTACGCCAAGTTGTTGAGTTTTCAGTAATTCATTAATGCCTTCCAGAACAGCGTTTGCCTTCAGCGTCCGCCTTAATACTTCTTCGGGCGATACACCGGACATGATCTGCCAGTCAGAAGGAAGTCCTAGAATTCCTTCCCACAGAACTCGCAGGAATTTTTTATCCAGCCAGCTATATTTCATTTTTGAAGGCAAGTTTGAAAAATCTATAGGGCTGTAGAACAGGGTGCCATTTGAGAGGAAACTTGATTTAAGAATTACTGCTTCGGTGTTGTTATACGCTTGAATATTCCGGTTTTCTATAACTGAAGTTGCAATATGAAAAACTAGAGAGGGTGGAATAGCCCACCGGCATGGAAGTCCGCACTGAAATCCAGAAAGTTCATTTAAACATGGATAGCACGACAATGTTGGATGCACCACATAGTGTCCTTCTCCGTAGGGAGCCGTTTCTCCCGGATAGGCTGTAGATATGTAAATTCCTATGGTAGGAGTTCCTACAGCAGCGGCTATGTGAATCGGGCCCGTATCATTGCTCACAAGAAGGCTACAGCGAGACAAAAGAGCAATTAGGTCCTGAAGCTTTGTTGAACCTATTAGATTGATTACCCTGCCTTTTTCTATAAAATTCTGGGATATTCCACGGGCAAACTCGTCGAATATAGCTTGCTCTCCATGTGAGCCCGTAAGAACAATGCAGGCGTCGTGGTGTTTTATTAAAAGATGTGCCAGTTCGCAAAAGTGTTCCACAGGCCATGTTCTGTGCGGCTTGTTTGCTCCCATGTGGAAGGCTACCAAAGGGGAAGCAGGAGGAACGGATATAGTTGAAAGGAGCTTTTCTATTTTTGCCTGACTTCTGATTTCAGCTTTGAGGTAGCCCCGAACGGGGCTGTGGCTTACCTTACCCATTCCGATGTGGATGTCGACAAGGTTGAAGGAATTTTCTTCCCGGTTATTCACGCAGGCAAATACATATCTTCCCCATTTGTCTTTCAACTTCAGATAGGATGATGAATCTTCCGCTATTGCCCCGGATTTGCTCGATGCTTTGATTTTGTTGGCAATTAAGGCAGAAGCCATATCGTGGGTCAGATTAACAACAAGGTCATACGGTTCTTTCAGGAATGGATGCTCTAAAATTGAAGAAATACTGTTTGTATTCAGCTTTTTTAGCTTTAGGGCTTCTTCCGGTCGAATCTTGATATATCGGTTGACAAGTGGAGTCGCTCTAATGATTTCGGCAAATCGATCTACACAGAGAAAGGTTATATGGCTTTCCGGTATTTCTTCTCTCAGTCTTACAATAAGTGGAATGGTCTGTATAATGTCCCCCATACGAGTCAATTGAATTATAAGAACCCTGTATGAATAGCGGCTCATTTTACCGTTCCTGATAGTTTCCAATTCTTTTTATGAGAGCCGAGGCTTCCCGCTCTCTTCCGGCTTTTGTAAGAAGTACTGCGTGAAATTTTAACATTTCAATTTCTTCCGATGAAAGACTTTGCTTTTTGAGCGCATTTTGTACAGCAGCAAAACTTCTTCTCACTGCTTCAGTGATATGTCCGCTTTGTAAACATAAAAGAATGTCTATTCGAGCTCTGATTGGATGAGAGACCGGCTCTTTTTTTATAAAACATAACGTCTTTCGCTGCGAGACAATTGCCTGTATAAAAGGCGGCAAAAGATCTTTCCAATCAGGTCTAGCTGCCAGCCCTGCCAGAAATCTTTCGGTTCTTTCTAGCTCTGGCAATGAAGAATCTGTTATGATGGAAATAGCGTGGTGGAAAATCCTGACCATCTCATCGATGATTGTGTGTATTTCAGGAGTTTTTGTCAGCATGGTCAGGTAATCCATGACATCTGTGATTCTTCCTTGCTCGAGCGATAAGCCGGCAAGCGTAAGAACATTTCCTGGTGGTTGATTATTTCCGAGAGCATATATAGCTTCCTTATGTCTCCCGGTTTTTTCATAGCAATAACCTATTAGATATTTTAGCGTTGTAAGCGGGATGGAAAATTCCATGCTGAGCAGAGAGGGATTTCTAAGAGGATCGCTTTCGTGCATGGCAAATTGTAAGGCTTCTTCGAGCCATTTAATTGCTTCGTCCCACCTGTTTTGCTTCATGTAAGCTATGCCTTTCAGAAGCCTGGCGCTTTTCTGCCAGGGTATCAGGCGCAATGACCTGTCCGCACAGTCTATGGACTCGGAGTAATTTCCTTCCTCGAACAAAAGTCTGGATCTTAGATTAAAGATGTAGGAAGACAATTGACGTCTGGTGCTATTGTCTGTAGAGGTTAGAATACTATAAGCTTTGTTTACGATTCTGGAGGCAGCACGAATTTTTCCTTGTTGATATGCCGCCAACGCTAGATGGTAAAGAATGTAAGGATCTCCTGGGTTTTTCTTTAAATGCTTAAGTGCAAGGCGAAAATTACGCTCGATTTTTGTTTTGTACCAGGCACTTCCAGGTTCGGCATAGCCAAAGTGATCGATGATAAAGGGCGCTCGTTGTATTTCAGCGCCTTTTTGAATAAAGTAAGGTTCAACACTTTCGTGAATGATTCCTGTAAATTTGATATCAGGAAATCGCTTAAAAAATCGAATAGCCCAGTCGAATGATCCTGAAATAAGGTTATCCTCCCAGTGCAAGCTTCTGATACCCACAGAGTATGCCTCGGCTTTTCCGCTTTCTGCGAGTTCTCTCAGGATGTTTCTTCGCCCAAGCGGATTCAAACGTTCATCGGCATCTATACATAATATCCAGTCACCTTTAGCATGGCTTAGCGAAGCATTGCGGGCGGCAGAGAAATCGTCGGTCCACTCAAACTGAAAAATTCTGACTTTTGGTGAAAACTTCGAGGCGATTTCTAAAGTTCTGTCGGTTGAACCGGTATCTACGATTATCACCTCGTCGACTTCATGGATTATACTGCGAAGGCATCCTTCCAGTCTGGACTCTTCATTTTTCACGATCATGCAGCATGAAATTACGACTGGATCTGGATTCATTAAGCCTTTTCCTCCAGAATTCTTACAAGCTCAATCATTCTGTGCAAGTAAGTATGCTCCTTTAGTGTCCTCCTGTAAGCTTTTTCTGCCAGTTCCCGGGTCCAGTCTGGTTCGTGAAGAGCCTGTCTTATGGCTTGCTTGATCTGGTCAATCGTTCTGCAGACGATTATTTCTTCCTGTTCTTTAAAAAGCTCCCCGAGGAGCGTCCTGTGGTCCACGATTTGGAAGGCTCGACAGGAAGCAATTTCAAAGGTGCGGGGATTAACAAAGTCGCCTGTTCCCATCTCATTCGGGTTGATAGATGAGTGAAGATTCAGGTTGACCAGAGAGGCGTTAAAGATTTTGACGTACTCTGACACAGCTATTCTTTTTCCGTTTCTCTGCAATGCTTTCCATAGATTTGACTCGGGTGGCAGAACCCAGTCAGAGCCCCATATTTTAAAATTTTCCAGTTCCAGCTTTTCAAACAGAGCAATCCGGTTCGGATACCCTGCTCCTACAAAAGAAAC
>CAZWJX010000160.1:0-1118 GCA_964634695.1 uncultured Syntrophobacterales bacterium | reverse complement strand
TATGTAAAGGGGACGACCGCCCAGTTTTTTAATTAGTTCCACAAGCGGTGATTTTTGAATTATCAAAAACAGGTCGTACAGACCGGCTATTCTTTTCCAGTATCCAAAGCGCAAAAAGTCTTCCACAAACCAGTAAACGGTATAAATTCTATGTTTTTTGCAAAAATGTAAAACCTGCGGGAAAATAGGTGCCTGAGCAATTCCGAATAGTACGTCCGGAGTATAATCGTGAAGCTTTTCTATGATTTCCCTTGTAATTTGTTCTTTTAGCGCTCGAGCGGCCTGGCCGTCTCCAGTGTGTTTGATATGCCGGAACAGAGGCAAAAAGCGGGAGAAATCCAGAGGGATTACTTCATGACCCAACTGGCTGAGAGCATTGAGGGCGTATTCCATTACTGTAAGGCTACCACCATAAATGGGTTTAACGCCCACGATTTTCATGGTTCAATGTATCCTGAGTTCATTTTTTACATCGTCTATGATAGTGGACAGACGATGCTCAAGAGTATGTTCCTTCAGCACTCTCTGTCGTCCTCGGGCGGCAATTTCTTTTCTTTCAGCTTCATGATTTAAATAGTATGAACAAATCTCCGGTATTTGAGAAATTTTCCTGTAGGAAATTATTTCTTCCCCCTTTTTAAAAAATCGACCTAATTCTCGGGAATCCTCAGCCAGGACGAAGGCTCCGCAGGCAAGTATATCGAAAATTCTCAGAGGAACAATATCTCTCTGGTATATTCGGTTAATGTCAAGGTTTATGCGGCTGGCGTTATAGATTATGGGGAGTTCATGAAAATGCCCCGCCGGTCCTGAATAGATTATCGATCTGGCGAGCCCGTTTTCCCATCCGTCATCTCCCCAGACTCTTACGGTTCTATTTTTTGCAAATTCTTCCAGGGAATTTATCGCTTGAAATCGCCTTTCGGATGCGATTTTTTCGCTAAGTCCCAGCACGACGTCGATTTTTCGTCCGGTTTCGTCATTTACAATCAAAGGGCAACCTGCTTCATCAAGTATTCTTTGTGCGAATTTGGGAAAATAGAAAAAATCGCTGTTTCTAATCTGTTGTTTTAATATGTATTTAAGCTTTTCATCAATGGAATCGGGGCAATTTTGTT
>CAZWJX010000159.1:0-5805 GCA_964634695.1 uncultured Syntrophobacterales bacterium | reverse complement strand
CGACGAAGCAATCTCTTGAGACTGCCACGCAGTCCTTGCGGACTGCTCGCAGTGACACTGGTGGTCATTGCGAGCGAAGCGAAGCAATCACCACGGCCACTTCGCGGCCTCGCAATGACGAACTCGGTAGGGATTGCCACGGCTGCCTTGCGGTAGCCTCGCAATGACTTAATGGGAAACGGCGGCCTTGCAATGGCTTTACTTTACCCGTCTAAGCTCTGCATGAAGTACATCTATTATCATCCATTAAATCAGTTTTTTCTAACGGGCTCATGTTAAACTTGACGTTTGCTATTTCACGATAAAGAGACTCTTTTTAAGTGTCTGAATTTCCAGGCTGCAAAATTTTATTTTTGGGCAACTCTTTCTAACGAGCAGAAGATTGTTCGGCCAAATTGAGATTGGCAAGATCTGAGGTCTTATCATTCGGTGGCATTTATGTTGCTTAATGTAGAGTCGGAAAGCTTTATTTTTTGTTTCTTCGTTAAATTCTGAATACGACACAAGGAGCGGAGAAATGGCAAGAAGTGTTTATAGCTTATGTTTCATGTGCACCGTGCGTTGTCCTATAAAGGTGGAAGTGGAGAACGGCCAGGTCAGGTGGATTGAAGGCAATCCTCATGTGCCGGGGATGCAGGGAAGTTTATGCCCTAAAGGTATTGCTGCCATGGCTCTTGTTAATGACACGGAAAGAATTCAGGGGCCCATGGTTAGAACGGGACCTAGAGGATCTGGCGAATGGAAAAGGGTCTCCTGGGATGAGGCACTTAATCTTGTAGCCGGTAAACTTCAGGAAATAGCTCAAAAGTATGGCGCAAGAAGTATAGTCTGGGGCGAACGGGCAAATCTTGCTACCCACGTGAATAAAACCTTCATGCGTCTTCTTGGATCCCCCAATCACTTCACCCACGATGCCCTATGCAAAGGATCCGTAAATACAGCATGTCGATCGCTTTTCGGGTACACTGATCCCGAGATAGGCATAGACTACAAAAACACCAGACATATTGTGCTGTATGGCAGGAACATCTTTGAAGCTCTTGAAGTGCGGCCGGTAAATTTCCTGCTTCAGGCTTTAGAAAATGGCGCAAAGTTAACCTACATTGACCCTCGAGTAACCGTCACGGCTACCAAGGCTCACAACTATTTTATGATCCGCCCGGGCACCGACCTTGCGTTTAATTACGCTCTTATGCATGTAATCATCAAGGAAAAACTCTATGATGTTAAATTTGTAGAACGATGGGTTCATGGCTTTAAGGAGCTTGAAGCTTTCGTTCAGCCCTACACGCCCGAATGGGCAGAAAAGGAAACAGGCATACCGGCGGTTCGTATTGTGTCTCTTGCAAGAGAACTTTCACAGCAGAAGCCATCCGTTATATTCCATTTTGGTTATCGAGGAGCAAGCCACCCGAATGAAATTTATTTCCGAAGATCCATTCTCATGCTGAACGCTCTCATGGGCAGCATAGAAGCCAAGGGAGGATTGTTCTTCAAAAAGGGACCTAAGGAAGCAGGTGGTAAGCCGCCAAGAAAGCTCACTGAACAGGACGGCCTCCCAAAGGTAAATGAAATAAGATTCGACAAAATAGGCACCGAAATCTTTCCTCTTCCGGATCCTAACCATGGTGTTCCCCAGATGCTTCCTTTTGCTATTCTGAACGAAGATCCCTATCCGATAAAAGCCGCAATATTTAACCGCTTTGAACCTCTTCTTTCCATTCCCGATCGGGGGCTTACAGAAAGAGCTTTTGAGAAACTCGATTTCATTGTGACGATTGATATTCAATGGAGCGATATTGCGTGGAACTCTGATGTTGTGCTTCCAGAGTCGGTCTTTCTTGAACGAACCGACTGTGTTCAGCAGGCAAACGGTCTTAAGCCTCAACTGTTCTTGAGGAGACAGGCGGTTCTGCCGCGTTACGACACTCTCCCGGCCCCTATTATAGTTAAACGTCTGGCCGATAAGCTCGGTTTCGGAAAGTTTTTCCCCTACGAAACAATGGAAGAGCTTGTTAAATGGCAGCTCGATGGAACAGGATTTTCCATCGAAGATTTCGATCAAAAAGGCTTTGTTGCATACACCGACAAGGAAATCTGGTGGGATCGGGAAAACGGTCTCAAGCTTAAAACACCGTCCGGCAAGATAGAATTCCTTTCGTCCCTTCTGGAAAAAGCCGGCTATCCATCCTTCCCGCCATACGAACCTGTGATGCCGCCTCCAGAGGGACGTTACAGACTCTTGGTAGGCCGCTGTGCCCAGCATACGCATGTATCTACGCAGAATAATCCCTACCTCAACGAACTTGTTCCTGAAAACATGCTCTGGATTAATTCTCGTGAAGCTGAAAGACTCGGTATAAGTTCTGGAGACTTCGTTGAAGTTTCTTCATCCTGCGGCGATGTGTGTTTAAAGGCTTACGTCACCGATCTGATTCATCCTGAAGCGGTCTTTATGCTTCATGGTTTTGGTCATACATCAAAGTTTGCCACGAGAAGCTTTGGCAAAGGAGCGGCTGATGCGGTGATCATAGAAAACCGGTCGGACAACGTCGGAGGTAGCCCGGCTCTTGATGACACCCTTGTGAGAGTCAGACGAGCCTACAAGAAATAGCCACACTATAGATGATGAGCAATCTGGACCTAGCTTACAATGAAAGGGAGAATAGCCGATGAGCCAATATTACCTCATGCAGGATGCCAAACGTTGTATTAACTGCAAAGCCTGTGAAGTGGCCTGCAAGATAAATAAGGAGCTTCCCCGGGGACCTAAGCCCTGTGAAGTGATTTCGGTGGGGCCTAAGTTTGTGGGTGGGCTTCCGAGAGCTTTCTTTAAGTTTATGCCCTGTTTTCACTGTGAGAAACCATGGTGTGTGGCTGCCTGTCCCACGAATGCTATGCAGAAACGGGAAGACGGCATAGTGTTTGTGGACGAAACTCTGTGCGTGGGATGTAAAGCCTGTATGGCAGCCTGTCCGTGGGGAGTTCCCCAATGGCATCCGGAAAAGCGTAAGGTCGTAAAATGCGATTATTGCATGGATCGGCTGGATAAAGGTCTTCGTCCCGCATGTGTGACCGTGTGCGTTACAAAGTGTCTCTATTTCGGGAATGCAAGCGAGGTGTCGTCGGTCAGACGAGAGCGGGCCGCCAGAGCGACGGCTTACTTTGAGTAGCGTTCATGATAGAGTGGAGCAGGCCGGCAAAACAACAGGGGAGGGGATAATTTGAGCGGCGGGAAAGAAGCTATTCGATGCGAAGTGGCACAGACTCGTGCCGAAATATGGGAACTCTTGCAGCGTATTGCCCATCCACGGTGTCGGATGTTTGTTGAGGAAATAATTGCTCTGCTTGATGACATTTCGTGGGGGCGAGCGGAGCTCGGGCACATAGATGCACTGAAAAAACTGGCAAAGACTATTGTCGAAGAAGGTGAATGCGACGAGTGCATCAGGGCCGGCATGAAGGTTATCGAAGCTCTAGACAACTATGCTGAGGTTTTCGTGAGCCATATTGAGACCAGAAACTGTCCTACAGCCGACTGCACAAGACTGGCACCATCTCCGTGCCAGATGGCCTGTCCGGCTGGCCTTGATATTCCCAGCTATGTCACATTGATCGGCATGGGACATGACGAAGAAGCTATCGAGATCATTCGTGAGGACAATCCCTTCCCGTGGGTCTGCGGTCTCGTATGTACTCATCCTTGCGAATTCGTCTGTGTCCGTGGAAGAATAGATACGCCTATTGCCATAAGAAATCTGAAGGGTTTTGCCGCAGAACGCGTTATGGCAAAGGGCGGTTATAAAAATCCGCCGAAGGCGCCCCCGAAGGGTAAGAAAGTTGCAATCATCGGTGCGGGTCCTGCGGGTCTTACTGCGGCCTACTATCTTGCTCTTAAGGGATATGATGTAACAGTCATAGACGCTCTTCCCGTAGCCGGCGGTATGATGATGGTAGGCATCCCGAGATACCGTCTTCCCCGGGAGGTGATCGACCGGGAAGTCGATATGATTCGAGAACTGGGCGTCGAATTCAGGTTGAATACCAGGCTCGGGCGGGACATAACGATTGAGGATTTGAAGGAACAGGGCTTTGAAGCAATCCTGATAGCTATTGGGGCCCATGGATCCTACAGGCTGAACATCCCCGGTGAGGACGACTTCCCTCAGGTAATAAGCGCAGTGGATTTTCTGCGGAGAGTTGCTCTCGGAGAGCGTATCAAACCGGGAAACCGGGTTGCTGTTGTCGGTGGTGGTAATGTTGCCATAGATGCGGCAAGGACCTGTATAAGGCTCGGTTGCAGTAAAGTCACGATGGTTTACAGGCGGTCAAGAGCGGAAATGCCGGCCCATGAGGAAGAAGTGCTTCAGGCTGAAGAGGAGGGAGTTGATTTCCTGTTTCTTACCATTCCTGTGGCGATTCAGGGACGTGACGGCAGAGTGGAAAGTCTTCGCTGCGTCAGAACCGTCCTTGGACCGCCTGACGAACGGGGAAGAAGAAAGCCTATCCCTGTCGAAGGGAGCGAACACGATCTGCCCGTGGACTGCGTCATTACGGCCATCGGTCAGGTTGTCAAGCCCGATGGACTTACAGAACTTCCGGATCTTAAATGGTCCCGCCGTGGAACGATTCAGGTCAACACCGTTACCATGGAAACGTCGATTAAAGGCGTTTTTGCCGCCGGAGATGTCGTAACAGGGCCTGCAACGGTAATAGAAGCTATAGGCGCAGGGAAGAGAGCGACTGAGGCAATTGATCGTTATTTGCAGGGACTTCCACTTCCCAAACGTCCACCTGTTCCGGTCAGAAGAAGGCGTCTTCCTTTCCTTCGCACAACGGCAACTCATAAAATGCGTCTTCAGCGTCCTCAGATGCCACTTCTCAATTGCGACCGCAGAAAAATCACCTTTCAGCAGGTTGAACTGGGCTATTCCGAAGAGGATGCCAGACGAGAAGCCTATCGCTGCCTCAGGTGCGATGTCTGCAGGCGTTGTGGAAAGTGTGTGGAGGTCTGCCGGGACAGAATGAAAGTCGACGCTCTGCCCTTTGGTCATTTCGATTTCGATCACCCCGTCCAGACCGATTTTCGCAAAGTGGCTGAAAAGTGTATTCTTTGCGGTTCATGTGCTTACAATTGCCCGAATGATGCTATGCAGGTTGAAGAAGTCAACGGAGAGCGTATTCTCAGTCTGTGTGGGACGGAACTTAACAGGCTGAAGCTGGAATACTGTTCTGAATGTGGTGCTCCGATAGGCCCCGAACGTTACCATGATTTTGTTATGAACCGACTTAAAGATTTCATGGATCTTTCGCCGGACTTAAAGTTGTGTATAAATTGTGCTAGAAATAAAGCTGCCAGGAAGCAGGATGAAACCATGCCGCCTTTAACGTAAACCCTCTGACAGTAGCAAAGGGGGAAAAGCCCATGACATTTAAAAAGGGGCAGAAAGTAGAAATTTACAGAAGGTCAGATGACGAAAGCTGGGAAGACTTTATGGACGAATTCATCGGGCTTCACGGTATTATTACCGATCCCGATACGGTCAAGAACGATCCTGACGCGCTGATTGAAGTTACTCTTGATGAAAAAGGAACTTACAGATTTCCTCAGGATTGCCTGCGCGTGATAGAATAGAAATTCAAAAGCTGTCAAACTGATCTGAGGCTGTTAGAAAATTGCGGTAACTGCGCACTCTTGTGTCATTGCGAGCCGGAGCGAAGCGAAGGCGAAGCAATCTCGTATCTTGTCATTGCGAGCCTTTTTATACCGTCATTGCGAGGAGTCCGCCTCTGGCGGACGACGAA
>CAZWJX010000158.1:2139-5826 GCA_964634695.1 uncultured Syntrophobacterales bacterium | reverse complement strand
GCAATCTGTCTGTTTGTAGTAAATAAGAGATTGCCACGGCCACTTCGTGGCCTCGGTGCGCCCGAGATCTGGCGCACACAGAGAGGTGAAAGTCCTCTTCCGGGAGATGCCCGCTCCCGGTAGTCGAAGGTAACTGCGTCGCCGTGAGGCGGGGTGGAGAGCAACCGGAGACGAAGATGCAGTCCGTAGGATGACGAACTCGATTCGGCCGGGCGTAGCGACGAGCTTGCCGAGGAAAAGCGAAGTCCAGACCCGGAGACCGTCGGGGCGAACCCATAAGAGCGGTCACCGGGAAGCCTGTCACGCTGGGCGGGCAGCGCAAAAGCGATGACAGGGCGCGTCAGGTGGTTGGAGACGGAATGCATGGAAGTGAGTGCCACGTGAATCGGGGAGACCTGCCCGATGAAAGGTTGGTGTTCATTGCCCTTAGGCACGAAGAGCCAGTCGGGCAGGAGTCAGAGCGTTCATAGTAGCGATGAAGCGGGGTAATGCCCGTGGAGCGAAGGGACGCAGGAAGGTGGATGGGCAAAGCCCACAAAGAGCGAAAGGAAACCCGTGTCATTGTCTGAAGAGACTAAACAAACGGGAAAGACCCGGCCCAGAGACTGGGCGTGGGTGGAACGTTCCGTGTGGACGGAGCCCATGCTGGAGGCCATCGAAAAGGGGGTGAAAGGAGGCGTATGGTTCAGTCTGATTAAGGTCTACGTACCACAAACGCTGGCCAAATCGTTTCTTTCGGGCACATGGGCTTTAAAGCCTTGAAGAGGCTCATAGGGCTCTACTCCAGTCCTCATGAGGTAAAACCACCAACCGGAGAGCCGTGTGCGGGAAATCCGCACGCACGGTTCGGAGGGAGGAGCGGCGCAAACCAATGCGCCGTCCCTACCCCTATCAATGACACCTACACTCGTCATTGCGAGGAGCGAAGCGACGAAGCAATCTCTCTGTTGTGGCAAAAAGAGATTGCCACGGCTGCCTTGCGGCAGCCTCGCAATGACAGATTCGGTAGGGATTGCCACGCGCCCTTTGGGCGCTCGCAATGACACAACGGGAAACGGCAGCCTCGCAATGACGATGGAAGGGGTGTCATTATCAGTCACACGATAGATGGGCTACTCTTCTTCTGAATTGCGCCGTTCATAAAAAGACTTTCGCCAGTCGACGAATTTACCGTTACTTATGGCGTCTCTGATTTCTCGCATCATGGAAAGGTAGAAGTGAACGTTGTGGATGGTGTTCAGGCGGTAGGAAAGGAGTTCTCTCGCTACGTAAAGGTGTCTCAGGTATGCTCTGGAAAAGTGCCTGCACGTGTAACATGAGCATTCCGGATCTACGGGACGATTATCATCGGCGTAGCATTGCTTTTTGATGTTTATTTTGCCCCACGAAGTAAAAAGCGTTCCGTTTCGAGCGTTTCTCGTAGGGAGCACACAATCGAACATGTCCACCCCGAGAGCTACTCCTTCGACAATGTCTTCAGGCGTTCCGACGCCCATGAGATAGCGAGGAGCATCTTCGGGGAATAGCGGTAGAATACCTTCAAGCACTTCCAGCATTGCTTCTTTAGGTTCCCCAACAGAAAGACTGCCAACGGCATAGCCGTCAAAACCGATTTCAACAAGCCGTTCAAGGCATTTTTTTCGAAGATCCAGAAACACACTTCCCTGAACAATCCCGAATATTGCCTGATCATCCCTTCTGTGTGCTTCTCTGCACCTTAAAGCCCACCTGAGTGAAAGCTCAACGGAAGATTTTGCGTATTCGTAGTCGACAGGGTAGGGCGTGCATTCGTCAAGCACCATCGCTATGTCGGATCCAAGGGCATTCTGAATTTCCATAACTTTTTCGGGTGTGAGAAAGTGTCTTGATCCGTCAATGTGGGACTGAAATTCAACTCCTCCATCTTCAATCCGCCTGATCCTGGCAAGGCTAAAAACCTGATATCCTCCGCTGTCGGTCAGTATGGCTCGTTCCCAGCCCATGAATCTATGGAGTCCTCCAAGGCGTGCTATCCGTTCATGACCGGGGCGAAGGTAAAGATGATAAGTGTTGCCCAGTATAATTCGGCAGTCTTCTTCGATGAGATCGTGCGGCGTAAGGCTTTTTACAGAGCCCTGAGTACCAACGGGCATAAAAACCGGCGTTTCAACAATGCCGTGAGCCGTTCTGATGATTCCCCGTCGCGCTCGGGTGTTCGGATCTCTGGCAATCAGCTCGAAAAGGACGCGGGACTTCATAAGGAAAAACCTCCCTCAGAGAATGAGCATCGCATCGCCGTAACTGTAAAATCTATACCGTCTCGCTATTGCTTCTCTGTATGCCGAAAGGATAAGATCTCGCCCTGCAAAGGCCGAAACGAGCAGTATCAGGGTTGACTTTGGAAGATGAAAATTCGTAACCATTGCGTCCACCACCTTGAAACGATAACCGGGAACGATATAGCAATCGCAAAATCCCCGGTAGGGAAAATCAGAACATTGGGATACTACTCCTTCGAGCACCCGTACGACCGTTGTCCCGACGGCTATTACTCGCCCGCCCTGCCTTCTCGTGGAATCGATGAGATCTGCCGTTTCCCTGCTCACTTCGCACCACTCTTTGTGCATTTTGTGCTGGCGAACATCTTCGGTTTTAACGGGCTCGAAGGTTCCGTAACCCACATGAAGGGTCACAAAGGTAATGGAGATTCCTTGATTCTGCAGCTCCCGGAGAATTTCTTCGCTGAAGTGAAACCCCGCTGTAGGAGCTGCAACCGCGCCGGGATGCCTTGCATAGACCGTCTGATAGCGCTCCAGATCCTCGGGGCCCGGTGTCTTGCTCCGGCGGATATAGGGAGGAAGCGGCACTTCACCGAATTTTTCGAGAAGATCCATTATATTCCATCCGTCAGGAAGCTTTACTCTGACCGTCCCCTCCCCGGATTGCTCCATCACAGTAAGCACAACGGATTCATGATGTCCTTCTCCTTCTCGTGAACTTATCACATTCACGGGCATACCCGGCTTAAGGGGCTTTGAGGCCTTTACGAGGCATTCATACCCACGCTCCGAAGCCAGTTCGGGATCAAGAAAGGGATCAAGCACGAGGAGTTCTACCCGTCCGCCAGTTTCTTTTCTTCCGTAAAGACGTGCAGGCACTACCTTGGTATCATTGAGGACCAGAAGATCCCCCGGATGCAAGTATCCGGTAATTTCCCGGAACACGGTGTGGACTATTTCGCCGGAGCATCTCTTGAGAACAAGAAGCCGGGATTCTTCACGTCTCCGTGACGGCTCCAGCGCAATGAGTTCTTCCGGAAGTTCGTAATCGTAATCGCTGAGTCTGTAAGAAATGTTGGTTTCGCCGGTCAATTTAGTTTCCTCTCGACGGCTTCCCTGTCTTTTCTCGAAAGTTCTTCTTTAAGCCGACAGATGCTGCAAACGTCCTGATAGGACAGAGCGCCGCAGGATATGCATTTCTTTTCGGGCACTTCTTCCGATACGGGTGGCTTTTTATTTTCGATAAACCCAAAAAGGAAGTCTCGCTTGGTTCCGGGCATTTTCGTCTCAAGAAGTTGCAGAGCTTCAAGGAACATGTGGCTGGTTGCTCCCTTAGCAAAGGGACATTTACCGGCGAAATATGGAATTTCCTTTATCTGGCAGTAAACGCGAATTTCTGCCGATTCAAGGCGGAATAAAGGCTTGATCA